>JBFIFO010000099.1:0-14565 GCA_041602815.1 Alphaproteobacteria bacterium | reverse complement strand
GCACGGCCGCATGGCGGATGGTGCGGAGGACATATAGGGTGAACCGGATCGGCCCCCAACGCCGTATACCGGTTGCCGGCGTCGCAACGGCCCGGTCGCGTGTTCGTGCCGCTCTCACTTGACGTCCTGACCCGTTGTTGCGTGGGCCACACCATAGTGGAATGCGCACGTCCGGCAAGGGCGACGCGCTCCGGCGCGGCGTCCGGGGGCGCCGACGACGCTTCGATTCAAAGGATTTCCGGCAGGTCTAGAAATACAGGGAGATGTCACGATGCTGCGACAGGCAGCCGGTGATCTCCTTTACCTGCGGGATCGGCAGGCGCGATTGCTGGCGCAGGCCGATGGTGTCGCGAATGGCGCGCTCGTACGCCTCGAGGCCCGGCAGGAGCTCCGTCTTGGCCTGCGTGCGCCAGGCCATTTCGGCGGCGTGCTCGGCCAGCGCCTCGTCGATCAGCTCGAGCGCCCGCTGCGGGTCCGGCGTCCGGCTGCGGATCTCGCGCCGCGCCTTCGAGAGGAGCGAGCGGATGTCGCGGGCGCCTTCGATCTCCCCGACCATCCGCGAGACATCGTTGATCCGGTCGGCCGCCTGTTCGGGATCGGCTTCCTCGACGAGGTCCTTGAGGTCCTCGATGTCGTCCCTGATCGTCGCCAGGCTGTCGGTCGCGGCGATGACCGCGACGATTTCCGCGATCGGGCCATAGGCGTCGTCGACGTTGCGGCGATAGGTGCGCCGCGCCTTTTCTTCCTCCTTCTGGAGGTCTTGCATGGCGGCGCTCTGGGCGGCCCAGCTCTCGGGGATCTGCGCCATGAGGTTGTCGCGTCGTGCGTTGAGAAGCCGGACCTCCTCCTCGAGTTCGCGCCGCACCTCCTCGCCGTCTTCCGGCGCGCCGGACAGACGAGCGATCCGGAACTCGATCTCCTCGAGTTCCGCATCGATTTTCGCGACCTTTCGCTCGACGTTGCGGACCTGATCGCGCAGCGGCGCATAGGCGCCGGCCCGCGCCGCGACGGCGGCCTCCCTCGTGCGGATCTCGTCGACGAGCGCGAATGTCCGTGCCGCATCGTCAAGCGCATCGGCGAGCTTTTTCTGCATGTCTCTCGACAGATAGGACAGTTCGAGGCCGCGCGCCCGGTCGACCGCCGAAATCAGCTCGGTTTCACGGGTGTCGTATTCCCGGAACAGGAAGTCTTCGAGGCAATGTTGCAGCCGCGGGTTCTGCGGCGGCGGCGCGGTCTCGGAGGTCAGGGAGATCCGGTTCGGCAGGAAGTTGACCAGCCACGGGCTCGCGCCGACGATGGCAAGACCGAGGAGTTGCAGGCAGATGAACGCGACCACCCCCTTGTAGATCTGAATCGTGCGCACCACCGCGGGCGCGACACCGCGCAGGTAGAACAGGGCGAAACCGAAGGGCGGCGTCAGGAACGAGGTCTGGATGTTGAGACCGATCATCACGCCGAGCCAGACCGCAGTGACATTGGCCGACGGATCGGCCAGCAGGATGGGCGCCACGATCGGCACCACCACCACGGCGATCTCGATGAAGTCGAGGAAAAAGCCGAGCAGGAAGATCACCGCCATGACGATGATGAACTGGGCCCAGAATCCGCCGGGCAGATTGGTCAGGAATTCCTTGACCAGTTCCTCGCCGCCGAAGCCGCGGAACGCCGCAGTGAGCATCGCCGCGCCGAGCAGGATGATAAAGACCAGCGACGTCGTCTTGGCGGTGTCGATCATCACCTCGCGCAGGGTGTTGTCGGTCGTGAAGGTCCGCCAGAAGCTCCATGCGACCGAGGTGAGGAAGCCGGCGGCCAGAACGATCGCGAAGACGAGCGCGACGACGTCACCCTGCGTGTTGATGTTCTTCACGTTGATCGGATGGATGCTGGCGACCACAGCGAGGCCGACGACCGAGACGATGGCGAGGATGGCTGGCCGGTAGGTGCCCGGCTTGCCCTCGCACAGGCGGTAGCCGGCCATGATCGTCGCGCCGACGGCCCCGATCGCACCGGCCTGGTTGACGGTGGCGACGCCCATGATGATCGACCCCAGCACCACGAAGATCAGGGTGAGCGGCGGGACCAGGATGAGCAGCACGCGCAGCGCGAATTTCATGTCGTACCTGCCCTCGAAATGGACGGCCGGCGCCGTGTGCGGCCGCAGCAGCGAGTTCAGCAGGATGAACACCATGTACAGTCCGACCAGGACGAGGCCCGGGATGAAGGCGCCCATGAACATGTCGCCGGCGCTGGTCGACACGATGTCGAACTCCGACGGCATGGCGATCTCGCCGGTCGCCTCCTTGTACATGACCTTGCGCGTGGTGCTGGCCTGGTCGACGGCGCTGGCCAGCTGGTCGGCCAGGATGATGAGCACGATCGAGGGCGGGATGATCTGGCCGAGCGTGCCCGACGCCGCGATGGTGCCGGTCGCCAGCGAATGCGAATATTTGTTGCGCATCATCGCCGGCAGCGAGATCAGCCCCATGGCGACGACGGTCGCGCCGACGATGCCGGTGGTCGCGGCCAGCAGCGCCCCGACGAAAACCACCGAGATGCCGAGGCCGCCCGGCATCGGGCCGAACAGCTGGGCCATGGTCACCAGCAGGTCCTCGGCGATCTTCGAACGCTGCAGCATGATGCCCATGAACACGAACAGCGGGATTGCGATCAGCGTATCCCGCTCGGCCTCCCAGTAGATGCCACGGAAATTGGTCACGCCGGCGGTCAGCCACTGCACCGGGCCGCCCTGAGCGAAATAGGCGCTTGCGTCGCCGGCGAATAGCCAGCCGCAAAAGGCGGCGGCGCCGATCGCCAGAATCGCCGACCCGGGCAACGAAAACGCCACCGGGAAGCCGGAGCCGAGCGCCCAGATCATCAGCAGAATCAGCAGAAGGAGAAAAACGAGCTCCATGGGTGTCTGTCTCTTTCCGCGTTAGTGCGTGGCGCCGGAGTCGTGTTTGTGCTTGCCCGGGTCGCCCCGGTAGTCGGCGACACCGTCCAGCAGGTAGGCGGCGAACTGGATCGCCATGGTGATGGCGAAGATCGCGAGGTATCCGGCCAGCAGGTACTTCACGTACATGCCGAAGCCGGACTGCGAGACTTCCAGGCGCAGGATCGGGCTGGTGATGATCGCGGTCGACTGGCCGAGACCGACAACGAGGATGACCCAGCACAGCGGCAGCCCGAGCACCAGCGCGCCGACCGCGTTGACGAGCCCCTTGGTGCTGTCGGTAAAACCCGAATAGAGCACGTCGACCCGCACATGGCCTTCCTCGACGAGTGTGTAGGCGCTGGAAAACAGGAACAGCCCGCCATACCAGAAGCGGACCATGTCGCCCATGAACGCCTGCTCGTAGGAGAACACGAAGCGCGAGACGACGATCTGCAGTTCGGCCACCACCACCAGCAGCGCCAGCCACGTGAATCCCAGGGTGCGTGTGACGGCGGCCAGGACCAGGGAGGCCACGACCAGCGGAAAATGGACGTAGGGCGCGCGGTAGGCGCTGCGCCCGATTTGCACCGTGATATCGGCGCCGACGAAGAACTCGAGCAACTCCTCGACGCGCAGGAAGGATATCAGGCCGTCGACCAGCCCGACCAGGAAGACGACCCAGAAGGCGAAACGGGCAATGTAGGCGGCGATCGCGGTGATCGCCGCGTCGTCCTCGCGCAGGGTGCGGTGTTTCGTTGCGACTACGAACACCGCCGGCGCGGCGACCGACAGCAGATAGACCAGAACCTGCAGCCACGCCAGTGCGGAGCGGTCCGGCCCGAAGGCGGCCTCGGCGCCGGGCCATTCGCGCCAGAAGGTCAGGTAGATGTTCAGCAGATAGGCGAAAATCGTCCCGACGATCGTCCACGCCAGGAAGCGAAAACCCAGTACGGAGGCCGATCCGTGCGAACCGCTGGCGAGTCGGCCGGAATCAGTAACGGACATGAGGCTGCGGCCTTGACGGTCGTGGGACGGAGCCGCACTCCGTCCCACGATCTACAGTTGCGATCCGCTGCCCGTCAGAGGCCGAGGACCCGATTGCGTTTCAACGAATAGCCGACATCCGAAAGCTTCATCCAGCCGCCCACGTTCTTGCGGGCAACCGCGAAGCTTTCGTGGATCTTCTTCGCCAGCGGGCTGTGTGCGCGCGTCTCCTCCATGACCTGCTCGGCGGCGTCACCGAAGCTGTCGTAGACGTCGTCATTGAACTCGCGGAGCTGAATGCCGTGCTCGTCGGTCAACTTCTTCAAGTAGGTCGAGTTGTTGGCATTGTTTTCCGACATCGCAATTTCGCATTCCATCTGGCACGCGGCCTCGATGGTCAGCTGCTCGGTCTTGGTCAGGCCGGCCCACCATTTCTGGTTCATGCCGAAGGAGATGAAGCCGCCGGGCTCGTGCATCCCCGGCCAGTAATAGTACTTGGCGGCCTCGTAGAACTTCAGGAAGTAGTCGTTGTACGGCCCGACCCACTCGGTCGCGTCGATCGCACCCGACACCAGATTCTCGTAAATCTGGCTGCCCGGCAGCGAGACCGGCGAGCCGCCAACCTTGGCGATGACGTCGCCGCCGAGGCCGGGGATACGCATCTTCAGGCCCTTCAGGTCGTCCGCGGACTCGATCTCCTTGTTGAACCAGCCGCCCATCTGGACGCCGGTGTTGCCGCAGGGCAGGGCTTTCAGGCCAAAGCTGCCGGCGAGCTCGTCCCAAAGGGCCTGGCCGCCGAGGTGGTTGATCCAGGCACCCATCTCCGTATAGGTCAGGCCGAACGGGACCGAGGTGAAGAACGCCCAGCCCGGATGCTTGCCCTTCCAATAGTAATCGGCGGAGTTGTACGCCTGCGCGTTACCCGACGCGACCTCGTCGAAGACGTCGAAGCCGCCGACACGCTCACCGGACGCGAAGTACTTGGTGGTGATCCTGCCGTCGGTCAGATTGGTGATGCGCTGGGCGAGCCGCTGGGCGCTGATGCCGAGGCCGGGGAAGTCCCGCGGCCAACTCGATACGATGACCATCTCCTTGCGGCCCTGCGCGATCGCAGGCGCCGCCAGGGTCGTGGACGCCGCGGCTGCGCCGGCGGCGATACCCGCCTTGGTTATGAATGAACGCCGATCCATGTGATCCTCCTTGCTGTCCTTCTGTGTCCGGTGGTCGTTATTGTGATGGCGGCCCGCCCCTGTCACCGTTGGCACGGGTACCTGACGGTTCCGCGGGCCGTTCGGGCCCGCCGATCCGGGTTCTGAGAGATTGCCTGAACGAACGAATATACGTGCCTGTCCCTGCAGCAGATGCTTGTTTTCATTCTCGAACGCCGCCGTTCCGGCAGCGCCACGATTATTATCCGCGCAGATCGGCTTTGTCTACCTGCTGGCGGCTGAGCCACGGGCCCGCGGTCCGGCGGTCGGCCTATGTACGCAGGGCCTGCCAGCCGTCCGGGCCGAACCCCTCGAGCGGGCGGAAGCGAATCTTGTACGCCATTTTCGGACTGTCCGCGATCCAGAAGCCGAGATAGACATGGGCAAGGCCACGGCGCCGCGCCTCTTCGATAAGCCAGAGCACCATATAGCTGCCGGGGCTGCGTCGTTGCAGGTCCGGATCAAAGAAGCTGTATACGGCGGACAGGCCATCCGGCAGCGTGTCGATCAGACAGGCCGCCCGCAGCACCCCGTCCTCGCGGAATTCGATCATGCGGGTGTCGACACAACTGGTCAGCACCATGGCCGCGTAGTCTCCACGGTTCATCGTCGCCATGTCGCCGTCGCCATGGCGCGACCGCATGTAACGCCGGAACAGGCGGTATTGCTCATCGTCGATCGTCAGCGCCACGTCCTCGGCGCAGAGCGACCGGTTGGCGTTCCAGATGCGACGCCACGAGCGGCTCCACTCGAAGCGGTCGACGGGCACGCGCACCGGCACGCAGGCGCTGCAGCCCGGGCAGGCGGGCCGGTACGTGATGTGGTGGGAGCGCCGGAACCCGGCCGCCGAAAGGCGGCGGAACACCTCGTGGCTGGTCGGTTCCGTCAGCTCGGTATAGACCTGCCGCTCCACGCGCCCGGGCAGGTACGGACAGGGCATGCCGGTCGAGTGCCGGAACCGGACGATGCCGGTCACCAGCGAGGCGGCGGGACGTTGGTTGCTCATGCTCCGATTATCGCCAGCCCAGCGGGCCTGGCAACCCATCATCACACCGTCTGTTCGGAGATATTCACCACGGTAACCGTCCCGGAAAGATAGTCGTGCAGGCAACGACCGCGCTCGTTGAAGAACGCCGCCACGAGGAGCAGGCCGGTCAGGGCCATGCTGGCATAGAACAAAAGGGTCAGCAGCGCCGCCTGCGGGTAATCCGGTGCGCTGCCGTCGACCCGGCGGACGTGGATGCCGAGCATGCGCATGCCGAGAGTGGCCGAATCGCGGCCGCCGACGAGGAGCGTATGATAGGCGAGCGGTATGAGCGGAGTCAGGATGGCGGCGAAACCGCCCAGGAGGCCCAGCGTCAGTACCACAAGCAGCCACATGAAGCCGGTCACGCCGAGGAGGACCGCCACGTCGATCAGATAGGCCAGGACGCGCTTGAGAATGATGCCCTCGAACAGTTCCGCCTGGCTTAGCGGGTCGGGCGGCTGCGCCCATGAAAACGGGCGGGCCGGCTGGTCCGGCAGGGAGTCGGGCGCCATGTTTGTCCCCTTACGATGTTGCCATGTTTCGTTATATCTTGGACCCGGCCGCGGCACGCGCAAGCCTTTCGCCCCGATTGCCGGCTCTCACTCCGCTGCCGTCGCCGCGCTGCGCCATGCCCTCCAGACGAAGCCGGCGCCCGCCTTGACGCCGGAGTCGGACCGGAACAGCGGACTGTCGTCGTTGGTGGCACCGCCGTAATAGCTGAACTCCACGCCGACCAGAACGCTGAAACTCTGCGAAAGCCGGTAGTTCAGGCTCAATGCGATGTCGCTGCCCAGATACCCGCCTTCCGCCTGGTAGGCCGGCCGCTGCGGCGTGGCAAATTGCGGCGCGACTTCATAGAAATAGTCCATGAGCCGCTCGCTTGCGAAGGACGGGCCGAGACTGACCGTTCCCGACAGACCGTCTGCCCCGAGCAGGGATTCGCGACGGTACGAGAACCGCGGCTGAAAGACCACGCCGCGGTCTTTCAAATCCGAGAAATCGGTTGAAAAGACAAAGCGGAGCGGTAGCTTGAGCGACACCGAATTCTCCTCCCTGCGTCCCGCGAGAAGGAGTTCGACCTGCGGGCCGACCTCGAACAGCGCATCGAGATCGGGCATGCCGGCGCGCGCCCTGTTGTCCGCCGAGTCGGCCGGAAGGGAGCCGCGGACACTGGCAGTGACATGGATCCTGTCGGTCCTGAAAAACCGGCCCGTGACAAGGCCGTCTTCGCCGAGCCGCAGCCGGCGGCCACGGTATTTCAGATAGGGGGCTGCGATGATCGCATTGCCGCTCTCGTCCGCCGCCGGATAATGCGGCGTCCAGGCGCCGCCGCCGGCGATGCCAGCCTCCCATTTCGGGAGCGCCTCGCCCGGTTGCTCCGCTGCCGTGGCCGGGAACGGCCACAGCGCCATGACGACGGCGGCCGGCCACGCGCGCGGCACTGCGGCACGTCCGCCCGCGACCCGTTGCACGGCCGTGCGGACCCGCCCGCAACTCATGCCAGGACCCACGGCCACGCTAGTCGTGTGCAGGAATGAGAACCAGACGCTCATGATCGGCGGCGACCATCTCCTCGCGGTTTCCCGCAATGCGGATATAGGTGCCGTCCCGCCACGCCGCCAGGAGGTCCCGATAGTGCGGGGAAAACGGGTTTCCCGACTGGCCGGCCGCGATCATGAAGCGGCTGGCGGCAAGATCGCCGAGGTCGTACACCGCCCGGTAGCCGGCGCCGTGAACATTGGTGTACGGCTCCGCCGAGTCGCCCCCGGCCAGCGCGCCCGTGTTGACCGTATCGTCGCCGCCGTCCGACGGGACCGAGAGGTCGGCAAGCCACGACAACACCGGCACTTCGCCCAGAATGCGATGCCGGAACACCGCCCGGTGCAGGTCGCCCCACCGCCAGCCGGCCATGTCGCGACCGAGCCGCGAGGCGATGCTTGCCAGCGCCCGGTCCAGGGCGTCGCGCAGGACCGGTCCGCAATCCTGCGCAACGCCGGATCGCGCGTCGCCGCACCAATGGCTGTTGTGCGTCAGCACCGCGCCGACGAAGCGGGGCCGGTTGCGCCAGTATTGCGGAAAATGCGGCCCCAACTCGTCCGCCGCGATGCCGCGCGTGGTTTCGCGGAGCCATGCCGCGAAGATCAGCGGCTCGGGCCGGTCGCGCCGCATCCGCAGGTCCCAGCCCCGCAGCATCGCCACGGCGCGCGCGGACATGCCCTCGACCGGGCCGACTCCGTCCAGCATGAGCGGCAGCAGCTCGCGCGCGGCGTCGGACAGCGCGTCACCTTGGAGGGCCTGCATGTCGTCCGGCGAGTGTTGCGGCCGTGACGCAAGCACCTCGCCGATGCGACGCGCCCGATACGGATCTTCCCAGTCGCGCGCGATGAACCAGGGGTAGTCCTTTCCGGTCAAACGGTTGTTCGCATTGAACAGGTATCCTGACTCTGGGTTGAGGATGCGCGGCCGTTCGTCTCGGGGGATGACCCCGATCCAGTCCTGCTGGCCGCTGGCCCCGGCGGCCGGCAAGCTGCCGTCGCCCCGGCGACGCACCGGGATGCGGCCTGGCGCGATCATCCCGATGGTGCCGCGAGTATCGGCGAAGAAGATGTTGAGGGTCGGCGCCTCGAATTCCGCTGCGACCGCCGCAAAGGACTCGGCGTCGCGGGCCAGCGGCATCGCTGCCAGGGCGTCCGCCGACGGATCTTCGGCCGCTTCCGATTCCGACGCGAGGGCGATGACCGCGGTAATACCGGCAACGGCATCCATATCGGCCAGCAAATCGGAGATGACCGGACCATGGCGCGTCGCCCGGACGGTGAGGACAACCGGCTCGGCGCCCTTCACCCGGATGGTCTCGTCGCGGGTCAGGAACGGCTGCGATCCGTCGGGCGTCAGATAGCGCCCGGAGTCTTCAGGATCGATCGTCTCGATGAACAGGTCCTGGGTGTCGGCGTTGGTGCTGGTCATGCCCCAGGCGACCGACCCGTTGTGACCGAGGAGAACGAACGGCATCCCGGGTGCGGTTGCCCCGGTCATCTCGACGTCGGGCGTGACGAGCCGTGCCAGATACCACTGGTTGGGTGCCACCAGTTCCAGATGCGGATCGTTTGCCAGGATCGGCGCCCCGGTGGCGCTCCGCTCAGAGCCGATCGCCCAGGCGTTGGATGCGCCTCGCGGTTGCGGCCAGCCGGCGGCCGGGGCGAGGGAATCGGCCAGGCGCGCGAAGCCGGCCGGCAGCGATTCCGCTACGCCGAGCGTCACGGGCGACTCGTCCGGGCCGACGGGCCACAACTCGACGATCAGCGACTTGGGCAGCCGGGTCGAAAGGCGCGCTCGCAGGAGCTCGGTGGTCCAGTTGGTCGACAGCTGGTAGGACAGCAGCCGGCCCCAGACGAGACTGTCGGCGACCTGCCATGGTTCCGGCCGGTACCGGAGCAGCATGAACTCCACGGGCAGGGCGGCGGCGCGATGCACCAGCCAGGCGTTGATCCCGGCGGCATAGGATTCCAGCGCCCGCCGGGTCTGCGGCGACAGCGAGGCGGCCTGCGCCTCGGCAAGACGGTACAGGCCCAGCGTGCGGAAGAACCGGTCGGTACCGAGCGCCTTCGGGCCGATTACCTCGGCCAGCCGGCCGGCCCCGAGCCGACGGGTGAACTCCATCTGCCACATGCGGTCCTGCGCATGCGCGTAGCCGAGCGCGAACCAGGCATCGGGCAGCGAATCGGCGAAGATATGCGGCACGCCGTTGACGTCGCGCAGGATTTCAACGGAACCGGCAATGCCCGGCACCGCGACCTCGCCGCTGGTCTGCGGCAGCGTCTGCCGTGCCCGGATTGCCATGGCGGCGAGGAGAAGGGCGGTGGCCGCAAGCAAAACAACGGCCGTCCGACGCGCCAGCCGCCGGTACCGTGTCGGTCGACGCGCGCCGGCGTCGCTCATGCGGCATCACCGGGCATGCGAGCCACCGGTGCCGGGGTTAAGCCTCGGCGCCGGAGATCTGGCGCAGCTGCCCTTCCTTGCGCTTGTCGCGAGACTTGATGCGGCGCTTGTTGAGGCCGTCCTTGCGCCGCGCCTGGTAAGCCTTCTGTCGTTTGCTGAGCTTCTTCATGCCGGTCTCCTCATTGCGTGAACAGGGCGGGGGTCCAGGAGATAACCCGCAGTTGCCCGCACCTGGCAAGTCTTATCGGTCACGAAGATTTTAATCGAACGTTATCCCTTGTCTGCCAATATCTACTGGTGTAAATGGCCGCTCGCGGCTCCGATCGCGGAATCAGACGCATTGGGTAGCGTGCTTCCGGCAAGGGTTCATCGGACCCGATTTGGCTGCATCCCTTGAATTCAGGATGTGTTGTCATGCGCCACTCGCCTGGCCCTCAAGTTGATCCGATCCGCCGCGACTCCGGCGGTACCGGCGGATTTTCGCCGCGCGGTCACGGCGTGTCCGCACGCTCGTATGCCGACGCCGACAGCATGGTCGCCGCGCTCCGGCCGAGCTACCCGGTCTATTGCCTGCGGCCGCATGTGCTGGCCGACAACGCGCGCCGGTTCCTAACCGGATTCCCGGGGCTGGTCATGTATGCGGTGAAATGCAACCCGCACCCGATGGTGCTGCACCATCTCTACGAGGCCGGCATCCGTCACTTCGACACCGCGTCGCTGTCCGAGATCGCGGCGGTCCGTGAGGGTCTGCCGGAGGCCGAGGCCTATTTCATGCATCCGGTCAAGTCGCGCGCCGCGCTGCTGTCCGCATCGCAGGTCTACGACGTGCGGCACTACGTCATCGACCACGCCGACGAGCTGGCAAAGATCATCGCGGCGACGCGCCGGACCGACCTCGATATCCTGGTGCGGCTGTCGACCCCGGGTGCCGACGTGCTGTTCGAGCTGTCGCGCAAGTTCGGCGCGTCGCCGAACGAGACCGCGCGGCTGCTGCGCCTGGTGCATGACGCCGGCTACCGTACAGGGCTCGCCTTCCATGTCGGCTCGCAGTGCCGCGATCCGGGCGCCTGGCGCAAGGCCATGGACAGTGCCGCCGACGTGATCCGCGCGGCCGACGTGCCGATCCGCCATCTCGATGTCGGCGGCGGGTTCCCGGCCCATTACGTTAACTACGCGACACCGCCGCTGGAGGACTATTTCGCCGTGATCGAAGAGCGGCTGGCCACCATGCCGCTGGGCGACGACTGCGTCGTCATGTGCGAACCGGGCCGCGCGCTCGTCGCCAACGCCATTTCGCTGGTAGCGCAGGTCCACCTGCGAAAAGAGAACGCGCTGTATATCAACGACGGCATCTTCCACAGCCTGAACGAGCCGGCGGCCGTCGGCATCCGGTATCCCGCGCGGATGATCCGCGCCGACGGGTCGGCCGCAAACCACCTGGCCGAGTTCACCGTCTACGGCCCGACCTGCGATTCGACGGACGTGATCCCGCACACGGTGGCGCTGCCGGCGGACATCGGCGAGGGCGACTGGATCGAGTTCGGCCAGATGGGCGCCTATTCGAACGCCATGGCGACCCACTTCAACGGGTTCCATCCGGAGACGTTCGTGACCGTCAAGGCGCCGCCTTTCCTGCCAGCCCGTATCTGAAGCGGCGCGCACGCCGGGCGCCGGCGTAGCCTCCCTCACGTCATGGCGGATGACATCGGCGGGCCGTCCGGCTACCGTCGCCCGGTAACGCCCCGGGCCGTCGGCCTGGCGGCCAGATTGCGGGCGCGAAGGACAAGGAGGAGGCGCCGGTCATGGATTCCCACGCGAAAGTGGCGATCATCGGCGGCGGCGTGGTCGGCTGTTCGATCCTCTTCCACCTCGCCAAGTTCGGCTGGAAGGACGTGGTGCTGTTCGAGCGCAACGAGCTTACCTCGGGCTCGAGCTGGCACGCCGCCGGGCAGATCCACACCATCAGCTCCGACCCCAACATCTCGCGGCTGCAGGGCTACACGATCAACCTGTACAGGGAGATCGAGGAGACGTCGGGCCAGTCGGTCGGCATGCACGCCACCGGCGGCTTCTATCTCGCCTCGACGCAGGACTGGTACGATTACCTCAAGCGCGAGCGCTCGAAGGCCCGCTACATGGGACTCGACCAGGAGTTCATCTCGCTCGAGGAGCTGGCGCGCCGGCACCCGCTGATCGACACGTCGCACTATATCGCGGCGCTGTGGGATCCGCTCGACGGCGACATCGACCCGTCGGGCGTGACGTACGCCTACGCCAAGTCGGCGCGGCACCACGGCGCCCGCTATCACACCCACACCGCGGTGCTGGAGACCAACCAGCGGCCGGACGGTTCGTGGGACGTGGTCACCGACAAGGGCACGGTCAACGCCGAGATCGTGGTCAACGCCGGCGGCCTGTGGGCGCGCGAAGTCGGGCTCCTGGCCGGCCTGCACCTCCCGGTACAGCCGATGGAGCACCAGTACCTGATCACCGAGACGATCCCCGAGATCGCCGGGCGCGGTCCCGATGAGCGGCTGCCCGCCGGTATCGACTACGAGGGCAACATGTACTTCCGGCAGGAGACGGACGGCATGCTGCTCGGCACTTACGAGCCGCGCTCGACACCGTGGCAGGTCGCCGGAACGCCGCTCGATTTCGGGCACGAGCTGCTGGCCCCCGACCTCGACCGCATCGGCGAGCGGCTCGAGCTGGGCTTTGCACGCATCCCCGCGCTTGGCCGGGCCGACATCAAGGATGTGATCAACGGCCCGTTCACCTTCGGGCCCGACGGCAACCCGATGATCGGCCCGGTGCCGGGGATGCGGAACTACTGGGTCGCGGTCGGCGTCATGGCCGGTTTCTGCCAGGCCGGCGGCGTCGGCCTGTGCCTCGCCGAATGGATGATCGACGGCGAGCCTTCGATCGACGTGTGGGCGATGGACGTCGCCCGCTTCGGGGACTACGCCTCGCCCGACTGGGGCACGATCAAGTCGTCGGAGAACTACGAGCGGCGTTTCGTGATGACCTTCCCCAACGAAACGCTGCCGAAGGGCCGCCGGCAGAAGACCACTTCGCTGCACGACCGGCTGGTCGCGCGCGGCGCCGTGATGGGCGACAGCTTCGGGTTGGAGCACGTGCTGTGGTTCGCCGACGGGCCGGAGGACGCGCATGAGGAGCCGACCTTCGGGCGCTCGCGGGCGCACGATTATGTCGGCGCCGAGGTCAGGGCGGTGCGTGAGGCGGTCGGCGCCATCGAGATCGCCAACTACGCCAAGCACGAGGTGACCGGCCCCGGCGCTCGGGCCTGGCTCGATCGCATGCTGGCCGGGCGGATTCCGGACCCGGGACGGCTGGCGCTGACGCCGATGCTGACACCGAAGGGCAAGCTCTACGGCGACCTGACCGTCGCCTGCCTCGCTGAAGGGGAATTCCTGCTGTTCGGCTCCGGCGCGGCGCAGGAGATGCACCGGCGCTGGTTCGAATCGCACCTGCCGGACGAGGACGTCGCCTACCGCAACCGGTCCGACGCGCTGCACGGAATGGCGATCGCCGGGCCGAAGTCGCGGGAATTGCTGTCGCGCCTGTGCCGCGAGGATGTCTCGAACGCGGCGCTGAGATTCCGCGACATCCGCCCGACCTTCATCGGCGGCGTGCCGGCGATTCTCGCGCGGCTGTCCTTCTCCGGCGAACTCGGCTACGAGATCTATTGCGCGCCGCAATTCCAGCTGAAACTGTTCGAGTGCATCGAGGCGGCGGGCGCCGATCTCGGCCTGAAGCCGTACGGCGCGCGGGCGCTGATGTCGCTCCGGCTGGAGAAGGGCTGGGGCGCCTGGACGCTCGACTACCGGCCCGACTTCACGGCGGCCGAGTCCGGGCTCGATGCGTTCATCGACTGGGACACGGACTTCGTCGGCAAGGACGCGGCGCTGCGTGAGCGCGGGGCCGGCCCCGCCAAGCGGCTGGTCGTCCTGACGGTGGACACCGCGGACATCGACGTCTCGGGCGACGAGGCGATCCTGCATGACGGCGCCTGCGTCGGCTATGTCACCTCCGGCGGCTACGCCCACTGGGTCGCAAAGAGCGTCGCCTTGGGCTACGTGGCGTCGCAGCTCGCCGCCGACGGCACCCGGTTCGAGGTCGAGATCAACGGCGCGTTCCGCCCGGCGACGCTGTGCTCGGAACCGCTGTACGATCCGGACGGGGCACGGATGCGGGGCTGATCACCGTCCGGCTGCGCCGCGCGCGCGGCGCTCCGGCAGGGTGTCGTAGACCAGCGCGGCAAGGACGACGGCGGCGCCGAGCAGCGCCTGCGGCGTCGGCATCTCGCTGAGCACGGCCCACACCAGCAGCGGCCCGAGCACCGCCTCGGTCAGGCACAGCAGCCCGGCCTCGGCGGCCTGCAGATAGCGCACGCCGCGGGTGAACAGCCAGGTGCCGAGCGCCATCGAGAACAATCCGATCAGCATCAGGTAGGG
>JBFIFO010000098.1:0-14705 GCA_041602815.1 Alphaproteobacteria bacterium | reverse complement strand
TTCGCGACAGGCCTGCTATATAGGGGGCGGGCCCGTAGTTCAGCGGTCAGAACGCACCGCTCATAACGGTGTTGTCGCAGGTTCGAATCCTGCCGGGCCCACCACGATCCCCGGCACGAGCCGGGCCGCCGCGCCTCAGAAATCCTCCTCGCGCGCCCGGCGCAGACGTTCGCCGATATCGCAAGGCGGGCTCGCGCGCTCGTCGGGGCGGAGCTGCGCCGGCACAAGGTCCGGCTCATGGCCGGCGATTTCGAGGATCAGCTTGCGCCGCACCGCCCGTGCGAAATCGTGGAAATCCTCGGCCACCACCATGAAGGCGCCGGGCCCGCCGATCACGCAGTCGCGATAGTAAAGGTCGAGGTTCGGGATGTTGTACCACGAATAGATGCCGCCGCTGTTGTCGAGGATCGGCAGGCCGTTGACGGTGATACCGGCGGCGACGGCGCGATCGCGCGCCTTGTCGACGAAGCCGCCGGCGTTGTTCGGGCCGTCGCCCGAGACGTCGATGACCCGGCGCGTGCCCTCGAAGCCGTTGCCGTCGAACAGCGGCAGCGCGTAGTCGATGGCGCCGCTGATCGAGGTGCGCCGGGCCGAACCCGGCGCGCTCAGCTCGAGCGCGTTCGCGAAAGCCCCGGCGGTCTTGTCGCCGTCGACCAGGGTCCAGCCGATGACGACGCGGCGCTGATACGGCCCGGCCCATTCGACGTAGGCCACGGCAATGCGCCCGAGGATGCCCGAGCGGATCGCGCGGATCACCTCGGGGTCCCGGAACGCCCGGACGTAGCCTTCGCGCTGCAACCCGGCTTCCGAGACGTCGATGCTCAAGGATACGTCCACCGCCAGCACCAGTTCGAGGTCGACCGGCGTTTCGGCCACTGCCCCGGCCGGCACGGCAAGGCCCGCCAGCAGCAGCGACACTGCGGAAAGATACCGTCCCATGCTCCTGCCCCGCACTCGCTTGGCATGAAGATGCCACCTGGCGGGCGCGCGGTCCAGCGGTCTGCCGAAACGCGCGGTTGCGGCCGCCTGCGCGCGGCGCCAGGACAGATTCGGACGCGGCCGGCCGGATGATCGTCACAATATTACCGGGAACTGGCCCGGTTATTGCATCGTCCGTCGGTGAGACCATCGCGGGTGCCAAAGTGGCGGTTTCGCAGAGCTTCAACAGCCTGATACCCGCACCGCCAGATGACCCGGTTAGCGAACCGTTAGGCGATTAAGAAAATGTTAAACGGTTAGGGAATAAGTTCAGTGTTAGTACGTTGTTTACCTTGCCAAGAAAAAGCTTCCGTTCGACAGCATTTGGTCGGACGCAAAGAAGTACTGCAAGGCAATTTAATAAAATTCGCCACGTGTTTTGATCCCCCGTTAGGACGCACTGGCCTCCGGCAACTGGAAGGGTGCAGGAATTCAATTGCTTGGAGGATTTCAGTATGAATTCGACTGTCCGTCGAGCCGGCTTGCTGGCTCTTGCCCTCTTGGCCGTCGCGGTCATCGGGCATCCGGCGAAGGCCGAGGTTGAGCTGAACTTCGGCGTCTACGCCACCGACAGCCGTGCCGATGTCGAAAAGCAGTTCCGGCCGGCCCTGGCTGTTCTCGAAAAAGACCTCAGTGATCGCCTCGGTGAGGCCGTCACCATCAATCTGAAGATTTCGCCGACCTACGAGGGCGGCCTCGACGACTTGGTGCAGGGCCGCGCCGACTTCACGCGCCTCGGCCCGGCGTCCTACGTCCTCGGCAAGGACCGGCAGCCAAATCTCTCGATTCTCGCGATCGAGAGCGTGGACGGCGCCAAGACGTTCAACGGCATCATCTGCGTCGCCCTCGACAGCGACATCGAGAGCGTCGCCCAGCTGCACGGCAAGTCGTTCGCCTTCGGCGACGATCAGTCGACGATCGGCCGCTACCTCTCGCAGCTCTATCTGGTCGAGAACGGCATCCGCGCGAAGGACCTGTCCCGCTACGAGTATCTCGGCCGCCACGACAAGGTCGGGATCGCCGTCGGGCGCGGCGAGTTCGACGCCGGCGCGCTGAAGCAGAGCACCTTCAACCAGCTGGTGAAGAAGGGCGTTCCGATCCGCGTTCTGGTCACCTTCCCGAATGTGACCAAGCCGTGGGTCGCCCGTGCCGGCATCGAGCCCCGCATCCAGCAGGCGCTGCAGGCGGCGTTGCTCGAGATGACCGACAAGGGAGCCCTGAAGGCGCTCAAGGCCGACGGCATGCTGCCGGGCTCGGACGACGATTTTGCGGCGATCCGGCAGTCGATCAAGGAGAACGGCCGTTTCTTCGAAACCCAGGCCTCGATGCGCTGACGCGCGCTCAGACGGATTGTGACGATAGGGGGCCCTGTCATGCAGCACATGAAAACAGACAAGACGAATCTGCACCTGCGCCGAACCTTGCGGCTTTCGCTGCACGCCAAGGTGCAGGTGCTGATCTCGGCGGTCATCACCGTCGTGTTCATGTCTGCGGTTTGGATTGCGATGTGGTATATCCATAGCGACCGCAGGGCCGATCTTGAGTCCCGGGCCGAGTTCCTCGCCGACGTGCAGTCGGCGGGGCTCGCCCGGCCGATCTGGGATTTCGAGTTCGAGCAGGCCGAGCGCATGCTCGAGACGCTGACGCGGGACCCGGACTTCCGTTACGCCGCCATCGAAGGCGCGAACGGTCAACAGATCGCCGCCTTCGGCAAGCCGCTCCGCATCAATGAGCCTGCGGTGTTCGTCGTTCAGCGCGACATCGTCCATACAAGCGGCCTGGAAGAAAGCAGCACTGCGGCCGGCTCGCAGGTCGGCACGCTCACCCTTGCGCTGTCCGAACGCCGGTTGCTGGATTCCCGGAACACGATGGTCGTCGCCGGGTTCTTCTTTCTGGCCGTCATCCTGCTCTTCGTGGTGTCGGTCGTCATGCTTGCGCTGCGCATGATGACCCGGCCATTGGGCGGCATCGCCGAGGCGATGGAGGCCCTGGCGGGCGGCAACCTGGGTACGATGGTGCCGTCGCTGGACCGCCACGACGAGGTCGGCGACATGGCGCGGGCCGTTCAGGTCTTCAAGGAAAACGCTGAGCAAAAGGTCGGCCTCGAGCTTGAGCAGTCGCTGGCCAAGCAACGCGCCGAGGAAGAGAAACGCAGTTCCATCCTCGAGCTCGCCGACCGCTTCGAGCAGGCGGTCAAGAGCGTCGCCAACATGGTGACGTCGGCGGCCAACGAGATGGAATCGACGGCGCAGGAGATGTCGTCGACCGCCGAGGAGACGAGCCGGCAGTCGGCCACCGTGACCTCGGCCTCGGACGAGGTGACGGCGAACGTCCAGACCGTTGCCACAACGGCCGAAGAGTTGTCGGCCTCGATCTCCGAGATCGGCCGCCAGGTCAACCAGTCGGCCACGGTCGCCGCGCACGCGGTGCGGGAGGCCGAAGCCACCACCCAGACGGTGCACAATCTGTCGACCACGGCGAGCAAGATCGGCGAGGTGGTGACGCTGATCAACGAGATCGCCGGTCAGACCAATCTCTTGGCGCTGAACGCCACCATCGAGGCGGCGCGCGCCGGCGAGGCCGGCAAGGGTTTTGCGGTGGTGGCGCAGGAGGTCAAGAACCTCGCCAACCAGACCGCCAAGGCGACCGAGGATATCGCGCGCCAGATCACGGCGGTCCAGAACGAGACACAGGACGTTGTCGGCGCGATCGACAAGATCACGGAGATCATCGCCGAAATCAACGAAATCGCGGCGACGATCGCCGCCGCGATCGAGCAGCAGGGCCTTTCCACCCAGGAGATCGCGCTGCGTGTCGCGCGCGCCGCAAGCGGTACCGAACAGGTGAGCGCCAGCATCGGCGGCGTCAACCAGGCTGCCAGCCAGACCGGCGCCGCGGCCACCAAGGTGCTGACGGCCTCGCAGCAGGTGTCGCAGCAGGCAGACAGCCTGTTCGACGCGGTGGAGGGCTTCCTTACCGAAATCCGCGCGCGCTGAGATGCGGGCCCGCCATCCGGGCACGGTCCGGAGGGCACGCCGCAGCCGCGCCGGCAACCGGCCCGGCATCGTGCGACGACCGCAACCGGACGAAATGGGCAGGGCGCCCGGGACGACGAAGAACGAGCAATTCATAACACGGCCGCAGGGCCGCCATGGGAATAAGCGGGAATGACGCAGGGCGACACACAAAAAACCGGGACGGCAGGCATCGATGCGCGTGCGCGCCGCTGCCGCGCAGGTGGTGTGCCGCTGCGTGCGCTGCCGGTCGGCATCGTTCTGCTTCTCGCCGGCGCCGCGCCCGCGCTGGCCATCCCGTCACCGGATCTTGCAGTCAATTTCCTGTCCAGCGCCGGCCAGATCCTGGGCCTGATTTCGGTTACCCTCGGCGGCCTGTTTTTCGGCCGCAAGCAGGTCAAGGCGCCCGGCGCGGGCCAGCGGCGCGGCGGTGCCCCGAAATGGCTGGTCGGAGGCCTCGCGCTCGTGGCGGTCGCCGCGGTGGTCATTAGCGTCCTGCAATGGGCCTACGCCATCGATGTCAGGAACCAGCGCCTCGAGGCCGCGCTGGTCCGCCCGTCGGTGGAGAAGGGCCAGAGGGTCGGCGATACCTCGCTGAAGACCCTGTCGTACAGCGATCAGGTCGGCCACCCGGCCGGCATGACGACGGACGATCTGGCGGACCTGCTTGCGGAGATCGGCCCGGACGGCAAGAGCAGCATCAACCTGATCGACCTGCGCGAGCCGGAGGAGAAGGAGGCCGGGTACCTGCCGCAATTCGCCCAGGTTCGCTACCCGGACCTGCAGGCTAACCCCCGCAAACATGGCGTCAGGAAGAACAAGACCAACGTTCTGCTGTGCTACTCCGGGAACCGCAGCTCCGAGACGTGCGACGTGCTGGCGGCCAAGGGAATTCCTTGCAAGTTCGTGGTCGGCGGCTTCGAGAAATGGCTGTCGGAAAACCGCGACATCGCCGGGCTGCAGGGCGGTGCCGTGACCGAACTGCGCGGCCTGCCGCGCTACCGGAACGACACGATGCTGCTCGACACCGACGAGGTGAAGCAGCAGGTCGTCGAGCGCGGCGCCATCTTCGTCGACGTCCGCTATCCGGAGGACTTCGAGACCGGTCACTTGCCGGGCGCGATAAACATGCCGATTCGCAAGATGCAGACCGCCGAGATGAACAAGGCGATCGAAGCGTTGCCGCGGGTCCCGGTCATCGCGCCGTGCTACGACAAGCGCAGCTGCTTCTATGCCAAGATTCTCGGCCTGCGGCTGACCCGTGCGGGATTCGAGTATCTTGGCCGCTATACGGTGGCGCACGAATATTACGTCGCCACGGCGTCGCGCACGCATGTCGCGCAGTGGGAGGCCGGCCGGTCGAAGAGCTTTCTCGATTTCGTAAGCGCGCCGCTGGCGGCTCTGCTGCGGGGTACCGTCGAACTTACCGGCGCCCTGACTCTGGCGATCTTCCTCGTCGTCCTTGGCCTGCGGCTGCTGGTGTTTCCGCTGACCGCCAAGGCCGAGCGCGACCAGGTGGTGATGCGCCGGCTGGCGCCGCGGATCGCCGAGCTGAAGGCGCGCGTCGGGGCGGACCGGGTGCGGCTCGGGCGGGCGATCCGGTCCCTGAACCGGCGCCACAAGCTGACGCCCGGCCTGAACATGATCGGCATCGCCATCCAGATCCCGCTGTTCCTCGCATTCTTCTTCGCGGTCGATACGGTGGCCCGCGAGTTCCCGGTGCAGCTCCTGTGGATACCCGACATGTCGCGGCCCGATCCGGTTTTCGCGCTGCCGGCGCTGCTCGGCACGATGGTGTTCCTGCACCTGCAGTCCGCCGCCGCGAAGCCCTCGCTCGTGTATTCGACGATGCGCGTCATTGCCGCCGCATTGCTGGCCCTTGTGACGATCCCGATCAGCTCCGCGGTCAACCTTTATCTGGTCTGCAGCATCGGCCTGATGGCGCTGCAGAGCATGTGGATCCGCGCCCGCACGGAGGGCGCAACGCAGACCTGGAGTCGGCCCGATGCCCGGCAGGATACCGCCGGCGACAAGGTGGCGCCGGTCTGCGCGATCGCGGACATCGCTGGCCGCCCGGACCTGGCCGGCGGCAAGGGCAGCGCGCTGGCCACGATCGCGGCCTCCGGCATCGCGGTTCCGGACGGCTTCATCGTCACCACAGAGGCGCTGCAGGGCGGTGCCGGTGACCTGCTGTCGCCGGACAACTGGAAGCGCGTCGAAGAGCTGTGGAAAAAGATGAAGTTCGACCGTGCCGCGGTGCGCAGCTCCGGCCTGAACGAAGACGGCGAGGACCGCAGCTACGCCGGCGTCTTCGAGAGCGTGCTCGATGTCGACCGCGACGGGCTCGGCGACGCGCTGCGCCGCGTCTTCGACTCGTTCGGGGCCGACTCGGCCAGCGCCTACGGTCACCAGACCCGCGAGATCGGCGCCATCGTCGTCCAGAAGATGGTCGATGCCGAGTATGCCGGCGTGATGTTCACCGAGCATCCGAGCCGCAGCGGCAGCATGCTGGTGGAACTGACAAACGGGCTGGGGGTCGGCGTCGTCGACGGCACCGCGGACGCCAGTTCGTACGAGTTCGGGCGCTCTTCCGGCGAGCTGGTCGACGAGACGCCGCCGCCGATCGACCTCGCCCCGCTGATTGAGATCGGCCGCGCCCTCGAGAGCCTGTTCGGGGGCCCGCAGGACGTGGAGTGGGCCTATATCAAGGGTCGTTTCATGATCCTCCAGGCCCGGGCGATCACCGCGCTGGCCCGCAAGCAGAGCGCCAACCTCCGCGCCAGCCTGCTGGAAAGCGAACGCCACCGGCTGCTGGCCCTGACCACGGGCGCCAAGGCCGACGAGGCGATCTTCGTGCAGAACGAACTGTCCGAATTGCTGCCGCGCCCGACGCCGTTCAGCCTTGGGCTGATGGAGGAGATGTGGCGGCCGGGCGGCACCATGGACATGGCGTGCCGCAGCCTCGGCATCACCTACGACGTCGGCGAGGACGACCCGCCGTTCGTGACCTCGGTGTTCGGCGCGCTCTACGTCAACCGGCTGGAAGAGCGGCGGCGTATGCGCAAGTCCGGCGGGTTCCTGACCTCGCTGCGCCTGACCCGCATGGCGCAGGGCATCGAGCACCGGTTCTGGAACCACTTCCTGCCCCTGCTGGATGAGGAGATCCGGGTCTACGAGCTGGTCGACCTCCACAAGTTCAACGAGAACGAGCTGTTCTCGATGCTCGACCACGTGTGCACCCGGTTCATCACCGAGAACTACGTCCAGGCGCACATCGTCAACATCGCCGCGAACTTCTACTTCACGCAGGCCGAGCGCCAGCTGGCCAAGCGCGGCCTGCCGGCGGCGGAGTACCTGTCGACCATGCCGCCGACGGTGGTCAACCGGGCGATGGCGCTGCTCGCCGACGTCAAGGTCGGGCGCGCGACCGAGCGCGACTTCATCGAGCTGTTCGGGCACCGCGCGCCCGTCGATTACGAGATCGCCGATCCGCGCTACATGGAATCGCCGAAGCTGGTCGAGCAGCTCGTCGAGTCGGCGCAGGCGGTGAGCAGCAAGAAAGCGGCGCACAAGAACCTCGCGACGCTGCCGAACGACAAGGCGCTGCGCCTGGCGGTCGAGCGGGCCGGCAATTTCCAGCTGCTCAAGGAAGAGGCCAAGCACCACAGCCTGCGCGAGCTCGCCGTGATCCGCCGCATCCTTCTGGCGCTGGCGGCGCGGCTCGGCCTGGACGACGACATCTTCTACCTGACGCGGCAGGAGGTCGTCGGGCTGCGCGAGGGGGCGGCGGCGCTGAAGGCGGCGCGGGTGACGATCGAGGAGCGGCAGGAGGCGGGGGAAATCTTTGCCAGCCTGTCGACGCTGCCCTCCGACCTGTCGCCGCGCGACCTCGAGCAGCTGTCGCTCGACGGCGAGCAGCGCAAGCTGAACGGCCACGAGGTGCTGCTGAAGGGCGACCTGGTCGCCGGCCACGCGCCGATTCGCGGCAAGGCGCGGGTTGCGACCGGGACCTCGATCGAGGCGCTCGAGGCGGGCGAGATCCTGATTACCCGGTTCATGCATCCGACCTGGGCGCCGGCTCTGCCGAGGGTCGCCGGCGTGGTCACCGAGATCGGTGGCTGGCTCAGCCATGCGGCGATCCTCGCGCGCGAATACAACGTGCCGACGGTGGTCGGCGCGCGCGGCGTGCTGGAGCGCATCGCGACCGGCGACCAGGTCCAGCTCAACCCCGACGGCAGCATCGAGCTCCTGTGACCGGGCCCGGCCGACGCGCGCCCGCCGCACCGGTATTGACCCCGATCATCGCCGGACCGGCGGAACCCCTGTAGGCTATCGGGGTCAGAACCGAACGGGGCCGCCATGTGCCGCCTTTACGGATTCCGGGCCAACGAGCCGACCCGCGTGGAATGCAGCCTGGTCCACGCCCAGAACGCACTGATGTCGCAGAGCCGCCGGGACATGGCGGGGCAGCCGAACGATCACGGCTGGGGCATCGCCGCCTATCCGGACGACGTGCCGTACCTCGAGAAGCAGGCCTGGGCGGCCTGGCACGGCGAGCATTTTCGCAAGGCGGCGGCGCAGGTCTACTCGCACGCGGTGATCGCCCATGTGCGGCGGGCGACGGTCGGCCCGCCCGGCCTCGAGAACACCCATCCCTTCGTGCACGGCCGCTGGGCCTTCGCCCACAACGGCACCCTGCCGGACTTCGCCGCGGTCCGCGAGCGTCTGCTGGCGGAGACCGACCCGTTGCACCGCGACCAGATCGGCGGCCGCACCGACAGCGAGCACATCTTCCGCTACCTGCTGAGCCTGTGGGGCCGGCATCCGGACCGGCGGCTGCTCGACATTTTGCACGACGGGCTCAACCGGATCGTCGCGTGGTGCGGCGAGGTCGCGCCCGGCAAGCCGGTCGGCCTCAACGTGCTGTGGACCGACGGCGAGCGGCTCGCCGGATCGCGGCTCGGCCGGACGCTCTGGTACGTCGAGCGCGACGGCGTCCATCTGTGCCCGATCTGCAACGAGTCGCACGTCCGCCACGCCCACCGGACACGCTACCGCTGCGTCGAAATCGCGTCCGAGCCGATCACCGACGAGCCCTGGGTCGAGGTGCCGAACGGCACCGTCTACGCCGTCGACCCCGACCTGGCGCTGAAATTCCGGCCGCTCGAGGAGGCGCTGGCCGTGCCGCCCGGCGCGGTCGAGACGCCGGCCGATGCCGCCGCCCGTACCGAGGGATACGGCGAATAGAGGGGTCGGCGCGCCCGGGAGGATTTCGTGATAACCTGCCGCTAGATTGCCCGCCGGACCTGACCGGAATGTCCTGCAACAGGAGGCTGGCCGAGCCGTGGCGCGCAGAATACTGGTTGTCGAGGACAACGCCGACATCGCCGAGCTGGTGGCGCTGCACCTGCGCGACCTCGACTGCGAGGTCGCGGTCGCTGCTGACGGCGCCAGCGGATACGAGGTGGCCTCCGCCGGCGGCTGGGATCTGATCATCCTCGACCTGATGCTGCCGCGGATGGAGGGGCTGGAGCTGTGCCGCCGCCTGCGCGCGGGCGACAGCTACACGCCGATCCTCATGCTGACCGCGAAATCGTCCGAGGTCGACCGCGTCGTCGGGCTGGAGATGGGCGCCGACGACTACCTGACCAAGCCGTTCAGCATCCGCGAGCTGATCGCCCGGGTGAAGGCGATCTTCCGGCGGCTCGAGGCGCTGGCGCCGGACACCGCGGACGACGCCGGCCAGCGCATCGAGGCGGGCGCGATGGCGATCGACCCGGACAAGCGCCAGATTACCATCGCCGGCCGGCTGGTCGACCTGACGGCCCGGGAGTTCGACCTGCTGCTGCAGTTCGCCCGGCATCCCGGCCGCGTCTATACGCGCCAGCAGCTGCTCGACCTGGTGTGGGGCTACGGTCACGACGGCTACGAGCACACCGTCAACTCGCACATCAACCGGCTGCGCGCGAAGATCGAGGCGGACCCGTCGCAGCCCGCCTACGTCCTGACCGTCTGGGGCGTCGGCTACAAGTTCAACGACCGGCTCGGTGCACCGCGGGCCGCCGGCGCGGCCGGGATGCCGTGATGCTGCGCCGGCTTTCCGCCAAGCTGACGGTGGCGCTGCTGGCCATCATCGCGGTCACCTGCGCCGCCTGGATCGCGCTCACCCTGTTCGCCACGCGGCTCTACCAGGAGGAGGTCGACCAGAGCCTGAACAGCCCGCTCGCCCATTACATCGCCAAGGCCTATCCGCTGATCGCCGACGGCGAAATCAACCGGGCGGCGCTGGGCGGGCTGTTCGACCAGTTGATGGTGATCAACCCGCGCATCGAGGTCTACCTGCTCGACCTCGAGGGCAACATCCTGGCGTTCTCCGCCGAGCCCGGCCGCGTCAAGCGCGAGCGCATCGACCTTGCGCCACTGCGCCGCTGGATCGCCGGCCCGGGCACGCTGCCGATGCGCGGCGACGACCCGCGCGACCCGCGCGGCAGCAAGCCGTTTTCGGCCGCAGAGGTGTATGACGGCGCGCGGCATGCGGGGTACCTCTACGTCGTGCTCGGCGGCGAGGCATACGACTCGGTGGCCGAGATGCTGTCGGCGAGCTACATCCTGCGCCTTGCAGTCGGCGCCGGCAGCAGCGGCGTGCTGCTGGCGCTGGCCGTCGGCGTGTTGTCATTCGCGTGGCTCACGCGCCGGCTGACGCGGCTGACCGCCGCCGTGGACGCCTTCCGCGACTCCAGGTTCGAGGTGCCGGCGAAGCTGGCCGGCTGGCGGCGCGGCGGCGACGAGATCGACCGTCTGGGAGTCGCGTTCGAGGAAATGTCGCAGCGCATCGCCGACCAGATCGAGCAGTTGCGGCGGGCCGACGCCGCGCGCCGCGACATGGTCGCCAACATCTCGCATGACCTGCGCACGCCGCTGGCCTCGCTGCAGGGCTATCTCGAGACCCTGTCGATGAAGCAGGATTCGTTCTCCGATGCGGAGAAACGCCGCTACCTCGGACTGGCCGTGCGCCAGGGCGACCGACTGGCCCGCCTGATCGCCGAGCTGTTCGAGCTGACGATGCTGGATTCGACCGGCACGCGGCTCGATTTCGAGCCGTTCTCGCTGTCCGAGCTGGTCCAGGACGTGGCCCAGAAGTTCCGTCCCGAGGCCGAGCGCAAGCACCTTTCGCTGGAAACCGAGATCCCCGAATCGGCGCCGTTCGTACGGGCCGATATCGGCCTTATCGAGCGGGTTCTCGAGAACCTCATCGACAACGCCATCCGCTATACGCCGGAAGGCGGCACGGTGCGGCTGTCGCTGGCACCGGATGCGACCGGCATCGAGATGCGCGTCGCCGACACCGGCTGCGGCATCGCCGATGAGGACCGCGCGCGCATCTTCGAGCGCTTCTACCGGGCCGAGAAATCCCGCGGCGCGGCGCCCGAGGGCACCGGTCTGGGCCTTGCGATCACGCGCCGCATCCTGCAGCTCCACGACTGTCCGATCGAGGTCGAGAGCGCGCTTGGCAAGGGCACCGCCTTCACCTTTCACCTGCCGCTCGCGCAGACGTGAATGCAGCCGTGCGTTCGGGACGGATTCGTGACACCTGCGCGATGAGGCCGTGAACGCGGCGCGGTATTTCTCCCGGACACGGCGCAACGCTGCGCTCGCAGTCCATCGAACACCGGGAGAGAGAGACATGCCGATCTACGATGCCAGGACCCTGAAGGCCACCCTTGCCGCCGGCGCAGCTGCCGCCGCGCTGGCGATCGCCACGCCGGCGTGGTCGGCCGGTGCCAATCCGTGTGCCGCCGCCAACCCCTGTGCCGTCTGCGCACAGAACCCGTGCAGCCCGTGCTGCGCCAAGCAGGCGAGCGCCAATCCGTGCGCCGCGGCGAATCCCTGCAATCCCTGCGCCGCGGCGAACCCGTGCAGCCCGTGCGCGGCGAAGAACCCCTGCAATCCCTGCGCCGCCAAGCAGAACTGAGTCCGCTGACGGCCAACGTCGTGCCGGCGCCGGGCCGCTCGGTCCCGGTGCCGGTGCTTGTCGTCGATGGCCGGACGATCGAACGATCCGTCCGGAATGTGCGCAGCCTGATTGCGGTCCGGGATTCCGCCTATGAGCTGTCCGGCATGGTGATGCCGAACGGCCGGAACACGCGCTGCCGGCAGTCGGTCCGGCTGCACAGGCGGCAATTGATGCCGATCGGCGTCGGTGTCCCGGACTCGAGATTGAGGCCGTCGGCGTGGACAAGCCGCGGCGCGTACGAGACCTTGCAGCCGATGGCAAGGGAGCCGTGGCTTGCCGGGTTCGCCGGATCCAGCGACGGTTCCGTGACGGTCCGGGCGATGTTCAGCCAGCGTGCACCGTCCGGGGTCTCCGCGTGCTGGACGCGAATCGCGCCGGGCGACAGGAACGCCTCGTGCAGGTTCCAGCGCGGGCAGACCCCGCCATAGCGCGCGATCCGCAGGCCGGACCCGTTGAATCGCCGGATCACGTTTCCCGCAATATCGACCCTTACGAGGTGGAACGGGATCCCGGATTCGCCACTCCTGCGCAGGGTGGTCAACCGGTGGCACACTGCATCGAACCCCGTCCCGAAGCGCATCGCGAGCCGCGCGATGTCGTAGCGGAGCTCCTGTGCCGCGGCGTGGAACGGCGAATAGGGCATCAGGACGGCGCGGGCGAAGTAGTCGGCCAATGCGTCGCGGCACACATCGATGAGTTCGGGGGCCGGCCGCGGATCCGCCTCGAGGCAGCGGTCGAGCATCCGGCCGTCCGATATCACGGCCGGAAGGCGCGCGATCTCGAAGATCCGCGCTTCACGCCCCAGCATCTCGGACAGGACCAACTGCCGTCCCACTTCGTTGTAGTGGGCCGACCGTCCAGGGGCGGCCTCACCAGGCACGATCCGCACCGCCACGCCGAACCTGCCTGCCAGGAGCTTCGGCAGCGCATCTCCCAACGGCGCATCGGGGCGGTCGGCGACGTCCCCCAGCGCGGCCTTGCGCAGATCCTCGGCCGCCGCCTCGAGGTCCGGGAAGAAGTTGTTGTGGGCCTCCAGGAAATCGGCTTCCTCGCTCGGCCCTGGCGCGCCGAGCAATGCCGACAGGGCACGATCCGGAACAGCGTCGCCGCGATTGCGGCCGCTGCCGGGCAGCTGCTCCAGCAATTCGGTCAGGTGCTCGGCGTCGCGAACCAGGATCTGGAGGAACCGCATGCGGTCCTTGCGCCCGATGTCAGCATGGTCATGCAGGATCTCGCCGAATGCCCGGATCGACGCAACGAGGCCGCGGATATCCACGGCCGGAGCTGTTGCCAGTTCTTCGTCGGCCAGTCGCTCGGCAAGCGTACGGGCTTCCTCGCGCGCGAACCGGTAGGCGTCGTGCAGCTTGAGCAGCGCCCGCACCACGCTGTGCGGCGCCGCCGCCAGCGCAAGGAGCTCCTCGCGCGCCGGCGCGGCGTCGCCGAACAGGGGGTCGCTGAACGCTTCAAGGAGCCCCGCGAACATGCGGGTCTCCTCGCCGCCCGACAGCTCGCGCGGATCGATATCCATCGCCTCCGCAAGGGCCATGGCGACGGCGCCGGTCAGTGGCCGCCTGTTGTGTTCGATGAGATTCAGGTAGCTGGTCGAAATCCCGGCCCGGGCTGCGAGGGCCGCCTGAGTCAGCCCACCGTCCCGACGCAGCCGCCGCACCGTTGCGCCCATCGATGAAATTGTTGTCATTTCAGGAGCTTCCGGACTTTTTACAATTTTTCATTGCGCTGCAAAATCGTATCACGGGTTTTACATAAAAAATCATTGCCTGCCAACGGTTTGTTGACGGGATGGTAAATTTGTGAAATTTTTGTGACCGGTTATCGCCGATCATGTTGGATGGCGATGACTATTCGCTGCCGGTTCCCGGCATCAGATTCCCGGTCCAACCCCGGAACGCGGGAAAGGGCTGTCCGACGATGCGCTTGAAAGAAAAGTTATTTGATTTCTTTGTAACGCTGCGCGAGGTATTTCCGCAGCGATAAGAATCTGGATCGGGCGTGGGCTGCTGCGCCCCAATTGATACCGATCCGGCCGAACCGTGCGGGGGTGTTTCGGAACCCGCAGGGAAAGCAAGAAGGCCGAAATGGCTGCAGGGATCCGAAACGCACGAACATACGAGGTTGAACGGACTAGGAGACGACTACATGGCACCGAAAGTCATATGGCTTTTCGCCTTCGTCGCTTTGTACTGGGCCTACTGCATCTTCTGGGGTGTGAAGTCGGCCATGACGGCGAAGACGGCCTCAGACTATTTCATCGCCGGGCGCCGCCTGTCGATGTGGGTCTTCATTCTCGCCGCCACCGCGACGTCGTTCTCCGGCTGGACCTTCATGGGTCATCCGGGGCTGGTGTATCGCGACGGCTTCCAGTACGCATACGCGTCCTTCTATACCATCACGATACCATTTACGGGCGTGATGTTCCTGAAGCGCCAGTGGATCCTTGGCAAGCGCTTCGGCTACGTGACGCCGGGCGAAATGCTTTCCGACTACTTCCAGGGTGACGCGATCCGCATCCTGACGGTGATCGTGGCGCTGCTGTTTTCGATCCCGTATCTCGGCGTCCAGCTCGGCGCTTCGGGATACCTGTTCAACGTACTGACCGACAATCTGGTGTCGGAAAACGTCGGCATGTGGGTGCTGTCGCTGGTCGTTCTGATCTATGTGGCGTCGGGCGGGCTGCGCGC
>JBFIFO010000097.1:0-15033 GCA_041602815.1 Alphaproteobacteria bacterium | reverse complement strand
GGGGGTCGACCTCATCCAGTTCGACGAGCCCGCCTTCAACGTCTTCATGGACGACGTCAAGGAATGGGGGATCGCCGCCCTGCACAAGGCCATCGAAGGGCTGGCGTGCCGGACCGCGGTGCATATCTGCTACGGTTACGGCATCCAGGCCAATCTCGACTGGAAGGCAAGCCTGGGCAGCGAATGGCGCCAGTACGAGGAGATCTTCCCGGCCCTGAACGACAGCCGCATCGACCAGGTCTCGCTGGAATGCGCCAATTCGAAGGTGCCGATGTCGCTGATCGGCCTCCTGTCGAACAAGACCGTGATGGTCGGCGCCATCGACGTTGCAACGAACGCGGTCGAGAGCCCGGAGCAGGTGGCGGCGACGATCCGCGCCGCCATGGAATTCGTCGATGCCGAACGCATTAGCCCGTGCACAAATTGCGGCATGGCGCCCCTGCCGCGCGACGTGGCCGCCGGCAAGCTGCGGGCGCTCGGTGCCGGCGCAGGGCTGGTTCGCAGGGAAATGGCGGGACGGTAGGGCAGGCAGGGTCCCGGATCCGCCGAGAGCAAATTTGAGACCGAAGGATTTATGCGTCGGACGGTCTCCGGTCCGCACAGGCCCGTCTGGCGCATGCGCCAGACGGGCCTGAACGATCACAATACCCAATCATCAAGACACAAGGGGTTGGGAAGTTTGGGAAGACCGGCGGAGTCGGGAGGAGTCCTCGGTGCAACGATCCCCGGCGTTGGGGCCGGCATAAAAGCCGAACGGACCCGGAGTGCTAACCGTCCTCGATCAGCTTGATCAGCGCCGAATGGTCGAGATCGGCCCAGCCCTTCTCGATCATCGCATCCCACAGCTCGACGTTGCGCTCCAGCGAGGGCAGGCGGATCCCGACCTGCGCGGCGAGCTCCAGGCCCTGGTGTACGTCCTTGTGCTGCACCGAAACGCGGCCCCCCGGCGCGAATTCGCCGTCGATCATGCGTTGGCCGTGCAGGTCGAGGATGCGGCTCTGTGCAAAGCCGCCCTCGACGTTGAGCGCCTCGCGCACCCTGGCCGGATCGGCGCCGGCCGCGCGGGCAAGCGCGATGCCCTCGGCCACCGCGGCGATCGTCAGCCCGACGATGTTCTGGTTGATCGCCTTGGCCACCTGGCCGGCGCCGGGCCCGCCGATCCGTGTATGCCGCCGCCCCAGCACCTCGAAGACGGGCGCGGCGCGCGCGATCGCTTCTTCCGTACCACCGGCCATGATGGTCAGCGTGCCGTCGGTCGCACCGACCGAGCCGCCGGAGACCGGCGCGTCGATCCAGTCGCCGCCGGCCGCCGCCACCTTCTCGGACAGCGCCCGCGTCGCCTTGACCGCGGTGGTGCCCATGTCGATCACCAGCGTGCCGGGCGACAGCCCCTCGATGACGCCGCCGGGCCCCGCGATCACCGCTTCGGCGGACGGGGTGTTGGTCACCATGACGATGACGATGTCGCTGGAAGCAGTGACCGCCCTGCCGTTCTCGGCCGCCGTCATGCCCTCTCCCGCCAGTTCATCGACCGGGCCGGGGCTGCGGCTCGCCACCGTCATCCGCGCCCCTGCGGCGGCAAGGTTGCGGGCCATCGGCATGCCCATCAGGCCGAGCCCGATGAGGCCGATCTTTCGTCCGTCGAGCGCCCCCATCGCTCAACCCTTGGCGAAGCGGGCCCTGGCGCCGCGCTCGATGGCGGCGGCGGCCAGGCGTTCGACGTCGAGCCGGTGGCGCAGCATCTCCAAGAGGCGCAGCTCCTCCTGGCTCGCCTCGCGGTCCGCCGCGACGATCTCGCAGGCCAGCGCATAGGCGGTCTCGTACAGGCGCTTCGGCAACGAATCGCGGATCGTATCCAGCACCGCATCAAGCCCGTCATTGCCGGCCAGCAGGTCGACGCAGGCGTTGGCCGCGTCCGGCAGCGTGCCCGCATCGTAGCCTTCGAACACCGGCAGGTGGGTGACGATATCGCGGATCATCTCGAGCTCGTTGTCGGTCATGTCGCTGTCCGCCGCCGATGCGAGCACCATGGTGTAGACGAGGGCCGATTGCTGGTCGATCATTGCCGCCTCCGGTTCCGGCGCGGCGACGGAACTGCCCGTCGCCCCAAGGATTGCCGGAGTTATCGCGTCCGCCCGACGCCGCGTCAAGCGTACCCCCAAACGATGGCCGAGAAATCGTACGGCTCGCATCTTTCCGCGCGCGTCGTCCGAGTTACCTCGATCGGGCGGCGCCGGAGACCGGATGCGCCGGCACCGCGAAAGGAGCCTGCCCCATGCCCGCGATTGCGCAAATCACCCCTTGCCTGTGGTTCGACGGCAACGCAGAGGCGGCCGTGGATTTCTACCTGTCGGTCTTCGATACGTCGCGGATCGTCAGCACAGTGTACTACGGGAAGGCAGGCCCCGGCCCGGCGGGATCCGTCCTGACGGTCACCTTCGAGCTGCGCGGCCAGCGGTTCATCGCGCTCAACGGCGGCCCCGAGTTCAGGTTCAACGAGGCGGTCTCGCTCCTCGTGCCCTGCGAATCGCAGGCGGAGATCGACCTTTTGTGGGACAGGCTTGGTGAGGGCGGCTCCCCCCAGCAATGCGGCTGGCTCAAGGACCGCTTCGGGCTGTCATGGCAGATCGTGCCGGCGGCCCTCGAGCAGATGCTGCAGGACCCCGATCCCGCGACGTCCGATCGCGTGATGCAGGCGGTGCTTCGGATGGTCAAGCTCGATATCGCAACGCTGGAGCGGGCATACCGGCAATAGCCGCGCCGGACGAGAGGCGCGCGGACGGCACGTCGGTCGCGTCGGCCGACTCCCGGTGGGGCGCGTCCGTCGCCCGGCGATCGCCACGTAAAGCAGCACGACGCCGGCCGACAGCGGGCGCAGGGCGGCGCGTTCGATCCGTCCGTCGGGGCGAGCGCTCATGCCGTTGTCCGGTTCGCTTCGCACACCCCGAGCTGCGACACGGGCGGATGCGGGTTTCCCCGCGAGCGAAAGACGCTATAAGGTGCTTGCCATGCACGCCTTCGTCGACGTCGCCCTCCCGGTTTTCGCCATTATTTTCGCCGGCTACCTCGCCGGGCGCGCCGGCGTGCTCGGGGACGAAAGCTCGAAGGCCCTCAATGGCTTCGTCTATTACGTCGCGCTGCCGGCGCTGATCTTCATCTCGATGGCGGAAGTGCCGGTCGCCGAGGTGCTCGACTGGGCGTTCATCGGCGCCTTCTTCGGCGCCCAGCTGCTGACCTTCGCCGTTGCCGTCGCGGTGGCGTGTGTCGCCTTTCCCGGCAGCGTCGCCGAGCGCGGCCTGCATGGCATCGCCTCGGTGTTCTCCAACACCGGCTATATGGGCCTGCCGCTGCTGCTGATCGCCTTCGGCGAGGCCGGCGCGGTGCCGGCGATCATCGCGACGGTGATCATCGGCTCGTTGATCGTCGGCCTCGGCATTGCGCTGATCGAGTTCGACCGCAGCCGCGGCCTCGGCCGTGCGCGGATCCTCGGCGACGTCGGCCGTGGCGTCGCAAAGAGCCCGCTGGTCCTGGCGATGGTGGCCGGGCTCGCGGTCTCGGCGGCAAGCATCGCCCTGCCGGACCCTGTGGTCCGGTTCTTCGACCTGCTGGGCACGGCGGCGCCGCCCTCGGCCCTGTTCGCCATCGGCCTCTTCCTGGTCGGCCGGTCGGTCCGGCGCAGTATTACCGAGGTCGCGTGGCTGACCTTCCTCAAGCTCGTCATCAATCCGCTTCTTGCCTGGGCGCTGGCGGTGCACGTCTTCGGGCTGGACGACATGTGGGTCGCGGCGACGGTGATCCTGTCGGCAACGCCGGTCGGCTCCACCCTGTTCGTGCTGGCCCAGCGCTACGACGTCTACGTCCAGCGCACCGCCGGCGTGATCCTCTTATCGACGGTGCTGTCGGTGGCGACCGTCTCGGCGGTGATGGTCTACTACTTGCCGGGCTGACCGCCGAGGAATGCCCCGACCTCAGCCACCGCTTCCGCGAGGCCGACGCGGCGCGGCTGTGCCGCTTCCGGGAAGGCGCCGGCGAGGCGCGAGGGCATCATCGGGTCGAGCAGCACGAAGACGCCATGGTCGTCGGCGCGGCGCACCAGCCGGCCGAACGCCTGTTTGAGCCGAAGGCGGGTGATCGCATCGTCCCAGGCGCGGCCGCCGAAGCGGGCGCGGCGCGCCTTGTGCAGGATCGTCGGTCGCGGCCACGGCACCCGGTCGAAGACGATGAGGCGCAGCGCCGGCCCCGGCACGTCGACGCCGTCGCGCACGGCGTCGGTGCCGAGGAGGCAGGCGTCGCGCTCGGCCCGGAAGATGTCGATCAGGGTCGGCAGGCTCATCTGGTCGACATGCTGGGCGTACAGCGGCAGCCCGGCCTCGTCGAGCGCCGCGGCGAGGCGCCCGTGCACCGCCCGCAGCCTTCCAATCGCGGTGAACAGCCCCAGCGCGCCGCCGCCGGCGGCAAGGAACAGCTCGCGCAGGGCGGCGGCGACCTGGCCGAGATCGTCCTTGCGCACGTCGGTGACGACGAGGACCCGCGTCTGCGCCGCATAGTCGAAGGGGGAGGGGACGGCGACGCGGATTGCCGGCGTCGGCAGGTGGTTGGCGCCGGTGCGCATCTCGGCGCCTTGCCAGTCGGCCTCGACGTCGCCGGAGCCGTCGGTCAGCGTCGCCGAGGTCACGGTCAGCCCGTGCGCCGGCCCGGCGACGGCCTGAGCGAAAGGTTCTGTCGGGTCGATCCAGTGGCGGTGCATGCCGACGTCGACGTCGCGGTCCTGGGCGCGGTCGACCTGGAACCAGTCGACGAAATCGCTCCCCGGCTCCTGCCCCAGTCCGGCCAGCATCGAGCGCCAGGCGGACAGCGCCTCGCCGGCCCGGTGCTCGATCGAGCGGGCCACCGCCTCGATGCGGTTGCGCGTCGCGGTGTCGAGCTCGGCCGCCTCGGCGTCCAGCCGGTCGAGAAGCGACCGGCGTAGTCGCCGCAACGGCTCCGCGAGCCGCGCCAGCGCGTCCTCCAATGCCGCCGCTGCCTCGATCAGCCCGGGCACCGGATCGTTCGTCTCGCACTCGATGTCGAACGGGCTGTCCGGGTCGCTCGCCCGCGCATAGACCTGGCCGCGCACCGCCGCCAGGAAGGCCTCGGCCGCCCCCGCCGGCCGTCCTTCGGCGAGCCGCGCGGCCCAGCCCTCGCCGGGCAGTGCGGCGGCCGCCTGTAGCGCTGCCTGCAGCGCCTCCAGCCCCTGCTCATCGTCGAGGATCAAATCCTCGACGCGCGCCTTCAGCCCCCGGCTGCGGCCGCGCCGCCGGCCCTCGACGCCGCGCAGCCAGCGCCTGAGCTCGGCCGCCTCGCGCCCGGTCAGCGCCGCCGAGAACGCGCTGTCGGCGGCATCGAACACGTGGTGCCCCTCGTCGAACACGTAGCGGGTCGGGCGGCTCGCGGGATCATTGGCGGCGCGCGCCGCCTGCACCATCACCAGCGCGTGGTTGGCGATAACCAGCTTGGCCCGCTTGGCGCGCCGTGCGGAGCGCTCGATGAAGCATTTGCCGTAATGCTGACAGGCGGAATAGATGCATTCGCCGCGCCGGTCGGCGAGGCCCAGGGTGCGCGCCCGCCCGGCGATCTCGATGAGCCAGGCGGGGAAGCCGCCGCCGGTCAGGTCGCCGTCGCGGTCCGCCGCGGCCCAGCGCGCGAGCAGGCCGAGCGCCACCGCGTTGCCGCGCTGCACGGCAACGCCGCGCACCGCCTCCTCCATGTTGAGGAGGCACAGGTAGTTCTCCCGCCCCTTGCGGATCACGACCCGGTTCTCCTTGATCGCGGCGTCGGGGAACAGCCGGTCGAGCTCGCCGTCGATCTGGTGCTGCAGGTTGCGGGTATAGGTTGAGATCCAGACCGGGGCGCCGTTGGCCTCGGCCCACAGGCTGGCCGGCGCGATATAGCCCAGCGTCTTGCCGACGCCGGTGCCGGCCTCGGCGAGCACGAGATGCGGCGCGCCGGCGGCGTCGCGCGGCGCGAACGCCTGGCTGACGGCGGAGGCGTAGTCGGCCTGGCTCGGCCGCGGCTCGGCGTCCTCGCCCAGCATGTCGGCGAGGCGCCGGCGCGCGGCGTTGGGGTGGACCGCGGCATTGCCGGGCGGCGGCGGCGGCGCCTCGTCCTCCCACTCCGGCAGGCGGCGCCACACCTCCAGCCCGCGAAAGGCGGTTGGCGTCGAATCGACCGGCGCGCCCAGCGCCGCCAGCACGAACCGGCCCCACGGCCAGCCGCCGGCCTGCATCGCCTGGGCGACGGCTGCCGCCTGCTCGCGGTCGCGCGACTCCGCCAGGCCCGACAACAGCGCCGCGGCCATGCGCGGCAGCGCCGCCGCCTCGCCCTCATGGTCGGCCGGGGCCGCAAGCCCCAGCGCTGTGGCGACGCCGCGCGGCGTCGGCACGCAGAACCGCCCGGGCCGCGCGAAGGCGAACAGCTCCAGGATGTCGAGCGCGGGAAACGGATCGCGCCCGAGCCGGCGCGCCGTCGCCGGCAGGTGGCAGAGCAGCGGCGGCGGGCCATCGCGCAGCCGCTTCGCCACCGCCGCGGCCGCCAGCTGGTGGATCTCGCCGTCGCGGTCCAGCCACACCGCGCCCGCCGGCCCGGCGACGAGGACCGGCGCGTCGGGCACAAGGATGTCGCCGATCGTCTCCATCGGAGGATCATAAAGGCGGCATCGCGACTGCGCGAGGCTTGCGCGCGACGCCCGTGCGGGGCAAGGATGGGCCGGCGAGTCGGCGGTCGGCCGACCCGCGCGAAGGGACCCGATGCACCCACACAGCCACAACGAGCGGCGGATCTTCTGGGCCGCGATCCTGATCGGCAGCTTCATGCTGGCCGAGCTGGTCGGCGGCCTGGTTTCCGGCTCGCTGGCGCTGCTCGCCGATGCCGGGCACATGCTCACCGACTTCGCCTCGCTGGCGCTGGCGTGGTTTGCGTTCCGGCTGTCGTGGCGGCCGGCCGACTGGAAGCGCACCTACGGCTTCGACCGCTTTCAGGTGCTGGTCGCCTTCATCAACGGCGTCGCGCTGGTCTTCGTCGCGCTGTGGATCTTCTTCGAGGCGGCGGACCGCCTGGTGAGCCCGGTGCGCGTCATCGGCCTGCCGGTGGTGGTGATCGCCGCCATCGGGCTCCTCATCAACCTCGGCGCTTTCTGGCTGCTGCACGGGGCCGACCACGACAACCTCAACGTCCGCGGCGCGATGTTCCATGTCGTCGGCGACCTGTTGGGCTCGGCCGCGGCGCTGGCCTCCGGCATCGTGATCCTGGTGACCGGCTGGACACCGATCGATCCGCTGCTGTCGGTGTTCGTCGGCCTTTTGATCCTGCGCAGCGCCGGCTCGCTGGTACGCGATGCCGGCCACATCCTGCTGGAGGGCGCGCCCAAGGGCATCGATACCCGCGAGATCGGCGCCGACCTTGCGGCCGAGATCGCGGCGGTCGAGCGGGTGCACCACATCCACGCCTGGTCGATCACCCAGGAGCGCAAGATGGTCACCCTGCACGCCGTGATCGCCGAAGGCATGGCGGCCGAGGCGGCGACCGCGGCCATCAAGGCGCGGCTGCGCGACCGCTTCGGCCTCGAGCACGCGACCGTCGAGGTCGAGCGCGCGACCTGCGCGGACGAAGGGTAGAGGGCTGCCTTCCCGTCGCTGCCAAATGCTTGTATCCTCTCGCGCGGTGGCGGAATTGGATACGACGTTATGGATTTGATGCACCGATGATGCCTCGTTTCACGCGACGCGAATTGCTGTCGGCCGCCGGGGCGGCGGCGCTGTCCGGGGCCTTGCCGCGCGGCGCCGTGGCAAGCGCTCCACGCCGGCTGATCTGCGAGTCCCGGATTCTCGATGTCGACGGCAGGGCCGCGAAAGTATTCGGCCTTGCGCAATCGGGCGGGACGCAGGGCCTCGTGCTGGACCCCGATGAGCGGTTCGCGGTCACGCTGGTCAACCGCCTGGCCGAAAAGACACTGGTCCACTGGCACGGGCAGATCCCGCCCAATGCGCAGGACGGGGTGCCGGGAGTCACGCAGCTGGCGCTCAAGCCGGGGTCCGAATACGCCTATGACTTCCAGCCCGTCGCCGGTAGCCACTGGATGCATTCGCATGTCGGCCTGCAGCGGCAGAAACTGCTGTCGGCGCCGCTGATCGTGCGCACACGCGACGACCTCAAGGCCGACCTTCAGGAGCATGTGATGTTCCTGCATGATTTCACGTTCCGCGCACCGGAGGATATCCTTGCCGAATTGATGGCCGGCGAGGGGCATGGCGACATGCCGGGGATGAATCACGGCGCCGGCGGTCATATGCAGGGTCATGCCGGGCACGGGATCGCCGAGATGCCCGGGCATCTGAACGATGTCGAGCACGACGCCTTCCTGGCCAATGACCGGACGCTTGCCGATCCCGAGATCGTGCGGGTGGAGCGCGGCGGCCGGGTCCGGCTGCGCATCGTCAACGGAGCCGCGGCCACGAACTTCCAGATCGACCTCGGCCACCTCGAGGGCGTCGTCGTGGCGACGGACGGCAATCCCGTCCATCCGGCTGCGATGAAGGGGCATCTGCCGATCGCCATGGCCCAGCGCCTCGACATCCTCATCCAGCTGCCGAACGAGGAGGGGGCCTGGCCGGTCCTCGCGGTGCGCGAGGGAGACCCGCAACAGACCGGCCTTGTCTTCGCCACGCGCAATGCAACGGTCCGGAAGATCTCTTCCCTGGGCCACAGTTCGGGGATGCATGTCGATACGAGGCTGGAGCGGGCGCTGCGCGCCGTGGCGCAACTGCCGCAGCGCGACACGGCGAAGCGGGTCCGCCTGCGCCTCACCGGCGGCATGAGCCCGTACCGCTGGGGTTTCGACGGAAAGAAATGGGGCGAGCACACGCCGATCCGGCTGGTGCAGGGCGAACGGGTCGAGATGACCTTCGAGAACGAGACCGACATGGCGCACCCCGTGCACATCCACGGGCACCATTTCAAGGTCGTCGCCGTGAACGATACGGCCCTCGACGGCCCGTTCCGCGACACGGTGCTCGTCCCGTTCATGGGCAAAGTGACGGTGGCGTTCGATGCCGGCGCGCCGGGCCGCTGGGTGATGCATTGCCACAATGCCTATCACATGGCACCCGGCATGATGACCGAGATCGTCATCTGACGCGGCACCGCGACCAGAATGTGACAAGTAACCCAGTGCACCCATGAAACCCGTCGGCCCCGCCATCGCCGTTGTCCTCCTCCTCGCCGCCCCCGCCTTCGCGCAGACCGGCGCGATCGGCGACGGCGTCGCCAAGCTTCCGATCTTCGATGCCCACATGCACTACAAGCAGCCGGCCTGGGAGCCGTATCCGGTGGCGACGGTGATCGAGCTGATGGACCGCAACGGTGTCGCCATGGCCGCGGTGTCGTCGACGCCGGACGACGGCACCATCCGGCTGCGGGATTACGCGCCGAATCGCATCGTCCCGGTGCTGCGGCCCTATCACGGCGAGGCGGGATCGGGCAACTGGACCAAGGCGCCGGGCATGGAAGCGTACATCCGCGAACGGCTCGCGGCATACGACCATGACGGGATCGGCGAGTTCCACGTCCACAACATCGACCCGGCGGACCGCCCGCTGCTGGCGGCCATCGCGGCGATGGCGAAGGAGCGCGGGATTCCGGTCCACATCCATTCCGGCGCCGCGCCGGTGCGCCTGTTCTACGAGCTGGAGCCCGCGCTCACCGTCATCTGGGCCCATGCCGGCATGTCGGAGCCGCCGCAGGTGGTCGGCGATATGCTCGACTCCTACGCGAGCCTGCATGCCGACCTGTCCTACCGGGAGTGGGAGATCCTGGGCGGCGACGATGACGATCTCGACCCGGCCTGGCGCGAAGTCATAATGCGCCATCCGGACCGGCTGATGGTCGGCAGCGACACCTGGGTCAACGCGCAATGGGACGATTACGACGGGTTGATTGCGCAGAACCGCCGCTGGCTTGCCAGGCTTCCCCGCGACGTCGCCGAGCGCATCGCGTACAAGAACGCCGCCCGCCTGTTCGGCCGCGACGTCTCGGGCAAGCTCATCGGGACGCGGTAATGGCGCCGCGCCAATCGAGGCCCGGCCCACCGGGAGATTGACGCGCCGGGGCGCAAGGCATAGGTTGCCGCGCGTTTTCACTCCTGCATCGGCCCGACAAAGATGACCACGACCCGCGACCTTGCCCTCGCCGCGCGCGCCTGGCCCTTCGAGGAGGCGCGCAAGCTCCTGGAACGCACCGGCGGCGAAACGCCCGAGAAGGGCTATGTGCTGTTCGAGACCGGCTACGGCCCGTCCGGCCTGCCGCATATCGGCACCTTCGGTGAGGTCGCCCGCACCTCGATGGTGCGCCACGCCTTCGCCGCCATGTCGGACATCCCGACCCGGCTGTTCGCCTTCTCCGACGACATGGACGGGCTGCGCAAGGTGCCGGACAACGTGCCGAACCCGAAGATGCTGGCCGAGTACGTGGAGCAGAAGGACGCCAACGGTCTCGTCACGCGATTCGGCACGCCGCTGACCTCGGTGCCCGATCCGTTCGGCACGCATGAGAGCTTCGGCCACCACAACAATGCGCGGCTTCGGGGCTTCCTCGACGACTTCGGCTTCGAGTACGAGTTCGTGAGCGCAACCGAATGCTACCGCAGCGGCCGATTTGACGAGATGCTGCTCCGTGTATTGCGGCGGCGCGAAGAGATCGCCGACGTGGTTCGGCCGACACTTGGCGAGCAGCGGCGGCGCACCTACTGTCCGTTCCTGCCCATCATCGACGGAGACCCGGGACCTGTCGGGACGGCCCATCCGCAGGTCATGCATCACGCGGTGATCGTCGAGGCCGACGAGGAGCAGGGCACCGCCGTCTTCCAGCAGGTCGACCCCGATACCGGCGATCCGGTGGGGGCGCCGTTCGAGCAGTCGGTCCTCGGCGGCCACGCCAAGCTGCAGTGGCGGGTCGACTGGGCGATGCGCTGGGCAGCGCTGGCCGTCGATTACGAGATGTCGGGAAAGGACCTCATCGAGTCCGTCAAGCTCGGCAGCCGAATCTGTCGCATTCTCGGCAGCCGGCCGCCTGAGGGCTTCAACTACGAGCTGTTCCTGGACGAGAAGGGCGAGAAGATCTCCAAGTCCAAGGGCAACGGGTTGTCGGTGGAGGAATGGCTCGCCTACGCACCGCCGGACAGCCTCGCCCTGTTCATGTACCAGAAGCCGCGTGCCGCCAAGCGCCTCTATTTCGACGTGATCCCACGCGCCGTCGACGACTGGCTGACGTTCCTGCAGAAATACGAGGCGGAGGACGAAGCCCGGCGGCTCGAGAACCCGGCCTGGCACATCCATGCCGGCAATCCGCCGCGTGAGGACGCGCACCTGTCGTTCAACATCCTCCTCAACCTGGCCGGCGTCGCCAATGCGGACGACAAGAGCGTGCTGTGGGGCTTCATTGCCCGCTATGCCCCGAAGGCGAGCCCACAGACCGACCCGATCCTCGATTCGCTCGCCGGCTATGCGATCCGCTACTACCAGGACTTCGTCAAACCGAACAAGAAGTACCGTGCGCCGGACGAGACGGAGCGCGCGGCGCTGGAGGACCTGGTGGCGGAACTGGAGAAGCTGCCGAAGGACGCGAGCGCCGAGGACATCCAGACCCAGGTCTACGAGGTCGGCAAGCGCCACGCCTTCGAATCCCTGCGCCACTGGTTCAAGGCCTGCTACGAGATCCTGCTCGGCCAGGACCAGGGCCCGCGCCTCGGCTCCTTCATCGCCCTCTACGGAATCGGCGAGACGATCGCGTTGATCCGACGCGCGCTCGCGGGAGAGAATCTCGGGGCGGCCTGACCCGCGTTCCCCTCTGGCCAAGCGTCGCCGCCCGCCATATGCTCGGCTTCGGTTCCAATCCACGCACGACAAGGAGGCAAGAGGATGTCCAGCGAAGCCCTTCACGCGCCGCGCGACAGGCTCAGCAAGAAGACGATCAGCATGCACCAGGCGATCGCGTCGCTGATGGAGGAGCTGGAGGCGGTCGACTGGTACCGCCAGCGCGCCGACGACTGTGAGGACGAGGCGCTCAAGGAGATCCTGCTGCACAACATGCGCGAGGAGATGGAGCACGCCGCGATGGTGCTCGAATGGATCCGCCGCAACGACGAGGATTTCGCGCACGAGCTTAAGGACAATCTGTTCAAGGACGGCCCTATCACCGGCCATCACGGTTGACCGGCGCAACAGCGCGGTCATGGACAGCTATCGCGTGCCGCGCTCCTTGGCGCGGCGCAGGGCAGGATACTCCGGCAGCACCGATTCCAGCGCGGTCGGGGTGACGCCGAGCTCGGCAAGGCCGGGCAGGTCCGGCGAGGCGAGGTTGTCATGCCGCATCAGGGCGACCTGGTCGCGGGTCAGCGGCGGGCTCGGCAGGATCTCTGCGAGCCGCGCCTGCAGCTCCCAAAGCGGGAACGGCACCGGCAGCAGCGCCCGCCGGAGTCCGGCCAGGCTCATCACCAGCTGCAGAAGGTTGCGGTAGCTGTAGGGCACCGGGCCGCCGAGCTCGTATATCTTGCCCGGCGTCGCCGGATCGTCGAGGACGCGAGCAGCGGCGGCGGCCACGTCGCCGGCGAACACCGGCTGCAGCATGGTGCCGCCGACGCCGAACAGCGGGATCACCGGCGACAGACGGGCGATGCGCAGCAGCGTGTTGATGAACGCGTCGTCCGGCGCGAACAGCACGCTCGGCCGCAGGATCGTCGCTTGTGGAAAGGCTTCGCGCACCGCCTCCTCGCCGCGGGCGCGGGCCCGCACATAGGCGGAGTCGGAGGCCGCATCGACGCCGATGCCGGAAATGTGGACGAGCCGCTCAACCCCCGCCTCACGAGCCTGTTCGGCGACGGTCCGCGCGCCTTCGACGTGGACCGCATCGAACGTTTCGGCGCCGCGCTCCACATAGAGGCCGACGGCGTTGACGACGCCGCGCGACCCTGCCACGGCACGGGCCACGGACTCGGGATCGCGAATATCCGCCTGCACCCGCTCGACGGTCGCCTCCAGTGCGGCAGCGCCGCCCGCGAGGCGGTGTAGGTTGCGCGCGACGATGCGCACTGGCACCCCCGCGCCGATGAGCGTCTCGGCGATGTGCCGGCCGAGGAACCCGGTACCGCCGAACACCGTGACCCAGGGCTCGGTCATTCTCCTGCCTCTCCGTCCGCAACGTTCCAATCATAGTCGAAGAGTGGCGGTTGTGGAAACGGCGCCGGTGCGTGCTATCTGAATGCGCACCGGCATCGATTCGGAGCGCGGCTTCCGCTAAACTCGCGCGATGATCGTCATCACCGACAGCATCGCAATCTCCGAGGACGAGATCGAGGAACGCTTCATCCGCGCGCCCGGGCCCGGCGGGCAGCGCGTCAACAAGGTGGAGACGGCGGTGCAGCTGCGTTTCGATGCCGCGCGAAGCCCGAACCTGCCGTTCGAGGTCTATGCGCGTCTGCGGCGCGTCGCCGGCCGGCGCATGACACGCGACGGCGTCATCGTCATCGCCGCCAGCCGATACCGCAGCCAGGAGCGCAACCGCCAGGACGCGCGCGACCGGCTGGCGGAGATGATCCGTGCGGCGGCGGTGGGCCCGCGTACCCGACGGCCGACCCGGCCGACCGTGGCCTCACAGCGCCGGCGGCTAGAAAGCAAGAAGCGGCGCGGCGCGCTGAAGAAGGCCCGCGGCCGCGTCGACGGGCTGGAATGAGGGGTGGCGTGACGGCACCCCTTCATTGAGGCTTCCGCCGGGCTTACACTCAAGACCCACCGTTCTCATGGATTCGGGAGGCGCCGATGCCGAACCGGCCCCGGATCATCCGGTTCGCGGCCCTGGCCGGTGTGGCCGGCCTCGTCGCGCTCGTGGCGGTGCTGTCCGCCCTGCGCCCGCCGGAGGATGCGAGCCAGCCCTATGTCGAATTCGCCGGCGGCGGCTTCGTGTTCAACTACAACGTGGCGGCGGCCTATTACGGGTTCGTTGCCCGCGTCGTCCGGACGGTGCCGCCGGGCACGATCCTCGAGGCCGAATTCGAGGATCCGGCCGGCGGCCCGCCGATCATTACGCGCGGCGTCGCCGGCGTCTATGCGCGGCAGTTCCGCTTCGAATCGCCGCCGGTGGAGGGCGTGCGGGCGAACCGGGACTACCGCGTCGAGCTGCGCCTGATCGACCCCAATGATGGCACGCTGCTCGACGCCTACAGCCGGACCTTCCGCTCCGAGCTCGACCAGGACATGCTGCCGGCGGCGCCGACCACGATCGGCCCCGGCTACCGGCCGAACCCCGACAGCGGCCTTTCGGTGCCGCCCGCGAGTGGAGAAGGCAGGGCAGGGGACGATGCGGCCCGTTAGCGCGCCGAGACAGGGGTAGTTGCCAACGGACATCCGAACGCCGCCCCCCCTACCAGCGGAACACCGGGACCACGTAATCCGGGCGCTGGCCGGTCTCGGCGAATAGAGCCTCGAGGCGCTCTTTGGTTGGCGTCCCGCCCCATTTGATTCCCAACGCTTCTGCGTGGATGCCGCCGGCGACGAACAGCGAACCGATGCCCGCCGCCCGGGCGCCGGCGATGTCGTGGTGCAGCGAATCGCCGATGCCGAGCGGGCGCCGCGCCTCCGGATACAGCGCCCGGCAGTGTGCGTAGACCGCGGTGTCCGGCTTGCCGTGCCAGCGCACGGTGCCGCCGATCTCCTCATAGCGCCGGGCCACCGTGCCGGGGCAGATGACGAGATCACCCTCGGGCGTGACGCTGACGAGGTCCGGGTTGGCGCAGACCATCGGCAGGTCGCGCGCCCGCGCCGCCTGCAGCAGCGGCTCGTAGTGGTCCAGCGTCTCACGGTTGGTTCCGGCCATCAGGACGAAATCCGCTTCCGCCACGTCGTCGACGCGTTCGAGGTCGATGCCGCCGCCCATCAGCCCCCTGTCGTCGCCCCAGCTGAGCAGCAGGCAGCGCCGGCCGAGCCCGGCATGGAACGGATCGCGGCGCTC
>JBFIFO010000096.1:0-15054 GCA_041602815.1 Alphaproteobacteria bacterium | reverse complement strand
GGCCGGCCCGCGGACGCGCCAGGGGGCGTCCGGGAATGCCCGTGCGAGCCGACCGCGTACCTCGTCCTCCCGCGCGCCCGGCGGCAGAACGATGCGGTAGTAGTATTGGGACAGGGCGCCCGGCTGCAGGAGTTGCGTTGCCTCAAGCGCCCCCCGCGACACGATCACCCGCGGCCCGAGCTGTATGCCCCGAGTGGCGCGGTCGGGCTCGTGGATCAGGACGCCGGTAATCTCGAGTGTCGCGTTGCCGATCGTCACCCGGTCGCCGACCGCAAGGTCCAGCCGGTTGAGGAGCGATTCCGAAGCGACCAGGCCATGCGCATCGTCGCGGCGCTCAAGGGCTTCCGCGAGGGGCAGGCCATCGCGCAGGGCGACGTTTCCGACCAGCGGATACGCGCCGTCCACGGCCTTCAGTTCGACCAGCCGCCGGTCCGTGCCATCGATCCGGTTGGCCATTGCCCGCAGGCTCACCATCTCCGAAACGCGGCCCACGCCGGCCAGCCACTCGCGTTGTTCCGGCGTTGCCGGACGGTGGTGGATACGCAGCTCAAGATCGCCGCCGAGCAGTGTTCGGCCCTCGGCGCGAAGCCCCGCCTCGATCGAGAACGAGACCGACCCGACGCCGGCGATTGCCGCCGTGCCCAGCACAAGACACGAGAGAAAAATCCGGAACCCCCGGAACCGACTCCGCAGGCCGCCCCGCAGCTCTCGGCGCGCCAATCGCCAGGTCAGGAAATACCTCGGCGGCGTTGCCATTGCCCACGTCATTGCGCCGCCACTTCTCGCACCACATCGTCGACGATCCGACCGTCGGCAATGCGCAGCTCGCGGGCGCAGCGCGACGCGAGGGCCGGGTCATGGGTAATGAGCAGCAGGGTCGTTCCCTTCTGCTCGGACAGCCGGAACATCAGGTCGATGATCTGGGCGCCGGTCTCGCCATCAAGATTTCCGGTGGGCTCGTCCGCCAACAGCAGTCGCGGTTCGGTTACGAAGGCACGGGCAAGCGCGACGCGTTGTTGCTCGCCGCCGGACAATTGACTCGGATAGTGCGCGGTACGGTGGCGGAGCCCGACAGCAGCAAGCTCCTCGGCGGCGAGCGCGAAGGCATCGCTGCGCCCGGCGAACTCAAGCGGCACCGCAACGTTCTCCAGCGCCGTCATCGTCGGGATCAGGTGGAACGACTGGAACACGATACCTATATTCTCTCGGCGGAACAGCGCGAGATCGTCCTCGCTCATCGCAGTCAGGTCGTGCCCGGCGACGCGGACCGAGCCTGCCGTTGCGCACTCCAGGCCGCCGATGATCATCATCATCGATGATTTGCCGGCGCCGGACGCGCCGACCAGTGCGACCTGCTCGCCGGGCATAATGCGAAGGTCGATGCCGCGGAGGATTTCCACCGTACCGGCATCACTGGAAAGGGCCAGCTCGAGTCCCGAAAGCGCGACGATGGGCCCGGTCCCCCCACCGGGGGTTGTCAATTGATCCTGCATTGCCAATTGAATTTAGATTAGGGAGTGTTCCGTTATGCATTCGTTACAGGTGTGTACGCCGCAGGATCGTCTATGAACACGAAACCGCGCCACGTCTCAACGATATATCGCGCGGCAGCCGCGATATTCAATCGGCCGTGGCTCGTGTTGGTCCTGATTGCCCTGCTCGGCATCGCCGGGCGGCCTGCAATTGCGGTCGTCAAGGACCAGCCGGTCATCCTCGCCCTGGGTGACAGTCTGACGGCCGGATACGGTCTGGCGCTCGAGGAAAGCTTCCCGGCGCAGCTCGAGGCTGCGCTGGCGCGCACCGGCATCGAGGTGCGGGTCGTCAACGGCGGCGTGTCCGGCGACACCACGGCCGGCGGGCTTGCACGGCTGGACTGGCTGCTTGCGGAGCGGCCCGACCTCGTGATCATTGCGCTCGGCGGCAATGACGGCCTCAGAGGTCTGGAACCCGCGGCAACGCGGCGCAATCTCGACGAGATCATCACGCGGATCCGGGCCGCCGGCGCGCACGTCCTGCTTGCCGGGATGCGGGCGCCGCCGAATCTGGGAACCCGATACGGTGATGCCTTTGCGGCTCTCTACGCGGATCTCGCGGCAAAACACGGGACCGCCTTCTACCCGTTCTTCCTAGACGGCGTGGCGGCAAACCCGACGCTCAACCAGGACGACGGTATTCATCCTACGGCAGCCGGCATCGCCGTGATCGTCGACAACATCCTGCCGGAGGTGAGTGCGGCGCTGAAGGAGGCCGAACGATGACCGACGCGGGCGACTTCAGGGCTGCCGCGGCCAGCGCTGTGCGATGGCAGGACGCTGTCGGCAAGGTTCTCGCCGGCCTTGGCGAACTCGGCCGTGAGCATCGGCTTGGTCTCGTCTTCGTGACCGAGGCGTTCGCCGACGCGCTGCCCGAAATCGAGGTGGTGCTGAGACAAAGCACCGGAGTGGCGCACTGGATCGGTGCCGCCGGCATGGGCGTGTGCGGCTTCCGCGCCGAGTATTTCGAGGCGCCCGCTCTCTCCGTACTCGTGATGCCGATCGACAGCGACGGGTTTCGTGTCTTCGGCGGCCTTAAGGCGGATATGCGAAGCGTCGCGGAGTCGCAGGCGGAATGGCTGGCCGCCAATGATCCGCCTCTGGCCGTGGTTCACGCCGACCCCAGGAACCCGCGGGTTCAGGGGCTGGTAAGGGATTTCGCCGTGTCCACCAATGCCTATCTCGTCGGCGGCCTGACCTCCGTCAGGACCGGCGCTGTCCAGCTCGCCGACGGTCGCTTTTCCGGCGGCCTGTCGGGGGTGCTGCTGTCGCCGTATGTGCTGCCCGTTGCGGTCGGCCTGACGCAGGGATGCTCGCCCATCGGACCGACCCACACCGTGACCCGCGCCGACGGCAACGTCCTCATCGAACTGGACGACGAGCCGGCGCTGGACATCTTCGAGGATGATGTGGGCAAAGCCCTGTCGGGCGATGCGCGTCGCGCTGGGGGGCAACTCTTCGCCGCGCTGCCGGTCACCGGATCCGATACCGGCGACTACCTCGTGCGGAACTTGATGGGGATCGACCGCGAGAACGGATTGCTGGCGATCGGCGATGTCGTGTCGACCGGGGACAATATCATGTTCTGCCGCCGTGACGAGAAGACCGCCGCCGACGACCTGCACCGCATGCTCAGGCGATTGCGGCAGCGGACCGCGAACGGCATTCGGGGTGCGCTGTATTACACCTGCGTTGCGCGGGGTCCGAACCAGTTCGGGCCGGGCAACCGGGAGATGTCGATGATCGCCGACGAGTTGGGCGACTTCCCGATCGCCGGCCTGTTCGCCAATGGCGAGATCAACCACAACCGCCTGTACGGGTATACCGGCGTGCTGACACTGTTCCTGTAGGCCGGTTTCCGTTAATTTGGCGCCGGCCAGGCCGGTCCAGCCGATCCAGTCTCAAAGCCGACGCATCATGATCCGCCTCTTCGTTGCCGTTCCGCTGCCGGAAACCGTGAGGACCCAGCTGGCCCTGCTGCAGTCAGGGCTGCAGGGCGCCCGCTGGATCAAGCCGCAGAACATCCATCTGACGCTACGGTTCATCGGCGAGGTGCCGAACGATGTCGCCAATGATGTCGATGCTGCGCTGGCAGAGGTCAGCGCCCCCGCGTTCGCGCTGCAGCTGGACGGCATCGGCAATTTCGGCCGCGGCAAACGTCCGCACGCGCTGTGGGTCGGCGTTGTCCCGTCGAAGCCGCTGATGCATCTGCAGGCGAAGATCGAGTCGGCGCTGGTGCGGGCCGGGCTGGCGGCCGAAACCCGCAAGTTCTCGCCGCACGTGACGATCGCGCGCCTCCGGGATGTCCGCAGTGCCCGCGTCGAGGAATGGGCCGCCACGAACGGCGCCTTCCGCTCCGCCCCGTTTGCCGCCGAGCGGTTTGTGCTGTTCGCCAGCTTCCTGAAGTCCGAGGGCGCCGTCTACATCGAGGAGGCGAGCTATCCCCTGGCGGGCTCAACCTAGCCATACCGTCGCAAAATCCCGTCAACCTGCGATTCGTAGTGGCCGCCGAACAGCCGCGTGTGGACCAGCAGCGGGTACAGGTTGTAGATGTCGCGTCGCGCCTCGAAAAACCCAAGGCGGATCGGGCGGTGCTCATTATAACGGCGGAAGAACCGGTCGCCGTACGTGCCGAACAGGGTCGAGAAGGCGAGCTCGATCTCCGGATCGGCGTGATAGATCGCCGGGTCGATGAAGGCGGCGATCCTGTCGTCGCGGCACAGCACATTGCCGCCCCACATGTCGCCGTGGATCAGCGACGGTTGCACCGGCTCCTCGATGTACGTGTCGAGTCTGGCGGCGCAGAAAGCCTCCAGGCGTCCGTACGTATCTCGCCGCAGCCGGCCGGCCTCCATGGCGCCGCGCCCCATATGGAGCAGGCGCTGGTCGCGGAAGAACGCCAGCCATGAGCCGCTCCACGGATTTGGCTGCGGCAACGGGCCGATCAGCGTATCCCGTTCGTGTCCGTACGCATCCGCCGTGACATCGTGCAGCGCAGCCAGCAGATCCGCCGCGTGTTCCTGGGCGCCCGCGCCGAGCGGCCCGGCCGTCTCGACCCAGGACATGAGCAGGAGATCCGGTGCGGCATGGACGACGTCGGGCACCGGTACGGTAGCCGTACGTGCCAGGTAGTCGAGCATGTAGCCCTCGACGTCGAGGGTTCCGTCCGCGCCGGCGGTCTTGGCGACCAGCTGCCGCCCGTCAGCCAGCGCCACCCGCCAAACCTCCCCGATGCAGCCGCCCGACATCGGGCTGACGCGGCTGACCGCGGCCCCGGCGGCGGCGGCGACCGCCCGGCGTGCCGCGGGCGTCACAACCAGTTGGCCTCCAGCTCCCGCAGCCAGGCGCGCGCGCCTTCCTCGATCAGGTCGAGCACCTCCTCGAAGCCGGCGCGGGCGCCGTAATAGGGGTCCGGTACCGACGGCGCGCCGGCGCCGCGCGCCGCCTCCATGAACATCCGCACCTTGGCCGCGTGCTCGTGCGGCGCACGGCCGGTCATCTCGCGAAAGTGGCCGCTGTCCATCGCCAGCAGCAGGTCGAAGACGCCGAAGTCGGCCAGCGACAGCTGGCGCGCCCGGAGGCCGGACAGGTCGATGCCGCGCCGCGCCGCCGCCTCGACCGCCCGCGGATCGGGCGCGTCGCCGACGTGCCAGCCGCCGAGCCCCACGGAATCGGCTTCGATCACGCCATCGTGGCCGGCCGCCGCCGCGAGGTGGCGGAACACGCCCTCGGCGGTCGGAGAGCGGCAGATATTGCCGGTGCAGACGAACAGGACCCGGACCATACGCTTCCCGTTTGCGGTTTCGGGCGTTTGGTTTAGCATGCCGGGCGTCATGGCTGAACCCCGCTCAATCGTCGTGCTGACCGGCGCCGGGATTTCCCGTGAATCGGGCTTGCACACATTCCGCGACGCCGACGGCATCTGGGCCACGGTGAGGATCGAGGACGTCGCGACGCCCGAGGCGTTCCGGCGTGATCCGACGCGCGTCCAGGAATTCTACAACACGCGCCGGCGCAACCTTCTGGGCCACGACATCGCGCCAAACCGGGCGCACCTGGCGCTGGCGGAGTTCGAGGCGGCATGGCCCGGCGAGTTTCTGCTGGTGACCCAGAACATCGACAATCTCCACGAGCGCGCCGGCAGCCGCAACCTGATCCACATGCACGGCGAGATGCTGAAGGCGCGCTGCGACCGCTGCGGCGACGTCGTGGAGTGTCGCGAGGACCTGTGCTTCGACACCCCGTGCCTTGCCTGCGCCGAATTGGGAACGATGCGCCCGCATGTGGTCTGGTTCGGCGAAATGCCGTTCGAGATGGACCGTATTTACGCGGCGCTCGAGTCGTGCGATCTGTTCGTTTCGATCGGCACGTCGGGCAATGTGTATCCCGCGGCCGGATTCGTACAGTCGGCCCGCATGGCCGGCGCGCGCACGGTCGAGCTCAACCTGGAGCCGTCGGAAGGCGCGACCCTGTTCGAGGAGGCGGTCTACGGCCCGGCCGGCACGGTCGTGCCCGAATGGTTCGGCAGGCTGGGCGGGGACGCGACGGGGTGAGCACGCGGGAGACGCTCGACCAGGCGATCGCGGCCGCCCGGGCCTGCACCCATTGTATCGCCCACCTGCCGCGCGGCCCGCGGCCGGTCTTCCGGGCCGCGCCGACCGCGCGCCTGCTGATCGTGGGGCAGGCGCCGGGGACCCGGGTGCACGAGACGGGCATCCCGTGGAATGATGCGTCCGGCGAGCGGCTGCGCGACTGGCTCGCAATGGATCGTGCAACATTCTACGACGCATCTCGCGTCGCGATCCTGCCGATCGGGTTCTGCTATCCCGGACGCCATGACCGCGGCGGCGACCTGCCGCCAAGGCCCGAATGCGCGCCGCTGTGGCATCGCCGTCTGGCCGCGCACATGTCGGATGTTGGACTCGTTCTGCTGGTCGGCCAGTATGCACAGGCCCACTATCTCGGCCATCGGCGGCGCCGCAGCCTGACCGAAAACGTCGCCGCGTGGCGCGATTACCTGCCGGACTTTCTACCGCTGCCCCATCCCAGCTGGCGCAACACGGCCTGGTTGCGGCGCAATCCGTGGTTCGAAGCGGAGCTGGTGCCCGAACTTCGCAGCCGGGTCAGCCGGATCCTGGCATGACCTGGGACGTCGCGTCGCCGTCCTTGTCGCTGTTGTTCTTGTTGTCGCCGCCGTCCCTGTCGATCCTGGCCTTGCGCGCCTTCTCGGCGAAGGCTTCCAGACGGTCTGCGACGAGACGGTTGATCGTGCCCTCCGGATATGTGCCGTCGGAGCCCGGCTCGCCGGCCGGCACCCCGGTCAGGATTTCCAGCCCCTGATCGATGGTTTCGACGCTGTAGATGGCGAATTCGCCCTTGCGGCAGGCCTCGACCACGTCGTCGCGCAGCATCAGGTGTCGGACGTTCGACGCCGGGATGAGGACGCCCTGGTCGCCGGTCAGCCCGCGCGCCTTGCAGACATCGAAGAAGCCCTCGATCTTCTCGTTGGCGCCACCGATCGCCTGCACTTCGCCGCGCTGGTTGACCGAGCCTGTGACGGCGAATCCCTGCTTGATCGGCACGCCGGACAGGGCCGACATCAGGGCATAGAGTTCGGTCGACGAGGCGCTGTCGCCGTCGACCCCGCCATAGGACTGTTCGAAGACCAGGCTGGCCGCCAGGGCCAGGGGGCGGTCGCGTCCAAACCGGTCGGCAAGGAACCCGGACAGAATCAGCACGCCCTTGGAATGCAGCGGGCCGCCGAGCTTGACCTCGCGCTCGATGTCGATGACCCGGCCGCGGCCCATGCTGACCCGGGCGGTGATCCGGCTCGGCCGGCCGAATGAGTAGCCGCCGAGCTGTATGACCGAAAGACCGTTCAACTGGCCGGGCTTGGCCCCGGTGCTGTCGATCAGCACGATGCCTTCGGCGATCGTCTCCTGGATCTTTTCGCGCAGCCGGTCCGAGCGCCGGATATGGGCGTCGATGGCGCGCGTCACGTCCGCAGCGGTGACGGTTTCGTGGCCGGCCGTCTCGGCCCAGTAGTCCGCTTCGTGCAACAGGTCGGCGATGCTCCGCATATGGGTGGTCAGTTTCTCCCGGTTGCCGGCCAGTCGCGCCGCGCGCTCGATCACGCGGCCGACGGCGCCGGCCTCGAACGGTCGCATGCCCTCATTGCCGACGATGGTGCCGATCAGCCGGGCGTAGAGGTCGACATTGGCCTCGTTGCGCGGCATCTCTTCCTCGAAGTCCGCCTGGACCTTGAACAGCTCGTTGAAATCGGGATCGTAGGCGCAGAGCAGGTAGTAGAGCATGCGCTCGCCGACGAGGACGATCTTGATGTCGAGCGGAATCGGTTGCGGATCGAGGGATACCGTATCGACCAGGCTCAGCGTCTGTCCGAGTGGTTCGATGCTAATCTCGCCCGCCCGCAGGACTCGCTTCAGTCCGTCCCAGCTGTACGGCTGGGTCAGCAGCTTGTAGGCATCCACGACAAGGAAGCCGCCATTGGCCCGGTGAAGGGCGCCGGCCTTGATCAGCGTGAAGTCGGTAACCAGGGTGCCGAATTCCGAACGATGCTCGATGCGGCCCAATAGATTGCCGTAAGTCGGGTGATCCTCATACACCACGGGAGCGCCGCCATTGTCATCTCGGCCCACCAGGACGTTGACCGAGTAATGGCGCATCGCCCCGTCCTGCGTCGGTGCATGTGCGGGCTGCGGCTGCTGGCCCGCCTCGCCGGTTGCCTGCTGAGACCCCGCGAGCAGCGTTTCCGCCTTGTCCACCACGTCCTTCTCGACCGCCTGCAGCCACGCGATGACGTCCGGCAGGTCTTCGTGCTTCTTGCGGATCTCATCGATCAAATGGTCCACCGCGAGACGGCTGACCTCGCGGTTGATCTCGCGCACACGGTCACGGTGTTCGCGCTCCCAGCGCGGTGCCTGCCGCAGCGTCGCTTGGAGCCGTTCCTCGAGCTGCTTCAGGTCCGACTTGGTCTGCTCGCGCTCTGCCTCCGGCAACGCCTCGAACTCTTCCGGACTGAGCACCTGGCCCTCGCGCAGCGGTGCCAGCGCAAGTCCGAGGGGCGTACGCACGAGCGCGATGCTGTGCTCCGTCGCGCGCTTCTGGATCTCTTCGAACGCCTGTTCCTGGCGTTCCTTGAATTCCTGCGCCAGCGCTTCCCGGCGATTGCGGTAGTCTTCGCTTTCGAATGTGGCCTGAAGGGCGGCCCGCAGGTCCTGGGTCAGATGCTCCATGTCGCGGGCGAGGGGATGGGCCCGCCCCGCCGGCAGGCGCAACGCCTGCGGCCGCCGCGGTTCCTCGAAATTATAGACATAACACCAGTCGTCGGGGATTGGCCCGGCGCGCGCCTCGCGCTGCAGGAATTCGCCGATCAGCGTGTGCTTGCCCGTTCCTGCCGGGCCCGCGGCGAACAGGTTGAAGCCGTCGCGGCGGATGCCGATCCCGAACGCCACCGCCTCAACCGCCCGGTCCTGCCCGATCAGCTCCTCCAACGGGTCCAACTCGGACGTTGTCTTGAATCCCAGGCGTGACGGGTCGCACGCCATGAACAGCTCATCGGCCGGCAGCGGTTTGTGGTCGGTCATATCGTCCCCTCGGTTCGCAGTCCGGTGTAGATCAATTCCGGCGCTCGCTCAAGGACACGGGAAGGGCATGAAGCTCACGCCGTTGCCGGAAAACTGAAAGTTCCGTTCTGGTAGTCCTGGATGGCCTGCACGATCTCGTCCCTGGTGTTCATCACAAATGGGCCATACCTGACCACGGGCTCGCCCAGCGGCTGTCCCGCAACGAGGATCAGGCGGGCGCCATGCTCGCTCGCGCGAATGCGCACGGCGTGACCGCGGGTCAGCACAGCAAGCTCGCCGTCGCGTATCAGCTTGCCCTCCGCCGCCTCGCTCGCGCCGATCTTCGCGGCGCCACCGAACACGTAGCAGAAGGCGTTGTGGTCCGGGGCCAGCGCATGATCGCTGACGGCGCCGGCCGGCAATGTCACATCCATGTAGAGTGGCGCCGCGGCGATGCCGCGGACCGGGCCTTCGACGCCGTCGACCGTACCGGCGATGATCCTGATGACCGTGCCACCTTCGCGGGTCACCTCGGGCACCTCTTCCGGGTCGATATTCTGATAGCGCGGCGGGCACATCTTGTCCCTGGCGGGGAGATTCACCCAGAGCTGGAAGCCCCGCATTTCCCCCTCCTCCTGCTCAGGCATTTCCGAGTGGATAATGCCGCGGCCGGCGGTCATCCACTGCACGCCACCGGGACCCAGAACACCTGCGTTTCCCGCGTCATCCTCGTGCCGCATGCGTCCGGCGAGCATATAGGTCACGGTCTCGATTCCGCGATGGGGATGCGGCGGAAATCCGGCGATATAGTCGTCTGCTTCGTCGGACCCGAACGCATCCAGCATCAGGAACGGATCAAGGTAGTCCAGTTGTGGCTGCCCGATCACGCGCTTCAGCCGGACCCCGGCACCGTCGCTGGTTTCCCGCCCCGTGATCACGCGCTCGACCGTGCGCCAGCTTGTCGTCATTGATCAGCTCCTGATTTTCCCGGCCCGTCCTGGCACGAAGATATGCCGCTTCGCCGGAAATGAAATCCCACGGCAGTGCCAAAGAGTCTCTGTTCTTTTCCGCACGACGTAGTACTGAATGTCGGAATGGACGGAGGCGGAAACATGGACGGAAGCCAGCGGGCGGCGGGCGGTGCAGGAGGGGAACCTCGGTGACCGCGATCAGGGGTATACTGTTCGACAAGGATGGCACACTCGTCGATTTCTTTCGAACCTGGCTCCCGGCGTACCGCGCGGCCTCGGTGCTGGCGTCGGATGTAGCCGGCGACCCCACACTCGGCGACCGCCTGCTCCGTATCGGCGGCTACGATCCGGCAACGGGGGTGCTCGATCCTGTTTCCATGCTTGCCGGCGGCACGACTCCTGACATCTGCGATCTGTGGGCAGCACAGGCAAATGTTCCCGATCCGCCGGCACTTTCCCGCCAACTGCAGGGCGCAATGGAGGAGTACGTCATCGACCGCCCGGTGCCGGTCGGCCCCGGAACCGCCGATCTGTTCCGCCGGCTCGCAGGACGGGGGCTGGTGCTGGGCATGGCGACAATGGACAGCCAGACCATGGCCCGCGCCACCGCCGATGCGCTTGACCTGACGCCACACCTGTCCTTCATCAGCGGTTACGACAGCGGTTTCGATCCCAAGCCCGCGCCGGCCATGCTTCTGGCCTTCTGCGCGGCGGCGGACCTGTCGCCAAGCGAGGTCGTGGTGGTCGGTGACACAGATCGCGACATGAACATGGCTCGGGCCGGCGGTGCCCGGCTTGCCGTCGCCGTGCTGACCGGTGCAACCCCGCGTGAGGACCTTCTGGCGATCGCCGATCGCGTCATCGCCAGCGTATTCGAAATAGAAACGGTTCTCGATTGAGTGGACCGACGAAGCTCCATGATTGCGGCCCTTGGGGGCCCAGCGGCGATTATCCGAAAGTAGGAGATTTTAGTAAAATCTTATACCTTTGATACAGCTTCTGGCGGCAAAATTTGTTACAGTCCCAACCCTGAAGGGTTGAATTCGAAACGTCCCGGAATGCTGCGATCATAACAAGCAGTCACAGGGATCAAGAAAATGAACTGGAAAGCGCTATCGGCTTTCCGACCGGAAGTTTGACTCTTCAGGGGCTAGGACAGGAGTCGCAATGGGTGGTGATCCGCGTTTCATGCGGGTTGTTGCGCGTATAGACCATTTCGCTGTTACCGTTGCCACATATTTCGGTGGGCTTCTGCAGGCAACCGCGCCTGCGGTGCGGCGACTTGCAGTTTTCGGCGCGGCTCTGAGCAGGTTTGTCCCGTGGCGGGAATGGCGGCTCAGGTCCGCACCGCTGCTGGAGGCCTTGAGCGCGAAACTGCGGGCAGAGCTGCGTGCACGGGCACCCGAAGTGGTCGTGCTGGTCATTGGCGTGATGATTTCGGTCGCCGCATTCCTGACCGTCCGATATTACGACGAGGCGGCCGACCGGCATGAGTTCGACAGAAAGGCGGCGCACTACCTGCTTGTTTCGCGCACCGCGGTGGACCGGTACGTCGGGGCTGTGTCCGAGGTCGCCACCTTGATCGGTGAGTTCGGCGGGCAGGTCAACAGGTGGGAATTCTATAAATTCACCGAGGAGCGGCTGCCCGACTACCCCGGCATACAGGCGCTGGCGTGGGTGCCGTGGATCCATGAGTCCGACCGCGCCGGCCTCGAACAGGCCGCCAGTGACGATGGATTGTTCAACTTCCGGATTACCGAGCGCGATGCCACGGGCAATATGACGAAGGCTGACGCACGGCCGGAATATGCCCCGGTATATTTCGTTGAGCCTTTCGCGGGAAACGAGGATTTTCTGGGTCTCGATCTGGCCTCCCGGCCTGCCTACAGGAACGCCCTCGATCGGGCGCGCGACAACGGAAAACTGTCGACTGCGCGCGTGACGCCGGAAGACGCGACACGCAACGCCGAGGCGACGTTGCTTGTCGTTGCGCCCGTGTACACCACCGCAAATACACCGCTCAGCCTCGCGGACCGGCGTCGGAGGCTTGTGGGGTTTGCCGCAGGCCTCCTTGATGTTGGCGCGATCATCGATTCGACCCTTGCCATGTTCACGACGCCGGATTGGCTGGATGCCTTCTTGGTCGACGAGCATGCGGCCGAGGGACAGCGGCTGCTCTACTATCGGCCGTCACCGCTGCACACGCAACACCTCCCGTCCATCGACGAAGCGGGCGTCAAGACAGGATTCTACACATCGGCCGGGTTCACACTCGCCGATCGTGAGTGGTCGATCGTCGTCAAGTCCGTTTCTGGCGAGCTGGTTTCCGGTTCCGGAATCGCGCCCTGGGGGTTCGGCGTGGTGTGTCTGCTGCTTACGCTGGCGCTGGTCGTGCACATGAACGCGACGCGAAATCGCCAACTGCTGATCGAGCGCGCCGTCGTCCAGCGTACCAAGGAGCTGACGCGGGCGAACGCATCGAACGTTGCGCTTGGCAAGGAGATCGCCCGGCGTAAACGCGTCGAGGAGGAATTGCGTGCCGCCAAGGAACAGGCAGAAGTGGCCAACCGGGCGAAATCGGAATTCCTGGCCATGGTCAGCCATGAACTTCGGACGCCCCTGAATGCCGTCATCGGATTTTCCGAGATGACCGTATACGAGCTGTTCGGTCCGGTCGGCGAGAGGTACCGGGAATATGGACAGGACATCCGCAACAGCGGCCTGCATCTGCTGAGTCTGATTAACAACATCCTCGACCTTTCCAAGGTCGAGGCCAAGAAATTCGAACTGGACGAGCAGGAGGTCGATATCGCCGGAATCGCCGAAGAAGCGATTAGTCTGTTGCGTGACAAGGCGGAAAGCGTGGGCGTGACGATCGAGACCGAATACGCGCATCCGTGCCTGGTCGTGTTCGGTGACGCCAGATCTCTGAAGCAGATCTTCGTCAACCTCCTTTCGAACGCGGTAAAGTTTACCGAACCGGGGGGACGAATCGTGGTCAGCGGGCGGATCGACTACAAGGGGCGCCTCGTTGCGACCGTTACGGACACCGGAGTTGGGATCGCCAAGCGCGATCAGGCGCGGATATTCCAGCCGTTCATCCAGGCCGATTCGTCCTTGTCACGAAAATACGACGGAACCGGCCTCGGGCTGCCGCTGACCAAGAGCCTCGTGGAGCTTCACGACGGCGAACTCGAGCTCAAGAGCAAGGAGGGCACAGGAACGACCGTCAAGATCATCTTGCCCAAGGAGCGTGTGATCTCCCGAAGAACGGCCGCCGCGGCCGAATAGTCGGGGCACGCTTGGCACGGAATTTCGCGATATTGCGGGGAATACGTGTCGGCTGGCGCACCAAGGTTTTTTGTTTGTTAACGCTGCATTGAATAAAAGAACCTTGTTTCACCGCGAAAGGGGACAGCGAGTCATAAGCGTCACGTATTCTTCCGATGATTGCTAGGCCTCGGCCGCGAATATCACAGGTTATTGTTGGATGTTTGATATCGATTTGAATGTTATGCGATTTATAGAACCGCCGACCGATGCGGGGCCCAACGCCGACTGCGGCTCCAGGCCCCGCAGGTCGGGTGGCTTCGTGCGGCTGGCGCGCCTCGTGGTTTTCGCACTCGCCGTCGGCGTGATGGCCTTCGGTACGGCCCCAGGGACGGAGGCCCTGGCCCAGCAGTCGGTTGAAGTCGTGAAATCGATTCAGGGCGCGCTCGCCGCTCGCGGCTACGATGTTGGGCAGATCAACGGGTTTGCCGGCAGCGAGACGACGGCCGCCATCCGCGCCTATCAAAAGAAAGCCGGGTTGCCGGTCGATGGCAAGGTATCGCGGGCCTTGTTCGAGCACCTGAAGCGCGAGACTGTGCGTGCGATCCAGCTGGCGCTGGTGGCGCGCGGTTATGATCCCGGCCCGGCGGACGGCCTGCCGGGGCACAAGACGACACAGGCAATCCGGCTTTATCAGGCGCAAGCCCAGTTGAGAGTCGATGGCGAGGCGACCCAGGCGCTGGCAAACCATCTCCGGCGCGAAACGGTGGCGGCGGTACAGCGCATGCTGACCGAGCGCGGATACGATCCGGGCCCGGTGGACGGCTTCGCCGGTCGCAAGACCAGCGCTGCAATCCGGGAATATCAGGCCATGGTCGGCCTGCCGGTCGACAGCGAGGCCACGGATACGCTGGCTGACCATATGCTGCGCGAAATGGTGAAGTCCGTGCAGCGGATGCTCGCCGTGCTTGGTTATGATGCCGGCACGATTGACGGGCTCGCTGGCAGCAAGACGAAGTCCGCAATCGAGGAATACCAAAGACGGGCCGGGCTGGACGTCGACGGCGAGCCATCACAGGAGCTTGTCGAGCATCTTACGCACGAGACCGTAAAGTCGGCACAACGGCTGCTGGCGGCGCGCGGGTATGATCCTGGCCCGGCGGACGGATTTCCGGGCCGGAAGACTGCTGCGGCAATCCGCGACTACCAGACGCGGGCCGGATTGCCGGTTGACGGTAAGGTCTCGCTGATCCTGCTCGAACACCTGAACGCCTCGGCCGGGATATCGGCGCGCGATGCGCCCTATGCCGGACCGGGCGACGTCGTCATCGGATATCAGCGGGACGAGTTCGAACCGGTCTACGAGGTCAGTGACACATTCGCCTATTCGGACGGCCGGGTGGAGACGGTTCTCCGGGTCGGCAGCGACCGCGTCTGGTGGCGTACGCGGGCGGGCGACGGCCAGACGACGCACCGCAATTTCATCCTGCCGCGGATCGCATGGCAGACAGCGGCCGGCAGTGGCGAGGCAACGGTTGACATGAATGCCGATGATGCGTGGCCGAGTTCCAGGCGCAAAGCGGTTTCGTTCGGTGTCAGTGTCTTCTGGACACCCGCTGACGCCCCGGGGACGGCAACCAAATCGACCGAAACATGGGGTTGCCGGCGAAGGGGCGGTGAACGCATTTCGGTCGC
>JBFIFO010000095.1:0-15345 GCA_041602815.1 Alphaproteobacteria bacterium | reverse complement strand
TCCGCCGTCAGGCGCTGCGATAGAGCTTGGTCAGCACGAACTCGCGATGGCCCAGCGCCTCGGCGGCCGTGTACCGGCCGTTGCAGGTGCGCAAGGTCATCTCCAGCAGCGCATCGCCGGCCTCGTCCAGCGTCATCTCGCGGCGCAGGATGCCCGAGACGTCGACATCGATGTGCTCGGCCATCTCGCGCGCCGTCCGCGGGTTGGCGGTCAGCTTGATGACCGGCTCGATCGGGTTGCCGATGACGTTGCCCTGGCCGGTCGGGAACAGATGCACGACGAACCCGGCGGCGGCCTGCAGGGTCACGCATTCGGCCGCGGCCGACGAGGTGTCCATGAAGTACAGGCCCGGCCCGGCGGACGGCGCCTCGGCCGGCTCCAGAACGTCGACGAACTGGGTCTTCTTGCCGATCTTCTCGAGGTTGCCGAAGGCCTTCTCCTCGATCGTCGTCAGCCCGCCCTCGATGTTGCCCTTGGTCGGCTGGCTGTCGGACAGGTCCGAGGTCTTGTGCGGCTCGATCACCTCGTCCATGTAGGCCTGCCAGGTCTTCATGAACTTCTCGCTGGCCGCGTTGGTCTTGGCACGCGTCGCGCAGATCATCTCGGCGCCCGTCAGTTCCGAGGTCTCGCCGAAGCAGGTATAGGCGCCCAGCGGGTCGATCTTGTCGATGACGTTGCCGACCGTCGGGTTCGAGGCGAGGCCCGAGGTGGTGTCCGACTCGCCGCATTTGACCGAGACCCAGAGCTCGGACAGATCGGCCTCCTCGCGCTGCTTCTCGGACGCCCAGTGGACGAACTCCTTGGCCTTGCGGCTGGCCATCTCGATGGTCTTGTGGTCGCCGTTGCGCTCGATGGCGAAGCCCTCGACCGGCTTGCCGGTCTTGGCGATGCCGTCGACGACCCGGCCGGTCCAGCCCGGCTCGATGCCGATGACGACGACGGCGGCGACGTTCGGGTTGCAGCCGGTTCCGATGAGCGTGCGGAAATGCAGCTCCAGATCCTCGCCGAACTGCAGCCGCCCGTACGGGTGCGGGATCGCCAACGTGCCCTTGATGTTGTGCGCCACCGCCTCGCACGCGGCGTTCGACAGGTCGTCCAGCGGCAGGATGATGACGTGGTTGCGGATGCCGACGCGGCCGTTCTCGCGGCGATATCCCAGGAATTTGCTGCTGGCCATGGTCACCACCTCTTGGTCTTGACGTTGTGCACGTGCATGTGGCCGCCGCGCTTTATGTCGGCGACCGCCTTGCCGATGTCGTGGCCGTATTTGAGGATGGTGTCGCCATCCTTGATGTCGGACAGCGCCACCTTGTGGCCGATCGGGATGTCGTTGAGCGCGGTGACGTGGATGGTCTCGTCCGTGTCCATCACCCAGCCCTCGAGCTCCATGCCCGCCTTGGCGTCCTCGACGACGACGACGCCGGCGGAATCCTCGGGATTGTGAACCAGAAAATGCGGAGGCATCTGCCTTCCCTCCATGTCCTGTCAGTGGGAACAAATCTTAGGTCTTATATAAGACATAAAAGATAGCCGCGAGTCAAGGTTTGCGCTATCATAGGGCATGGACGCAACGCCGCAACACGACCCGGGCGGGGGACCCCGCGCCCAGCCGCTCTACGCCCAGGTCAAGGCGTTGCTGCTGCAGCACCTGATCGCGGGCGAGTGGCGACCCGGGGAACTGCTGCCGAGCGAATTCCAGCTGGCCGACCGGTTCGGGGTCAGCCAGGGGACGGTGCGCAAGGCCCTTGACGCGCTGGCCGCCGACAATGTCGTCGTCCGCCGGCAGGGCCGCGGCACCTTCGTGGCCGAGCACGACCAGCGCCGCGCCCTGTTCCATTTCTTCCACCTCGTCGGACCCGACGGCGAACGCCGCCTGCCGGAAAGCCGCCTGGTTTCGGTGCGCAGGGGACTGGCCAGCCGCATCGAGGCCGGATGGCTCGCAGTCGGCCGCGGCACGCCCGTCATTCGAATCCGCCGGGTGCGCAGCCTCGACGGCCAGCCCGCGATCGCGGAGACGATCGCCGTGCCGCAGGTGTTGTTTCCGGATCTCGCGGATATCCGCGAGGTGCCGAACACGCTCTACGATCTCTACGAGCGCCGCTACGGCATCACCATCGCGCGCGCGGTCGAGCGCCTGTCCGCCGTCGCCGCCGACGCGCGCGATGCCCGGCTCCTGGGCGTGCCGGCCGGCACGCCGTTGCTGGAAATCGACCGCATCGCCCTGGCGCTCGACGGCAAGCCCGTCGAATGGCGGGTCAGCCGCTGCCTGACCACCACGCATCGCTACCGGGTGGAACTGAGCTGACGGCGCGGCGATGTCGGAGGTCGATCGCTGGATCGGTGTGGCGGTGCTCGGGCTGCTGTGGGCGTTCTTCGCCCTCTACAACCTTGTCTTCGAAATCGGCAGGCACCGGCGGATGGAGGCAAGCGGACCCTCGCCCATGGTGATCTTCGGCAGCGTGTTCGGGCTCGCTGCGCTGCTGCTCATGCCGGGGCTCGGCTGGGTACCGTTCCTTGCGCTGCTGCCGTCCGCCCTGCTGCCCGACCTTTCATGGATCGCCGGAAGCCTGCTGTTCAGCTGGCGCGAGCGGCGGCGGCGCTGAGACCTGTCCTCATGTTCAGGAGTCCCGCAGCGCCGCCAGTGCCTCGGTCAGGGCGGCGGAATAGGCGAAGGTCGCGGGCGCGCCGCCGCTGTGCAGGAACAGGAGGTTGTGGTCCGGCCCGGTCTCGCCGGCGCGCGCGATGGCACCGGCCAGCACCTTGCCGGTGTAAACCGGGTCGAGGATCAGCGCCTCCGAGCGGGCGGCGAGGTCGATGGCGCGGACCGTCGCCTCGTTGAGCTGTCCGTAACCGGGCGCGAAATACGCGTCGTCGGTGATCACGTCCCCGGCGTCCACGACGGCCGCCGTTGCCAGCAGCTCCGCAATCTCCCAGCACCGTGCGACGATCCGCTCGCGCTGGATGTCGGCGGCGCGGCGCACGCAGATGCCGGTCACGCGGGTCGCGCTGCCCAGCGCGCGCAGGCCGAACAGCAGCCCGGCATGGGTCGCGCCGCTGCCCGACGCCACCACGATCTCGTCGATGTCGAGCGATTGCGCCTCCAGCTGCCCCAGGATCTCCCGCGCCGCATCGACATAGCCGAGCGCGCCCAGCGGCTTGTGGCCCGGCGCCAGGGGGATGACGTAGGGGCGGCGGCCCCGGCTTTTCAGCTCGGCTGCGATCTCCTGCAGGCGGCGGTCGGCGCCGGCCTCGTCCTCGCCCCGGGGATAGGAATGCAGGGTTGCGCCCAGCATGCGGTCGAGCAGCACGTTGCCGGACCGGCGGTATTCGGCCTCCGCCTTGGCCACCCGCTCCTCGAGCTGGATATGGCAGTGAAGGCCCAGCCTCGCCGCCGCCGCCGCGGCGCTGCGCGCGAAGTTCGACTGCACCGCGCCGGTGATCAGAACGGTGTCGGCGCCCGCCTGCAGCGCCTCGCCGAGATGGAATTCGAGCTGCCGCACCTTGTTGCCGCCGAAGGCGAGCCCGGTGCAGTCGTCGCGCTTCACGTAAAGCCCGCCGTCGCGCCCCAGTGCCGCGGCGAGGTTCGGCATCGCCTCGATCGGCGTCGGATAGTGGCCGAGCCGGGCCCGCGGCATCGCATCGAGGCGGTCCAACGCGTCAGACATATCCAAGCAGTCCGGCGAGCGAATGGATGAACAGGCTCAGCGACGTTGCCGCAAGCAGGACCGCGATCGCGATCCGGAAGCCCTGCTCGGTGAACCGGCCGGCCACCAGCCGTCCGAGCACGACGCCTCCCAGGGTCGCCGGCGCAAGCGAGGCCGTCAGCGCCAAGGTTTCGCGGGCAATGCCGACCAGCGCCGCCTGGAATGCCACCGCCAGAATATAGGAGAACACGAAGGTCACCAGAACCGTGGCGCGGATCGTGTCCTTCGAATGCCGCAATACGGCCATACGGGCGGCCACCGGAGGCCCGGGCATCGCAAGGCTCGTATTCATGGCCCCCGACAACACCCCGACCCCAACGTCGCGAGCGCGTTGCGTCCCGACGCCCGGCCGCGAGCCGCCGAGGGCTCCCGCCGCCGAGAGGGCCATATAGAATACGGCGGCGCCGGCCAGAAGTTTCAGGGTGTCGATATTGACGGCCCGGAAGACCAGGATGCCGAGAGGAAATCCGGCAAGGCTTCCGAACAGGATTCGTTTGAGGAGGATCCAGTCGACCCGGCGCCACAGCGACGGCGTCAGCACGAGCGCAATCAGCAGGCTCAGCAGCATCGAGATCTGGATGGCGGACCCGCTGTTCAGGGCGAGCAGGATCACCGGCCCGGCGAGCACCCCGAAGCCGATCCCGGTCGCCGCCTGCAGCAGTGCTGCGACCAGCACCGAGACCTGCAGGGCCAGCATGGCGGCGTCCATCTTGCGGCGCCCTCCGTCAGCCCGCCAGCAGGCCCGGCACGCCCTGCCAGACGAGGCGCAGGCCGGTCAGCGTCAGCATGGCGAACACGATGCGGTAGAACCACTGGTCGCTCAGCATGCGGTGGAAGCGCAACCCGAGCCAGACCCCGACCGGGATCGCCGGGGCCAGCGCCAGCGCGGTGCCGAGATTGCCCGGCGACAGCTGGCCGAGGAGCCCGTACGGGATCAGCTTGGTGTAGTTCACCACTGCGAAGAAGATCGCCATCGTGCCGACATAGACCGACTTGTCGAGGCGCTGCGGCAGCAGGTAGACCTGCACCGGCGGCGAGCCGGCATGGGCGACGGTGCTGGTGAAGCCCGACAGCCCGGCCCACAGCACGCCGCGCGGCCCCGGCTGGCTCGGCGCCCGTTGGGCCCGCCGCAGCACGGTGTCGCCCACCAGCCGCCAGCCGACGAAGGCCAGCGCCACCGTGCCGACGATCAGCCGCACGATATCGTCGCTCAGATAGTGGAACGACAGCCCGCCGATGGTGATCCCGACCAGCGCGCCGGGCAGCATCAGCGCCATGTTGCGGCGGTGCCAGGCGTGCCGGTAGGCCCACAGCGCGGCGATGTCGAGGACGCACAGGATCGGCAGCAGGATCCCCGCGGCCTGCACCGGCGGGATCACCAGCGTCATCATCGGCACCGAGACGATGCCGAGCCCACCGCCGACCCCGGTCTTGGAGATTCCCGAGATCACCACGGCCGGCAAGGCGACGAGGTAGAACAGCGGGTCGGTGATGAGGTCCACCGGCGGGTGACTCCGTACAGGCGCGGCGAAAGAGACGGCCGGCGAGACCCGGCCGGCCGCGAGGCTAGCACGATTCCGGGCGCAAGGCGCTAGCCCTGATAGCGCGCCGCCAAAGCGCCGTCGGCGGTGCAGTAGCCGCCTGGCGCCGGGGCGCGGCCCTGGGCGAACAGGTCGACGAACAAATTGTAGCTCCAGCCACGGCTGCGCGAGGGGTGGCTGGAATGCAGGATGACCACGGGCCGGTCGTGCCACACGGCGGGCGAGGGGCAGGCCAGGCGCAGGCAGTAGCCGACGCTTGGCAGCGGTCGGAAGCCGGCCTCGTAGCCGGCGATCCACGGATCGTTGCGCAGGGTTGAATTGTCGGCGGGGCGGGCGTCGACGGTGATGCGGCATTGATCGCTGAGACCCAAATCCTCCAGGGTGCCGCCGAATTGGGACAGGGCGCCGGAGCGGCGGGGGCCGGGCCCTTCGGCGCTCCAGCCGCCCTGCGCGCGGAGCTCGGCGGCGATCGCCGCCGGCGCGCGCCCTTGCGCCTCCTGCGCCGCGATCCAGGCGTCGGTGGCGCGCGAGACCTCGCCCCAGCTGACGATCATCGCGGTCGCGCCGAGGGACGCGACGATGCCGATATGCAGGACCTGGAGATACCACGCGTAGCCGACGCAGACGCTCGTCAGCGCCGCCAGCGCGCCCGGCACGTGGCCGCGCGCTGCCGGGCGCGGGGCGCGCAGCGACTCCAGCGCCGCCGGTTGCAGCCGCCGGAACGCGACCATCAGGACCGAAGACGCCAGCAGGGCGGCGGGAAGCAGCGGGAACGCCTCTACGACGTCCCACAGGAGGACGGTGCGGTCCGGGTTGGCGGCCTGCAGCAGCGGCGGCAGCGAAACGGTGCTGGCGAGGACGTTGGCCAGGCTCAGAACCCCGAACCCGAGGAGAAGCGACGCCGCTGCCGCCGGCCACAGGACCGCGAGCCCCTCCCGGCCGATCCGCTTGAAACAGGCGCCCGCGCTCTCGTCGTCGCGCCGCAGCAGCATCATCGCGGCAAGGAACATCGCTGCCGCGCCGATGATCAGGCCGAGGGCGACGGATACCGTGGTCGCAAGCGCCAGCGGAAATACCAGCCCGAACCCGTGCGGGTCGAGGATGTCCGTGCGGTAGGCGGCGTGGAACCACACCGTGGACACCAGGACGGACAGGCCGGCCACAATGGCGCCGGCGCTCGCCAACTGGGCCAGCGCGAAGGCGGCGACGCGGCGCGTCGGCGGCAGCTCGGCCGCACGGTCGAGAAACGCCACGAGCGGGGCGCCGATCACGTAGCCCAGGGCGACCGCGAGCGGCATGAAGACGTACAGGTCCACGACCGTGGTCCAGTACAGCGGCGCAGCCAGGAACAGGAACACAGCCGCGGATTCAAGGAGGCCCCAGCCATAGGCCGGCATCGCCGTTCGCGTCTTCGGACGTTGCGTGTAGCTGGTTGCCATAGCGCCCATGTTACGGGCCGGTCGCGCCGGACGGTCCGGCGGAGCGGCGCCCAACACTGTAGCGGGAAAGGTCTAACTCTCTGTTAACCGGTGGTTGACGGGTCAGCCGGCGAGTCCCTCGATCCCCTGCCAGACGAGGCGGCAGCCGGTCAGGAATATCAGCGTGTAGCAGACGCGGTAGAACAGATCCTCGGGCAGGCGCCGCTGGAAGGTCAGGCCGAGCCAGATGCCGACCGGCGCCCCCGGCGCCAGGATCGCCGCCGTGGTCAGGTTCGTCGCGTCCAGCGTGCCGAGCAGCGCATAAGGCACCAGCTTCATCACGTCCACGAGGGCGAACAGGATCACCGTCGTGCCGATGAAGATGCGCTTGTCGAGCCGCTGCGGCAGCAGGTAGATGTGCACCGGCGGGCTGCCGCCATGGGCGACCACGCTGGTAAAGCCGCCGACCCCGGCCCAGAAGGTGCCGTAGCCGCGATGCGGCGGCGCCCGGTGGTCGGCGGCGCGGCGGAGCAGCCGCAGCCCGACCCAGCGGTACAGGGTGAACAGAATGGCGATGGCGCCGACGAGGACGCGGATCATGTCGTCGTTCATGTAGCGGAAGGTCAGCCCGCCGATCACCACCCCGAGCAGCGACCCCGGCAGCATGATCGCAAGGTTGCGCCGGTCGAAGATCCCCCAGTAGGCGCGCAGGCCGAACACGTCCATGAACAACAGCAGCGGCATCAGCACGGCCGCCGCCTGTACCGGCGGCACCACCAGCGCCATCAGCGGCACCCCCATGATGCCGAGTCCCCCGCCGACGCCGGCCTTGGAGAAGCCGACGATCAGCACGGCCGGCACCGCCAGCGCATAGAACCACGGGTCGCTGATGAATTCCAAGCGCTGCACCCTTCGCATCGGCCCGGCTCGCATCCGACTCCGCGGCCGTCGGCATGTCCATGGCAAGCCAGATCTATCTTGTGGGCTAGTGCTTTAACACGCGAGGGCGCGAACCGATAGCGGATGTCGCAATATCCTGCGGGGGTGCCCTTGACACGCTTTCGATTACGCGTAATTCATGCCCTACGTATACCGGACAGTTGCCGAAATCTGGTATACTCGTACCCGAGGTTCGATCATGCCAGTCGCCAAGGAAGACAGGACAGCCGAAAGCACCCGCGCCAGCCTGAAGGCGCTTGACGGCGAGGCCGCGGACCGGCTCGCGGCGATGTCGCGAACGATCACCGTGCCGGCGGGCCGGACGGTGATGATGGAGGGTGCGCCGGCGACCGAACTGTTCAGCGTGTCGAGCGGCATCGTCAGCGTGTTCAAGCTGATGCCGGACGGCCGGCGGCAGATCACCGGTTTCCTCTATCCCGGCAGCTTCCTCGGCGTCACCTTCAACGCCGAGACCACGTACGCCTACAGTGCCGACGCGGTCACCGCCGTGACGCTGCGTTCCTATCCGCGCCGCAATTTCGAGCGCCTGCTCGACGAGGTGCCGGGCATCCGACGCGCGTTCATCGCCGCCATGGCCGACGAGCTGACCGAAGCACAGGACCGCATGCTGCTCCTGGCCCACCGGTCGGCGAGCGAGCGGCTGGCCTGCTTCCTGCTGACCCTGGCACAGCGTCAGGCCGGCCCGGGCGGCGCGCCGGTCGATGCCGTCTTCATCCCGATGCGGGGCAGCGACATCGCAGACTATCTGGGACTGACCGCCGAGACGGTGAGCCGGACGCTCGCCACCTTCCGACGCAAGGGGATCGTCGTAATCCGCCGGGGCGGCCACACGGAAATCCTCGACCGATCGGCGCTGGAAGCCCTGGCGGGGCCGCTGTCCCGCCGGATCTGACCGCAGCGCGCGGGTTCCGCATCCCGGTCACGGCAATGTGACCGCGTTCGGCCGCCGTCGGGATAGATCCGTGAAAAATTCGTGGCATCTGCGTTGGTGTCACGAACACGAAGGAGCTCCCGTCATGCCGATCCGTCCGCTTCTGGCCATCTTTGCCATCGCCGTCGGCCTCGTGTCGCACGCCTCCGTCAACCCGGCGTTCGCCAAGGACCCGGTCTCGACCGGTACGTTCAGCGATCTTGCCGTCAGCGGCTACGACCCGGTCGCCTATTTCCGGCAGGGCAACCCCGTCAAGGGGCAGAGCGCCCTGGAATACGAGTGGAACGGCGCCACGTGGCGGTTCTCCAACGCCGAGAACCTGGCCGCCTTCAAGGCCAGTCCGCAGGAATTCGCGCCGCAATACGGCGGTTACTGCGCCTGGGCGGTGAGCCAGGGATATACCGCCAAGAGCGATCCCGAAGCATGGCGCATCGTCGACGGCAAGCTGTATCTGAACTACAGCAAGGACATCCAGAAACGCTGGGAACAGGACATCCCCGGAAACATCGCCAAGGCCGACGCCAACTGGCCCGCAGTGCTCGAGTAACCGGAATCCCCTGAGCCGTGGGTCAGGCCGGCGTCACCTCGCCTTTCGTGTCGCGCCGCGCCAGCCACGCCTCGTCCGCCAGCACGACGGATGTCTCGATCTGGCGATCGGGGATGTCCCAGTAACGGCGCAGCAGGGCCGGGGTCTCGGGGCGCGGCAGCAGACGGAATCCGTGCTTGCGATAAAAACCGACGGCCCAGTCGGCGGCGGCCCAGGTGCCGACCAGCAGCGGGCCGTCGCTGAACGAACGGATGTGCTGCAGCAGCCGGCCGCCGATGCCGCGGCGGCGCATTGCCGAGCGCACATAGGCGTGGCGGATCAGCACGACATCCTCGACCGGCTGCAGTCCCATCACGCCGAGCAGCCTGTTGTCGCCTTCGAAGGCCCAGAACTTGATGCCCGCCGCGATGTCCTTGGCCAGCGCGTCGCGCGGCATATAGGGCTCGTGCCAGCGGTCCTCCGGGATGACCCCCTTGTAGGCCCGTGCCGCATCGTTGATGATCGTCAGGATGTCTTCGAAGTCGCGTTGCGTGCAGTAGCGGATCATGACGGGTCACACTGTAACATAAACGCCGCCGCGTCTCCCATCCCCTGCACCGTCGAATGCGCCGGTTGCCGGATCCAGTGCCACCGCGTGGACGCCGCCGTAGAACATGCTGAAGTGGTCCCACAGCTCCTTTTCGGGGAACCGATCGGTGAAGCCGGCGATCCGGCGCGCCTCGAAGCCGCCCTTAGCGCCGACCGCCTCGACGCTCAGCAGGCCGCGCTCGTAGTGGATGCGGGGGGCGGCGACCGCCGCTTGCAGCCCCATGCCGCTGCGCAGCACGTTCATCAGAACCTGGAGGATGGCGGTGCGGATCCGGTTCGAGCCGCCGCTCCCCAGTGCCATGCGCCGCCATTCGGGCTGATCCACCAGCGTCGGTGCCATCATCGACGAGATGCGCGTATCGGGCGCCCATTGGTGGAAGCCCTGCGGATTGATGTCCTCTTCGCCGAGCATGTTGTTCGGCATGATGCCGCAGCCGGGCAACACATGGCCGCAGCCCTCGCCGTTCGACACGCTCATCGCCGCCGCGTTGCCGTCGGCGTCGATCACGCTGACATGGGTGGTGCCGCCCTGCTTGAGGGCGCGCCCCGCCATGGAAGCACGGTATTGGGCGACGACCGGGTCGGACAGCAGCGTGGCGACCATTTCTTCATCGCAGCCCTGGTCGAGGCCGCAGCCGGTGCGCGCCGCGTTCGCGGTCGCCATGGCGTCGACCAGCTGCAAAAGCCACTGGGGGTCGTCGGGCCGTCCCGCCGCGACATGTCCGTCCAGTACGGCGAGGGTGAAGGCGATCAGCGGCCCGCCCGAGGAGGGCGGCGGGTTGGTGAGAATGCGGGCACCGCCGAAGTCGCGTCGCAGCGGCCGGCGACGGATCACCTCGTAGTCGCGCAGGTCCGCGCGCGTGAGCGTGCCGCCCAGCGCGCTGCAGGCTTCGAGCAGCTCGGCCGCAACCGCGCCGCGGTAGAACAGGTCGCGCCCTTCGCGGGCCAGCGCCTCCAGGGTCTCCGCCATGGCGCCGGGCCGGTAGATTTCATTCTCCCGCAGCACGTGGCCCGGCTCGACGGCACTTTCGAACAATGCGGTCGCGCTATCCGTGGCCAGGTAGATCGGCTCGACGATATTCAGGATGTGGGCCTGCAGGGCCGAGATCTCGGTCCCGTCGCGCGCCAGTGCTACCGCGGGTTCGACGATGCGGGACATGGGCAGCCGGCCCAAATCCTGATGGACGGCGAACAGCCCGGCCACGATGCCGGGGGTCGCTATCGCACCCATGCCGATATGGAATTCCTGCGTCGTGGTTCCGAAATCGACGTCGACCGGGTAGAACTCGATGTCTCCGGCGGGACGCCTGCGCTTCGGCGTCTGGCAGAAGAAGTCGTAGAGCACAGGCTTGCCGTCGGCCGGCTCGGCGAGGAGGAAGCCGCCGCCGGCCAGCGATGCCAGGACCGGCTCCGAGACCGGCGCCGCGCATAACGCGGCAAGCGCCGCATCGAACGCGTTGCCGCCGTCGCGCAACATCTCGGCGGCGGCATTCGCGGTGGCCGCGTCGCCCGCAGCTATGGCGCCTCTGGCTACGGTCATGATCCCCCGGCCGGTTGCCGTCCGCCGCCGTCAGACCGCCGTCGAGCGGCGAGCCGGCCGTTGCCGCCCGACTGCCGTTCTCATGCCGGCCCCGCCTGCGTTTTCGGGACGACACGGCTGCGCGGCCGCTCCCAGGCCCCGTACTCCTCGACATAGGCGGTGTGGCTCAGCAGTCCGCCCTCGGCCGACCAGCTGTGCAACTGGAACGCGGCCGGCTCCTTCGTCAGGACGATGCCCTTCGAATCGTCCAGTTTCAGCTCGACCTGGAAGCTGGTGGCCGGGGCGACGGTGGCCGGCACGCCCGCGAACATCGTGCTGATCGGGCGGTGGATGTGGCCGCACAGGATTCGGACGATCTGACCGTGTGCCGCGACGACCTCGGCAAGGTCGGACGGATCGGCCAGGCCCATCCCATCCATGTGGGCGATGCCGGTGACGAACGGCGGATGGTGCATCAGGACCAGGGTCGGTCTGTCCGGTGCGCGTGCCAGCGTCTTGTCGAGCCAGCGGCAACGCGCCGCGCACATTTCGCCGTGCGGCTGGCCGGCGACCACGGTATCGAGCGCGACGATGCGCAGCGGCCAGTCATCGACCGCGTAATGCAGGTAGTTCCCGCTCTGCCACGGTTGGTCGGGAAACGCCGCGCGCAGGTTGCCGCGGACGTCGTGGTTGCCCGGCAACAGCAGGTAGGGCATGGCGGCACGGTCAAGAAGCCGGCGCAGCGCGGCGTATTCCTCCGGCCGGCCGTCGGCCGCAAGGTCCCCGGTGGCGACCAGAAGATCGGGACGCGGGGTGCGGCGATTGATCCGGTCGATCGCGCGTTCCAGTGAACCGTAGCTGTCAAGCTGGTCCAGCAGCAGCTCGCCGCTGGGCTTGACGTGCGTATCCGTGATCTGTGCTATGAGCATGTCATCTCGCCGATCAGGCCGGTTGCCGGGGCTGCTACTCTCCGCGATGCCGTCCGCGGCGTCAATTCGCAATGCCGGTATTGGAGAGGCCATGACAAGAGGCGATATCGGGGCATTCGTCGCCCATTGCGACACGGTGATCGCGGGTGCGGAGGATGCCTTGCTGAGCGGCCTGGACTTCGCGGTCAAGGACATCATCGACATTGCGGGCTGCCGCACCGGCTGCGGCAATCCCGACTGGCTGAGGAGCCACGGCCCGGCTGCCCGGTCGGCACCCGTCGTGCAGCGGCTGGTCGATGCCGGGGCGACGATGATTGGCAAGACCGTGACCGACGAGATGGCGTATTCGCTCATCGGCGAGAACGCGCATTACGGAACGCCGGTGAACGTCAACGCGCCGGGCCGGGTGGCCGGCGGCTCGTCGAGCGGTTCCGCCGCGGCGGTGGCCGCCGGCGAAGCGCATTTCGCGCTCGGCTCGGACACCGGCGGCTCGGTGCGGATCCCGGCCAGCTTCTGCGGCATCTACGGCCTGCGCCCGACGCACGGCCGCATCCCTCTTGACGGCATCATGCCGCTGGCCGCGAGCTACGATACGATCGGCTGGTTCGCCCGCGACCCGGCGGTGATGTCGGGCGTCGCCCATGTCCTGTTCGACGACTGGCACGAGCCCGAGATCCTCACCCGGCTCTACGTGCCCGAGGATCTGTGGGCGTTGGCCGACGACGCGGTGCAGGCGGCGCTGGTCCCGGCGCTCGACCGGCTGGAGGAGCTGGTCGGCCCGCAGCAGGGCGTCCTCGTCGGCGCCGACCTCGGCACCGAGCCGTTGGTCACGGCCTACATGGTGCTGCAGGGTCGGGAGGCCTGGCAGACGCACCGCGACTGGGTCGAGGCCGAGTCGCCCGCGTTCGGGCCGGGGATCGCCGACCGCTTCCGCATGATCGCAGCGATCGCGGACGACGACGTCGCGCGCTGGCGCGACTGGCGCAGCGAGTTCACAGACCGGCTCCGCGGTTTGCTCGGCGAAGGCGCCGTGATGGCCCTGCCGACGGCGCCGTGCATCGCCCCCCTGGCTGGCCAGCCGCAGGATGCGCTGGCCGATGTGCGCAAGCGCATCCTGGCGATGACCGGCGCCACCGGCCATGCCGGGCTGCCGCAGATGAGCATCCCGGTCGCCGCGGTGGACGGCTGCCCGGTCGGGTTCTCGATCGTTGGGCGGGCCGGCGGCGACGAGGTGCTGCTCGACCTCGCCCGGCGGCTCGGCGGCTGAGCCGATTTAGCTCTTGGTAAGAAGTTGCGCCGTATCATCGAGGCGAAGGCCGTCCGGGAGGGCCAGCACCGGAGCCAGGAGCCATGGAAAAACAGCGCGTTCTCAACACGAGCTTCGCCGCGGCAGCGGCAGTGAACGGTGTCGCGCTCCTGACCGTGACCATCGTGGTCTGGTTGCTCGGCGCGCTGCCGGTGACTTACGGCGGGTTCGTTGAGAAGTTCGCCTTTGCCGTCGGTGCCGGTGCCATGGCCTTCGGCCTGCGGCAGCTTGTGCGCAAGGTCCTCGTGCCGCGGATGTTCGAGGCCGGCCCGGTCGACCCCGGACTGCTTGCGGAGTTCCGGGACCACCGGTCGGTGGTAATGTCGGTGTGGTGGGGCGGAATCATCGTCGGCCTGCTGTGCCTGACGTTTCCGCTGGAGCTGATCCGCGAGGGCGCCGCCTTCGCGCTGGTCGCTGCGCTGCTCGTGCTGAGCCGCGAGAAGATCCTCCTCGAGTACTACCTGCTGAAGACCGAGGAATGATTTTTCGCGGTGCCGTGTATAATCTATGCGCCGAGGGGGCGGTTGCGGCCCGATTTGACCGGCACTGGTCGGGATTCGCTATACATCCGCAGTCGCGCCACGACGTGAGGTGCCGAATCGTGGAATCCGGGGGGTGTTGCCGCCGCCCGGCGCGCGGATCGATATCGACAGTCCCGAGCAGGAGACCGGCAATGCCCTATTCTTTCAGGAAACCAACGAATGCCGCGATTGCGGTCATTGCCGCACTCGCAGGCGCGGCGGCGCTTGCCGGGCCCGCGTCGGCCAACCACATCGCCGGCAGCGGGATGAAGGCCGACCACGGGGCGCGCCTGATCATACCGCTGATGAGCCCCGAACGCGGCAAGCGGTTGTTCGTCGAAAAGGGCTGCGTGGCGTGCCACGCCATCAACGGCGTCGGCGGCCACGACGCGCCACCCATGGACGCGCATCGCAACATGGGGCTGGTAAACCCCTTCGACTTCGCGGCCAAGATGTGGAACCACGCCCCCGGCATGATCGCGGCGCAGCAGGAGGCGTTCGGCGAGCAGATCTATTTCACCGGCGAAGAGTTGGCCGACATTATCGCATTCCTGCACAACGACGAGGCGCAGCACAGTTTCAGCGAGGCGAACCTGACCCAGAAGGCCAGGAAGATGATGCACCACGAACACGGTGGCAAGCCGGCGCCCGACGCCCACGCCGACGAAGTCGGCCACGGCCACTAGCACATTGTCCGGTTGGTTCGCGCCAGCCCGCTCCCCCACTCGCCCGGCAAGGCGGTTCATTCGGACTGCGGCTTGATCCGCGTCAAGGCGCACCCGGCGGATTTGTGGCAGCCTCATTTTCTGCACGGCTTCCATGTGCGGAGGATGCCATGTTCGCGATTCCGGTGCAGGTCACCTTCAGGAATATGGACGCGTCCGCGGCCGTCGAGGCGAACGTGCGCGAGAAGGCGGAAAAGCTGGAGCGGTTCTCCGACCATCTCATGAGCTGTCGGATCGTCATCGAGGCGCCGCACCGGCATCATCATCGCGGCAAGCTCTACCACGTCCGCATCGATCTCGGCGTCGTCGGCGGTGAGCTGGTCGTGGCCCACGAACGGCCGCTGGACCACGCGCACGAGGACGTGTTCGTGGCGATCCGGGATGCCTTCAACGCCGCCGTCCGCCGGCTCGAGGACTTCGAGCGCAAGCGCCGCGGCAAGGTCAAGACGCACGAGGTGCCCGTGCACGGCACGATCGCCGGTGTGTCGCACGATCACGGGTTTATCGCGACCAGCGACGGCCGCGAGGTCTACTTTCACAGGAACAGCGTCGTCGACGGCGATTTCGAGGCCCTCGAGGCGGGGGACGAGGTCCGCCTCGTCATCCACCCGGGCGAGGGCGAGAAAGGCCCGCAGGCAAGCACCGTGGTGCCCGTC
>JBFIFO010000094.1:0-15944 GCA_041602815.1 Alphaproteobacteria bacterium | reverse complement strand
GGGTTGGGGAGGGGGTGACGCTTGGTCTTTCGTTGCGTGCAAAGGTTTCCAGCATGAGGCTGGAATTTATGTGCCCTCACCCTGAGGTGGCTGCGTCGGCAGCCCTCTCGTAGGGTGAAGCTGTGGTACGCGCCTCAGATGAACGGGTCGTGCGACCATTGCAGCAGCGCCTGGCGCTGGCGCGGCCGGCAGGACAGATCCCCGGGCTCGCAGTTGGCGCGGATCTGGCCGGCGTGGCGTGCGAAGTTGCGCCAGCGGCCGATCTGGATGTGGTCGACCTCCGGCATGCGGCGGCCGAGAAAATAGCGGCAGTACCACTGGAACCAGCCGCGCGGGTCCTCGCCGTGGATCCAGCCCTTGCGGCGCCATTCCGAGAGCGGCTGCCGGCTTTTCACGCCGAAATGGTTGAGCTTGGGGTCCGGGCGGTCGGCGATGCGGGCCTTCTTGAACCAGGCTTCCGGCAGCTCGCCGATGCAGTCGTTGCAGTACTTGCCCTCGAAGACGCCGAGTTCCAGCATCTCCGCGGGCGAGAACCGGGGCGCGAAACGGGGGTCGAACTCCTTCCCCTCCGGCGCCGCGATGCGGTAGCGGTAGCCGGTCTGCATGCGGTCGTTGACCGTGACCCAATCGCCGATCTCGTACATGACCGCCGATATAGGCCGCGGCGCCGCCGTGTCGAGAAGAAACGAAGGACGCCGTCAGTGCGGATGGCCGTGGTCCGGATCCGCCTCGGCGGGAGCGGCAGCGGGGCCGGGCGGCAGCGGCGCCCCGCTGAGATAGGCGCGCGCGGCGGGATGCATTGGGATTGCGTCGCCCTCGCCGTCGATCGCGGCGGCGCCGGGAATCTCGCGCGCGTTCTCGACAAGGGCCGCGGTGACGAGCCAGGCGTGGCGGTCCGGGAAGTCGGCCCGGCAGACCAGCAGGTGTTCGCCCAGCGTGAACAGGCTGCGCAGCTTCACGGCGCCGATGGCGGAAAACAAGCCGCTGCCGGCGGCGATCTCCACGGCGTCCAGCCGCCGCAGCACCGAGACCTGCCACTGGTCGGAGGCCAGGAGGCTGGCGATGCGGCGCAGATCGGGCGCGCGGCTGGCCCGTGCCCGGCTTTCGGGCAGGTGCCGGGCCAGCGTTTCGGCAATGCGTTCGGCCAGCGCGAAAGAGGGCGGGTCGGTTCTGGACGAGCCGATCAACAGGTGTTTCCGGCGGTACACCGTCCAGTGGCCGTAGGGCGTGTGTCCGCTGAGCGCGAACCACGCCACCCCCGCCACCGCGATGCGGGCGAAGCGGCGCCGTTTCATGGCCGGCCCGGCGACTCCGACGCCCTACTCGCCGCCTTCGAACACGTCGAGGTCGAGCACCGCTGACACGGTGTAATTGGGCACGTCCACGACCTGGCCGACGACGAGGTCGACCGCGACGCTGGAGAGGATGTACGCCTGCTCGCGGTTGAGGCCGTGCTCGCGCTGGATGTAGTCGATCATCTCGATCAGCGCGACGCGCGCCGCCAGCGACAAATCCTCCGACAGGTTCTCCAGGCTGGCGATCCGCTCGCCGTCGATATAGCTGTGCGTCGGCGGGATCTCGCCGCTCGCCTTCAGGGGGAAGCCGACCGTCGCGTAGAAGTTGGCCGGCGCGATGAATTTGAGCTGGCCCTCACCCTCGAAATGCGGCGAGGTGATCTCCGCCCCCCGGCCCTTGAGGACCGATGTGCGGACGGTGACCACGGCGCCCATCTCGATCGCGGTGCCGGAGACCTCGCCGTCGCCCTGCGCGTAATGCACGTCGCCGACGAACAGGCCGCAGCCGTCGACGAAGCAGGGCAGCATCAGCCGCGTGCCGACCTGCATCTGCTGCACGTCCATGTTGCCGCCGTTCTCGCGCGGCGGGATCGTGCGCAAGCAGAGGTCCTTGCCGCTGCCGTTGGGCCCGCAGATGTCGGCCGGCAGGGCGCCGACCGGCTGCGGCGGCAGCGCAACGCCGCCGACCGCCGCGAGCCGCGCCTCGCGCGCCAGCCAGGCCCGCGCCTCGGGCTCGCCCGGCAGCACGCCGACCGAGCCCATGAAGGCCGCCATCGGGATGCGGACGCCAGGCATCTGGTCGGACACCGCCGCCTGGCGGGTCAGCTTCCAGTTGACGATATAGGGCTCGGTATAGAGGTCGCGCAGGAAGCCGAAGCCCGGCACGATCACCGTGTAGCCGTACTCGTCGGGCGCGATGTCGATCAGCTCGACGACCAGCACGTCGCCGCGCGCCGCCCCCTCGATATGGACCGGCCCGGTCATCGGATGCACGAGGTTGAGGTCGACGGCGGTCACGTCGGCCGCGACCGAGTCGAGCTTGAGGTCGCTGTCGAGCGCATCGCGGGTCTCGAAGACGATCATCTGGCCGGGCCGCGCCCGCGCCGCCGGCCGGATCGCATAGTGATAGCGGTTGAAGCAGTTCGGATCGTCGACGCAGTGAGCGCCGGTCTTCGCGACGGTAACCGTGTCCTGCCATTTCTGATCCGTCGTGTCGGCCCGCGCCGTTGCGGCGAGCGCCGCTGCGGCTGCGGCCGCCAGCAGCCACGTCGCGCCATGCGGTTTCATGAGCATCGGAGTCTCCCTGTCTTTGCCCTGCGAGAGCGGGTGCCTGGTGCACGCTTCTTTGGTGATTGAGAGACATTCTAACTCTAACGTGGGAGGCCGCAAAGCCCGTCTGCGCGCGGCGCGCGCCCGCCACCCCAGAAACCGGGCACGGAGTGCGGTCACAGTTATCGGTTTGTTAGCATCTTTCGGTTGAATATCCGGCGCATGTTGCAAAGAAGTCCCGTCTTCCGGATCGCCCTGGCTGCGCTGCTGCTGTCCGTCGCGGCGCAACACGCGGCGGCCCAGCTCTTCCCCGCGACGCCGCGGCGCGCCTCGATGTCCTACAAGCTTGTCTTGGGCGCTGCGCCGGCGACGCGAGACCATGACGAACTGCGGCGCCAGTTCCGCACCGGGGGCCGACAAAGCCTGCCCGGCGCGCATGCGGTGGCCGGGCATCGGATCGAAGCCGGCGACGGCATGGCGCTGGCCTACCGCAAGCACATCTCGTTTACGGAATTCGGGGTCGAGGACGAAAACGCGATATTCGAGAAACTGACGGTGTTCCTGCCGGTGCCGCTGGAAGGCGAATACGGCATCGTCGATCTGTCCGAGCGGCCGGAGATCATCGTCTTCTGGTCGCGCGGCGCGGCAAGCTTCAGCGCCGAAGATGTCTGCGCCGGCTATGCCGAGTCCGGCGAGATCGAGTTTCGCCGGGTTCGCGGCCAGCTGCAAGCCAAGTTCGATTTCCGGATCCGCCCGATCGGCGCCGAGCAGTATGACCGGCGCGCCTGCAAGCCGTTCCGTTTCCTCCACGACTCCTGGTTCCAACAGAGCTCGGCGCGCTATCTGTCGCCCTGGGACGGGGGCGGCTCCGGAGAGGTCAGCGATGACGAATGCGGCCCCGGGCGATAGGTCGGCAACGGGCATGGCCGCCGCGATCCGGGTTCTGAAGATCCTCGGTCTGATGGGCCTGGGCAGTGTGCTGACCCTGGCGGGGCTGTTCCTGTCCGGTGCCGGCCTCGTCTGGCGCACGGACTTCGTCACACCGCCATTGCCCGCGGTCGAAACGGACAGCGACGGCGAAAGCGAGCCGTGGGATTTCGAGCCGAGGTCCGGCGGGCGCATGATGTATAACGCCCGCTACGTTGCGCAAGTGGAACCGGCCGACCCGGACGCCCATGCGGCGGCCCGGGGGATGCTGGCGGCCGGCGGCATTCCCGAGGCGGCGGACACGATCGCGCTGGTCGGTCATCGCGTCGCGAAAGGCGACGGGGCGGTCATCTCCTACCAGCATGGCTGGGGGCTGCGCGAGCCGGACCAGTACCCGCCCGAAGCCGGCTTCGAGAAATTCACACTGTACCTTGCCGCTCCGCTGGCCGGCACGTCCGGATCGGTCGCGCTGGGCGACGAGTCCGGGGCCTTCGCCTTCTGGTCGGCGGGCCCGGCCAACCCGCCATGGGATGGCGCCTGTATCGCCTACGCAACGGAGGGCCGCGTCGACTACCGCCACAAGGGAGAGCAGATGGAACTGAACCTGGCGCTGGAGATGCAGCCGGTGCGGGCCGGAACCGGGCAGTCCGAGGGATGCGAGCCCGTGCGCATCAGGCAACGGGTTTCGGCCTGGATTAGCAAGGCCGATTATCTCGATGCCTGGAGCGGCGCCGGCTGGGGCCGGGTCACCATCCACGAAGCGGTGCGGGCGCGCAGTTTCTAGCAGCCGGCGCGCCTGCCTCGTCGCCGCCTCAGTTCACCAGCATTGCCCGGCCCTTGTTCCACGGGGCGTGCCGCAGCACCCGCGCGATGGTGCAGCGGTCGAAGAACACCACGAGGGTGGTGCCGCCCAGCATCGCGAGGTACCACCAGAAGCGCACCTCCGGCCACAGGGCGGGCAGAGTCAGCGCGAGATAGACGATCCGGGTCTGCACCGCAAACGCGGTCACGCTGCGCTTGCCGATGGCCTTCACGACGGCATTGGCGACGCTGACGGCGATCACCCCGTAATAGCCGGGAGTCCATCCCACCACCGCGGCGACGATCAGCGCCCAGGTAACCAGCCAGAACCACCAGTCGAGGCTTTTCGGGAAGATTCTTAAGGTCATTGGCGCACCCTTTCCTGCCGATGCCCGAGGTGATCGACCGAGGCTAGCGAAACACCGTCCGCCCTGCCTTGATCCAGGTCAGGTTCGACGGCGCAAGTGACCGGTAGGACTGCGACATTTTTTCTAATTGCGAATGATTATCATTTGCAATAATATCGCCCTGCCCACGATCAGACAGGTGAATGCCATGGATTTCCAACTCGAACCCGACCGCCATACGCCTGCCAGGCTCGAGATGTTGAGCAAGACCGAACAGCTTGTCCTGCGCGGCCTGCGCCGCTGGGTGGCCGGATTTTCCGACTCCAACCCCGACCACTGGCGGATCGTGTGGACCGAGTTCGCCGGCCGCATGGGCCCGCGCGCCGGCCGCGAAGCGCTGGGCGGCCTGGAGGCTCTGGTGCGGGTCATATGGTCGCACGCCCGCCGGCCTCTGCGCAGCCATCGGCCATGCTGCGGCTTCGTCGAGACCGACGAGCGCCGGATCCTGGCGTTCGCGGCGGCCTGTCAGGCGGGGGCGTGGCCGGCAGCGGGACGGCTGGCGGAGTCGCTCGTGGCAGCCGACGGAATCGGCGACCTGCTGCAGGCCGGATCGCGGCTTGGCAAGGCATTGCTGCAGGCCGGCCAACGCCTGCCGCGGTGCGGCCGTGAAGATGCGGAAGCCGAGCCGGCGCTCGTCCTGGCCCAGCCCGCATCGGCCCTGATCCATTGAGCCGGGGTGCGACACCATGGCCCTTGCAAAGCACCGCCGGCGCGATTACATCTCATTGAGAATGCGAATGAGTCGCAATCCATCACAACCAGCCCTGTCGGGAGGCGAACCGGCGCCCGGCGCGGCCGTGGCAACGCGGGAGCCTGCGGATGTACGTTTGCCTGTGTAACGGTTACCGGGACTCGGAGCTGCGCGCGGTCGCCCGCGAGGGACTCGCAATTGCTGGCGACGCCTATGCCGCGCTCGGCAATGGTCCGTGCTGCGGCAGGTGCCTGGACACCGCGCAGGAGGTCATCGATTCCGAGCACCGCTACATGCGCAGCCTGCGCGCCGCGGCGGAATAGCCGGCCGCCCGACATGATGATCTGGCGCAGCCTCCGTCCTGGCGTGCTGTACCGGGTCATATCGCTGCTCGGCGAGCGCTTGCCCCGCCCGCTACCCGCGCCCCCCGCCACGACCCCGCCGCCCGGCGGCGCGCCAGACCTCGAGGCCATCCCGCCGCGCGAGCCGGCCCCGCCGTTACGGTGAGGGGATCAGCGGGTCAGCTGCGCGCCTGCGACTGGATGTAGTTCTCCAGTCCCATCTTGTCGATCAGTTCGAGATTGGTCTCCAGCCAGTCGACATGCTCCTCCTCCGAGTCGAGGATCTCGCGGAACAGGTGCCGGCTGACATAGTCCTGGACCTCCTCGCAATGCGCGATGGCGGCGCGCAGATCCGGCATCGCGGCCATTTCGAGCTTGAGGTCGCATTCCAGCGCCTCGCGCACATTCTCGCCGATCAGCAGCTTGCCGAGATCCTGCAAATTGGGCAGCCCCTCGAGGAACAGGATCCGCTCGATCAGCTCGTCGGCGTGCTTCATCTCGTCGACCGATTCCTTGTATTCGTGCTCGCCGAGTTCGTGCAGCCCCCAGTCCTTGAACATGCGGGAATGCAGGAAGTACTGGTTGATCGCCGTCAGCTCGTTCTTCAGCACCGCGTTCAGGTGCTTGATGACGCCCTTGTCGCCTTTCACGAGTCCTCTCCTGTCTTTACGGCCGTCAGTCACGCGACTTTTCGAGCTATAACAATAGGGCGGCGCCGCACCCGAAACAAGAACGGTCGGGCATGAACCGCCCGTTTCCCGCGAGTTACCGGGGCGGGGCGATCGCCAACGCTCAGTATCCCAGGGCGCAGCCGTCCTTGCGGTGCTCGGAGCCGGCCGACAGCACGCCGTGCGCGCGGTCGATGACGATCATCTGGCCGCCGCCCAGCGGCGCCGGGGCGAAGGTGAGGACGTGGCCGCGGGCTTTCAGCCCCTCGTAGGTGTCGGCCGGGAAGGTCCGCTCGATAGCGACCAGCGCGCCGGTGGCGAAGACGCGCGGCATCGAGATCGCCGCCTGCGGGTCGAGGCCGTAGTCGATGACATTGGTCAGCACCCGGACATGGCCGTAGGGCTGATAGTCGCCGCCCATCACGCCATAGGGGGAGACGGCCTGATCGCCGCGCGTCAGCATGCCCGGCATGATGGTGTGCAGCGGGCGCTTGTTCGGGCCGATGCAGTTGGGATGGTCGGGGTCGAGGCGGAACGATTCGCCGCGGTTCTGGAACAGGACGCCGGTCTTCGGGCACAGGATGCCGCTGCCGAAGGAATGGTAGATCGAGTTGATGAAGCTGACCGCGTTCAGCTCCCTGTCCACGACGCTGATATAGACGGTCTCGGCGCTTTTCAGGCCGAGCTCGGGAATCCCCGTCATGGCGCGGTCGAGCGCGATGTTGGCGCGTAACGACGCCGCCCAATCCTTGGAGACGAGCTGTGCCGGCGAGACCTTGAGGGTGCCGGGATCGGAGATCGCGGTGTCGCGCACGGCGAATGCGATGCGCCCGGCCTCGATCTCGAGATGGGTGCGCTCCGCCGACAGCGCCTCGTACTGTGCAAGGTCGAAGCCTTCCAGGATGTTGAGCATGATCAGCGCGGTGACGCCCTGGTTGTTGGGCGGGGTCTGGTGGATCGTATAGCCGCGGTAGTCGGTGGTGATCGGCGTCACGTAATCGCCTTGCGTGGCGGCGAAGTCCTCGGCCGTATGCAGGCCGCCGACGGCTCGCAGCTTGGCCGCCATGGCCGCGGCCAGCGGCCCTTCGTAGAAGCCGGCGCGGCCCTGCTCAGCGACCGTCCGCAGGGTCTCCGCAAGCTTCGGCTGCGTGTGCAGCGCCCCCTCCTCCGGCACTGCGCCGCCGGGCAGGAACAGCGCCTTCGCGTCAGCGTCCCACGAGACCGTCTCCCGCGCGGCGAGCCAGTCATGGCGGACCCGCGCATGCACCGGATAGCCCTCGGCCGCATAGTGGATCGCCGGCGCCAGCAGCCGGTCCAGCCCCGTCCGTCCGTGGTCGCTGTTGAGCCGGCACCACGCCTCGATCGCGCCCGGCACGGTCACCGAATGCGGGCTGTGCTGGGCGATCGCCTCGATGCCGCGCGCGCGGTACCAGTCGACCGTCGCCGCAGCGGGCGCCCGGCCGGAGCCGTTGTAGGCGATCACCTCGGCCGTCCCCTTGGGGCACATCAGCGCGAACACGTCGCCGCCGATGCCGGTCGACTGCGGCTCGACCACCGCCTGCACCGCCGCGGCGCAGATCGCCGCGTCCATGGCGTTGCCGCCGTCTTTGAGCACATCCAGCGCCGCCCCGGTGGACAGCGGGTGCGAGGTCGCGACCATGCCGTTCACCGCATGGACGCAGGAGCGCCCGGGAACTTCGAAATCGCGCATGGGATGCCTCTTGGAAGAACGGGCTCGGGGTTGAAACGCGGCGCCAGCGTAGCGGCGCGGCGCCGCCCGCGCCAGACCCGTTTTCGGGACCGGTGTCCGTTCGTCGGACGCGCTACCAGCTGCACCGCGACCGAGCGACCTCACCCTTCGCGACGGCGCCAGGCGCCGCAGGGCGTCAGGAGAGCCTGACCACCGTGCGGCCACGGACCTGGCCTTTGAGGATCTTCGCGCCGGCCTCCATAACGCCGTCGAGGCCGATCTCCTCGATCATCGTCTCGAGCCTGTCCATCGGCAAATCGTGGCCGATGCGCTCCCAGGCACGCAGCCGCTCCTCGTAGGGCTGCATCACCGAATCGATGCCGAGCAGCTTGACGCCGCGCAGGATGAAGGGCAGCACGTTGGTCTCGAGCTTGATGCCGCCGGCGTTGCCGCAGGCCGCGACCGGCGCACCGTACGCCATCTGGCCGATCAGCCGCGAGAGCGTTGCGCCGCCGACGGTATCGACCGCGCCGGCCCACACGGCGCTCTCCATCGGCTTGCCGGACGGCTCCGACAGCGCCTCGCGGGCGACGATCTCGGTGGCGCCGAGAGATTTCAAATAATCGTGCGTGTCGGCGCGGCCGGTGACCGCGGCGACCTCGTAGCCGAGTCTGGCGAGGATCGCGATGGCGACCGAACCGACGCCGCCGGCGGCTCCGGTGACGACGACCTTGCCGGAGCCCGGTGCGACGCCGTGATCCTCGAGCGCGAGCACGCAGAGCATCGCGGTGAAGCCGGCGGTGCCGACCGCCATCGCCTGGCGGGTATCGAGCCGCTTGGGCAGCGGCACCAGCCAGTCGCCCTTTACCCGTGCCTTGCCGGCCAGGCCGCCCCAGTGGACCTCGCCGACGCGCCAGCCGGTCAGCACCACCTTGTCGCCGGGCCCGTAGCGGGCATGATGCGACTCCGCGACGGTGCCGGCGAAATCGATGCCGGGCACATGCGGGTAGTCGCGCACCAGCCTGCCGAGCCCGTTCAGGATCAGCCCGTCCTTGTAGTTGACGCCGGAATATTCGATGCGGACCGTCACGTCGCCCTCGGGCAGGTCGGCGTCGGACAGCTCCCGGATCGCGCCGGCGACCTTGCCGTCGGCCTCGCTCAGCACCAGTGCGGAAAAGCTTTCGTCGGCCATGATGCGCCTCCTGTCCTTACCGTTGTCCTGTCTGCCCGGCGGTATAGACCCTGCGCTGCGGGCGGGCAAGGGCACGCGGCCCGATCGGCCCTCGCGAAACCCGCGGAAAACCCTAACGCATGGGCTCGTTCCGCCGCCCCGCGGGCGGTCGGGCCGATTTCGCTACGCGGCCGACGGGCCGATGCGTATCATCGCGGCGTTTGGGCTGCGGGCCGATGCGTTGGGGGGGAGGGAATGCTGGCGCTGTACACGACCACGCTGGGGTTTAGCGCGCTGCTGCTGTTCTGGGTGCAGCCGCTGTATGCGCGGCTGATGCTGCCGCTGCTGGGCGGTGCGCCGGCGGTGTGGATCACCGCGATGCTGTTCTTCCAGGCGGTGCTGCTGGCCGGCTATCTCTATGCGCATCTTTCGATCCGCTGGCTCGGTCTGAAGCGCCAGTCGCTGCTGCACGCGGCACTGTTGCTGGCGGCCTTTGCCGCGCTGCCGATCGCGCTGCCGGAGGGCTGGACGCCGCCGGCCGGGGCGATGCCGGTCGGCTGGCAGCTGGCGCTGATGGCGGCCGGGGTCGGCCTGCCGTTCTTCGCCGTCTCGGCCACGGCGCCGCTGCTGCAGCGCTGGTTCGCCCATGCCGGCCACCCGGATTCCGCCAACCCCTATTTCCTGTACGGGGCCAGCAACATCGGCAGCATCGCCGCGCTGATCGGCTACCCGGTCCTGTTCGAGCCGGCGCTGCGGCTCGGCGAGCAGGGGCTTGCCTGGACCGGGCTGTACGCCGGTCTGGCGGTGCTGATCGGACTGTGCGGCCTGATGCTGTGGCGGCGCTACGTCGCGGTGCCCGCAGACGCGATGGTCGAGGGCCTGACGCTGTCGCCGGACATCGGCTGGCGGCGCCGGTTGTGGTGGACCGCACTGGCCTTCGCGCCGTCGAGCCTGATGCTGGGAGTCACGCTGCACATCTCCACCGACGTCGCCGCGGTGCCGCTGTTCTGGGTGCTGCCGCTGGCGCTTTACCTGCTGAGCTTCGTGATCGTGTTCGCGCGCCGGCCGCTGCTGCCGCATGGCTGGATGCTGGTCCTGCAGGTCCCGGCGCTGCTTGTGCTGGCGGTGGTGATGTCGTGGGACATCGCCGGGCCGTGGGGCGAGATCGCGATCCATCTCGTCGCGTTCTTCCTCATCGCCACGGCCTGTCACGGCGAGCTCGCGGCGCGCCGGCCGGCCGCGCGGCACCTCACCGAGTTCTATCTGTGGATGGCGGTCGGCGGCGTCCTCGGCGGCGTGTTCAACGCACTGGTCGCGCCGCTCGTGTTCGATGCGGTGCTGGAATACCCGCTCGTGGTCGCCGCGGTGGCCCTGCTGCGGCCGTGGCGTGCCGGCGGCGGCCCCCGCGCACTCGCGCTCGACGTCCTGCAGCCGGCAGGGCTCGCCGTCCTCGCCCTGGCAGTGCCGCTGACGTTCGACCGGATCTCGGACGGCGACGGCCGGGGTGTCGTGGCCGTCACCTACTCGATCGCCGTTGGCGTGACGATCGGATTCGCGCTCATCGAACGGCCGCTCCGCCTTGCGCTCGGCCTTGCGGTGCTGCTGGCGGCAGGGCCGACGGTGATGGCGCAGACGGGGTTCGCCGGCGACTCCCGGCGCCTGCCGCTGCTGCGCGAGCGCAGTTTTTTCGGCGTCCACCGGGTCATGCTGCAGCCGGAGCCCCGTGCGGCGCATCTGCTGCTGCACGGCACGACGCTGCACGGCGCGCAATTCCAGGATCCGCCGGCGCGCCGGCTGCTGCCAACCTACTACAATCGCGACGGGCCGGTCGGCGCCGTGTTCAGCAGCTTCCACCCACGCCGCCTCCAGCGCGTCGGGGTCGTGGGGCTGGGCACCGGAACCATGGCGTGCTACGCCCGGGACGGCCAGGACTGGACGTTCTTCGAGATCGACCCGACGGTGGCGCGAATCGCCCGCGACGGGCGCTATTTCACCTATCTTGCGGACTGCAAGCCGGACGCCGAGGTGGTGCTCGGCGACGCCCGGCTGTCGCTGGGCCGTGTTCCGGACGGCACGTTCGACCTTCTGGTGCTGGACGCGTTTTCGTCCGACGCGATCCCCGTGCACCTGCTGACCGCCGAGGCGTTCGACCTTTACCGGCGCAAGCTGGCGCGGCGCGGCGTGCTCCTCGTCCACATCTCCAACCAGTTCCTCGACCTCGAGCCGGTGGTCGGCCGCATCACCGCCGAGACCGGGTATTTCGGCGTGGTGCGCTACGACAGCGAGGTCGCCGAGGCGGACATGGCGAGCGCGCTGCGCGTGCCGTCGATCTGGGCGGTGCTGGCGCGCCGGCCGAACGATATCGCGGAGCTGGCGCCGGACCCGCGCTGGCTGCCGATGCGCGGCAAGACGTCGCCGTTATGGACCGACGATTATGTGAATATCGTCCGCGCCCTGTCGCTCTCCGACAGCAGCCCGGCCGCGGATTAGGAGCCCGTCCGGGCGGCCTCCCAGGCCGGCGTGCGCAGGGTGACCGTGGCGCCGCCGGCGTCCAGCGTCACCGCGCCGTCCGCGGCCGCGACATGCTCCAGCCGGACCAGTGCGAGGCCGAGCCCGTCGCGCGACGAGCGCATCTCGCCGGCCTCCTTGCCGTCGCGCATCAGCGGCGTGCCCGGCGCCGGCGCCGCGCCTGCCACGGTCACCGGCATCAGGCGCTTCTTGATCAGGCCGCGATACTTTGTCCGCGCCGTCAGCTCCTGGCCCATGTAGCAGCCCTTGTCCCAGTCGACGCCATTGAGCATGTCGAAATTGCTCTCCAGCAGGATCGACTTCTCGACCACCAGATCCTTGCTGCCGTCGGGCAGGCCGAGCGCGAGGCGTGCACGGTCGTAATCCTCCGGAGTCGCCGCCGCGAAGCCGCGCTCCTCGAGGAGTCCGGCCACGTTGTCGCCCGGCAGCAATGCGCGGGCCCCGGCTCCGGCAAGGCGCGGATCCATGAACACCGCGCCGCCCTCGAAGGGCCGCGCGGCACCGGGGGCGTCATCCAGATCGAGCGCCCCGGCTACGTTGTCGCCCCACAGCGCGACCACCGCCAGGCCCTCGTCGATGCCGAGATCGACCGCTGCACGCAGCTTGAACCTGTGCAGCCGCCGGCCGAAATCCATCAGCCGCTCGCCGCCCTCGCAGTCGAGGTGCAGCACGTCGCCGATCTCGATCACGAAGAAGTCGTGCAGGTACTTGCCCTGGGGCGTGAGGAACGCGGCCCAGATCGCATGCCCGGCATCCGCCCGCATCACGTCGTTGGACACCAGACCCTGCAGGAAGTCCCGGCGGTCGGCGCCGGCAACGGTGATCACGCCGCGCTGCGGCAGGATCGTGTAGTAAAGTCGCATCATGTCCCCGGCATCGCCCTTCGCTGCGGTGTGCCATTCCAGATAGGCGCTGGCGCAGCCCGCGGCAAGCGCCCGGCCGGGCCGACTTATCGGTTTGCAGCGCCGTCGCGAGCCATTACCCTTGGCGGCGCGACCCCGGCACGATCCTGTGCCAAATGAAACCCCGGTTCCGAGGCCCGCCTGGCAAATGGCTGAACGATTCGATCTGATTCTCCGCGGGGGCACCTGCCTGACCCCGGCCGGGCGCGTGAATACCGATCTCGGCGTCTCGGGGGGGCGCATTGCCGCGATCGGCGACCTCGGGCGCGCCGCCGCCGAGACCGTGTTCGAGGCGAAAGGGCTGCATGTGCTTCCCGGCGTGATCGACAGCCAGGTGCATTTCCGCGAGCCCGGCAACGAGCACAAGGAGGATCTCGAAAGCGGCACCCGCGCCGCGGTCCTGGGCGGCGTCACCGCGGTGTTCGAGATGCCGAACACCGATCCGCCGACCACCTCCACCGCCCATCTGAGCGACAAGATCAGGCGGGCGGATGGACGCGCATGGTGCGATTTCGCGTTCTTCGTCGGCGCCGCAAAGGAGAACATCAACCGCCTCGCCGGGTTGGAGCAGCTGGCCGGCTGCTGCGGCATCAAGGTGTTCATGGGCTCATCGACCGGATCGCTGCTGGTCGCCGAAAAGGGGCTGCTGCGCGATATCATGTCGCGCGGCCGCCGGCGCATCGCCATCCACGCGGAGGACGAAGAGCGGCTGAAGGCGCGCTTCGATTACGCGCGGGACGGCGGCAAGCCGTATTGCCATCCGATCTGGCGGGACGAGGAAACCGCCCTGCTGGCGACCCGACGCGCCCTCGAGCTCTCCGCCGAGACGCGGCGCCGCATCCATATCCTGCACGTCACCACGGCGCAGGAGATGGAGCTGCTGGCGCAGCACAAGGACCTTGCGACCGTCGAGGTGACGCCGCAGCACCTGACCCTGGCCGCGCCCGACGCCTACAACCGTCTCGGCACGCTGGCGCAGATGAACCCGCCGATCCGCGACGAGAAGCAGCGCGCCGGGCTGTGGCGCGCCGTGGCCGCGGGCATCGTCGATGTGATCGGCTCGGACCATGCCCCGCACAGCCGCGAGGAAAAGGCCAGGCCCTATCCGCAGAGCCCGTCCGGCATGCCCGGCGTGCAGACGCTGGTGCCGGTGATGCTGACACATGTGCACGAGGGCCGACTCACACTCGAGCGGCTCGTCGACCTGGTCAGCGCCGGGCCGGCGCGGATATACAACGTCGCCCGCAAGGGCCGCATCGCGGTCGGCTACGACGGCGACTTCACCATCGTTGATTTGAAGGCCCGGCGCACCATCGCCAATGACTGGATCGTCAGCAAGTGCGGCTGGACGCCGTTCGACGGCATGGCGGTCACCGGCTGGCCGGCGGCCACGGTCATCCGCGGCCATATCGTCATGCGCGACGACGAGACTGTCGGGATGCCGCTCGGCCGCATCGTCCCGTTCGCCGACACCGGCGGCGGGTAAGTCGGCCGCGCCTCTCGAAAATCGGCGACCAGTCTTGCCGCGACCCCGAATTCGCGGATCGTCGGCCGCCCGTGTTATGCAATCGCGATGTCCAGCACCATCATCAGCACGAACCCGAACAGCACGCCGAATGTGGCCGCCGTCTCGTTCCCGCTGCGGTGGGTCTCGGGGATGACCTCGTGGCTGATTACGAACAGCATGGCCCCGGCCGAGAAAGCCAGCGCATGCGAAAGAAGCTCGGCCGAGAGGGACACCACGCCCGCGCCGACGAATCCGCCGACGGTCTCCATCAGCCCGGTCAGCAGCGCCACCGCGATGGCGGTCGACGGCCGATAGCCCAGCGCCACCATAGCCAGCGCCACTGCGAAACCCTCGGGCAGGTTCTGCAGAAAGATCGCGGCGGTCAGGGCCAGCCCGTTGCCGACTTCGCCGCCGCCGAACCCGACGCCGATCGCCAGACCCTCGGGGAAGTTGTGGACAGTGATGGCGATGGTAAACAGCCACAGCCCCTTGACCCGCGTCCCTTCGAGGCCCTCGCGCCCCTTGACGAAGTGCTCGTGCGGCAGCGCGCGGTGGACCAGTGCCAGCAACACGCCGCCGGCAAGGATGCCCGCGGCGACGTCGAGCGCAGCCAGCATCTGCGACCCGGTCCGGGCCGTCCCGTCGTCGATTGCCGGCAACACGAGCGAAAACGCCGTGGCGCCCAGCATCAGCCCGGCTGCGACACCCAGCATGGCATCGTTCGCGCGCCGGGAGACCGACCGGATGACCAGAACGGGAAGCGCGCCGACCCCAGCGGCGAGGCCGGCGATAAGGCTGGCCAGGATGCCGGCCTCGATCAGGGACAGGGATGAAAAATAGGATTCGATCGTCGTCATGCTCGGCGTACGAGACGTGTCGTCAGGGGCGGCGCCTGGCCGGGCGTCGTCGCTGGCAGTCGAGGGGGGGCGCTCAGGCCTCCCGGGCGATGGTGACCACGCCGTCCTCGCCGGCGATCGCGGCCTGGGCCGCGGCGAGGCGGGCGATCGGCACCCGGAACGGCGAGCAGGAGACGTAGTCCAGACCGACCTTGTGGCAGAACGCCACCGAGGCAGGATCGCCGCCGTGTTCGCCGCAGATGCCGAGCTTGATATCGGGCCGCGTCCGGCGGCCGCGCTCGGTCGCGATCTGCACCAGCTCGCCGACACCGTCGACATCTATGCTGGTGAACGGGTCGTGCGCGAGGATGCCCTGCTTCTCGTAGTACTGCAGGAAGCTGCCGGCATCGTCGCGGCTCAGCCCGAAGGCGGTCTGCGTCAGATCGTTGGTGCCATAGCTGAAGAACTCGGCCTGCTCGGCGATCTCGGCGGCGCGCAGGCAGGCGCGCGGCAGCTCGATCATGGTGCCGACCATGTAGGCCGGCCGGCTGCCCTTCTCCGCCGCGACCTCGTCGGCCACGCGATCGATGATGCCCTTGAGGATGTCGAGCTCCTCCCTGATCGCGATCAGCGGCACCATGACCTCGCAGATCGGCCCCTCGCCGGTCTCCGCCTCGACCGCGACCGCGGCCTCGAAGATCGCCCGCGCCTGCATCTCGCAGATCTCCGGATAGCTGATCGCCAGCCGGCAGCCGCGATGGCCGAGCATCGGGTTGGCCTCGCGCAGATCGTTGGCGCGCAGCCGAACGGTCTCATGGTCGGTGCCGAGCGCGTCCGCCACCTCGGCGACGTCCTTTTCGGTGTGGGGCAGGAATTCGTGCAGCGGCGGATCGAGCAGCCGGATGGTGAT
>JBFIFO010000093.1:0-15968 GCA_041602815.1 Alphaproteobacteria bacterium | reverse complement strand
GCGGTGCTGGCGGTCGACCTTGTCGGCACCGAGACCGCCGGGCCGGCGCAGGACGAGCGGGCGGCACGCCTCGAGGCCGCCGGGATCGAACGGCTCGCCCTGCCGCAGGCGGCGCTGCGGGACGGCGACCTCGCCGAACTCCTGCCGGATGCCCTGCGGCAGTTCTGGGAACACGACCCGGTCCCCAGCGGCCCGTTCATCCCGGCGACCCTCGCCGCCGCCGAGTTCGGGTGAGGCACAGAGGGGCCGGCCAGCGCCATCGGCACCGGCTCTGCGATCCGGCGCCCGATCCCCTTGCCATCCTTCGAGACGCCCCTGCGGGGCTCCTCAGGATGAGGCCGCCGGCCGGCGCCGAGTGGGGGGCAGTCCTAAATCTCCACCTCCATCTCGAAGATGTAGAGGCCGCCGGCGAAGCGGTCGACGGCATAGACCAGCCGGTTCTCGTCGACATAGACGTCGTTGATCTGGATCGAGCCGGCGCGCGAGCCCTCCGGCGCGGCGGAGACGTAGTGGGCGATCTCCTCGGGCCGGAAGGGGTCGGACACATCGTAGGCCCGAACGCCGCCGTTGAAGAAGGTGGCGAAGATGGTGTTGCTCGAGCGGAAGGCCGGGCCGGGCCGGTTCTCATGCAAGTTATGCGAGCCGTAGCGGCCGCCGCGGCGCCGGTATTCCTCGACCGGCGGCATCGGCAGGGTGCTGATCGGCACGAGGTTGGTCTCGTCGCGCATGTCGACGACCCAGGTCAGCTTCGGCCAGTCCTCGGCGCCGTCGACGACGCTCTCGTCCGAGACGATCAGGAGGTCGCGGTCCAGGAGCGGCAGCGCGGTGTGGGTGAAGCCGGGAAACGGCGGGTGCGGGTTCCACTGGCTGACCATCTTCGGATTCGCCTTGTCGGAGATATCCAGGATGATGGTTCCGCCGTCGAGATAGCCCATATAGACGCGGTCCGGCCGCTCCGGATAGACGTTGGTGTTGTGGGCGCGGAAGCCCTTGTCGAACTGCGGGTGACGCGGCAGCGGCGGCGCGTCGTCGCCGTCGCGCGTGCCGGGCAGCCACCAGCGGCCGACCTCCTCGGGCTTGGCGGGGTCGCGCACGTCGATGCAGCGGTAGAACTGACAATCCTGGGGATCGCGCGGCATGAAGTCGGCCGCCCCGGCGGCGCAGTGGATGTACTCGCCGTCGACGAACCAGAGCTGGTGCACGCCCATCGAGCCCGGCCCCTTGCAGTCGAAGAAGGAAATCGATTTCGGCGTTTCCGGCGTGCTGATGTCGAACAGTTCCAGGCCGGCATTGTCGATGTCGAACCCGGCGGCGTTGCTCTCGGGCCGCTCACGTGTCTGGTAGGCGACGGCCATGATGTCGCCGACGATCTCGAGCGAGTTGGAGCGCATGCGCTTGTGCGGCAGGTCGGTCTGGATGACGACCTTGGGCTTGCGCGGGTCGGTGACGTCGACGCCGGTGAAGTTCTTCGGCGGCCCCTCATGGGCAAGCCACATGATCCGCCGGCCGTCCCTGGCGAGCTGGATCGACATGCCCTCGCCGATGCCGCCATAGCCGGTCAGCGTGTCGTGGCCGATCAGTTTCATGTTCCATGCGTCGTCTTTGCTCATGCTGTCCTCTTTCGCTCCTGGTATCGGTCTCAAGCGGCTTGGCGGGTTATGGCGTCGAGCGCCCGTTCGACGCCGTCGCGCGGGATGTCGCGGGTGATGAACACGATCTTCGTGCGGCGGTCGCCGCCGGGCCACGCATCGAGCGTCACTGGCGGGTGAAAGAGATGCTGGACTCCCTGGACGACGACCGGCCGGTCGACACCCGCGACATCGACGATGCCTTTGATGCGCAACAGGTCCGCCCCGCGCAGCGACATCAGCGAGCCCAGCCATCGACGCAGGGCGTGCGCCTCGATCGGCTTGTCGCGCACGATGCAGAACGACTCGACGTCGCCCTCGGCGCCGTGGGCATGATGCTCGTGGGTTTCGGCATCGGCTGCCCAATCGGCGTCGAACCGGCGCGCGCCAGGCCCGTCATCGCCGATCAGCAGGTCGGGGTCGATCTCGCCGTTGGCAATCTCGTAGACCGGGCTCAGCGGGTTGACGCGCCGCAGATGCGCGACCAGGTCCGCGATCTCGCCGGCTGCGGCAAGATCGGTCTTGGTGACGACGAGGCGGTCGGCGGCGGCGGCCTGCCGTCTCGGTTCCTCGTATGTGTCCAGCTGGCCACGTCCGTTCACCGCATCGACGGTCGTGATGACGTTGCCGAGGCGGAACCGTTCCGTCACGCTGGGCTCGGCCAGCAGGGTCTGCAGCACCGGTGCCGGATCGGCAAGCCCGGTCGTTTCCACCACCACGCGGGCAAAGTCGGGGATCTCGCCGTGGTCGCGGCGGCTCGCCAGCTGCAGGAGGGTGTCGACGAGGTCGCCGCGGATGCTGCAGCACACGCAGCCGCTCTTCAGCAGCACCGCGTCCTCCAGCGCGGTTTCGACCAGCAGGTGGTCGATGCCGATCTCGCCGAATTCGTTGACGACCACCGCGGTGTCCGCGAGCCCGGGGTGCTGCAGCAGCCGGTTGAGCAGCGTCGTCTTGCCGCTGCCCAGGAACCCGGTCAGCACCGAGACCGGGAGGGCCGCGTCATTGCGTCTCCGGCTGGGGTCGGCGCGGTCCGTCATTCGTCGATCCGCGCCTCGAGATAGGGCATGGAGCGGACGACCACGTAGCGGACCGGGCAGTCGCCGGCCACCGCGAATCCGCGCTCCACGCCCCTGGGAACCTCGATCACGTCGCCGGGCTCTGCGGCGCGGCTTTCATTGGCGACCCGGATGTCGAGCCCGCCCGACAGCACATACATGAACTCCTCGTGGGCCGCGTTCGCGGCAGGCCGCTCGTAGCCGGCCGGGTATTCGAAGAAGCCGAAGGCCAGGCGCTCGCCCTCGATCCAGCACACGCGGTTGCCCGACGCAGGCGGCGCATCCAGCGAATCGAGGATCGGGTAGTAGCACGCGCCGAGCCCGTTGACGATCGCCTGCGATTTCTCGGGCTCCTTCTTCTGGCCCGCCCATTCGCCCGACCGGTGGATCCGGTTCACCTCCTCGACCGACATCGCGTGTTCCGGCGGTGCCTCGTCGGCGGCGATGCCGACCACGGTCCAGGTCTGGTCCTTGATGTAGAGGTAGCTGAGGTCGCCGTCCTCGGTCGCCTTCATGGAATGCCGCGCGTAGGCCGGCACGTGCACGAAGGTGCCGGGCGCGACGATCCGCCGGTCCTCGCCGACCACGGCGTTGATCTTGCCCGCGAGCGGGAAGATCAGCAGCTCGTTCGGGTGGTAATGCAGTTCCGATCCGGTGCCCGCCTCCTTGAAGATGCGGCAGAAATACATGTACCGGCCCTCGATGATCGGAGCCTTGCCGGTCGACAGATGCGGCGTGAGATACTCGCTGTCGAGATTTTCAAACCTGTGGAACGGCATGCCTTTCTGTTCCCTCATCGCGCGGCGGACCGCCGCAGATTGAACGGCGGTCGGCGTCATTCCGGATTCTTTCCCCGACGCATCGCATCTGCTACGGTCCGGGCCGGAGGTTGCCCTGATGAACCGGTTTTTCACAGAATACGCCGGGCGCGTCGCGCTGTCACCCCGTCGCTGCGTCGCCGGCAACCGAAACGATGCGGGCAAGTGGCGCGTACGGGATCACCGGTTGGCGGCTGTCTTGGTGCCATGAGCGTGGAGACCGGAAACGGCCTCGGCTCACCGCTGGCGCGGCCGGCCAACTGGATTGCGGTCACGGCGGTGGCGGGCGGGCTGCTGTTGCTGTTCTGGCCGCTGGCGGATGGCGCGGCGTCGCTGCCGGTCCGCGCCGGCGGCCTGGTCATCGCCACCGTCGGCCTGTGGGCGACGCATGCGATTCCCGAGCACATCACCTCGCTCGGCTTCATGACGCTGGCGGTCGTCCTGGGGATCGCGACCCCCGCCGTTGCGTTTTCCGGCTTCGCGGGCGGAGCGGTGTGGCTGCTGTTCGGCGGCATCATCATCGGCCTGGCGGTGTCCGATTCCGGTCTCGGCCAGCGCATCGCGCGGTCGGCGCTGCGCGGCCTCACCCGCTCCTACGCCCGCGCGGTCTGGGGCCTCATGGCGGCGTGCCTGCTGCTTGCCTTCCTGATGCCGGCCAGCATCGGCCGCATCGTCATCCTCATGCCGATCGCCCTGGCGCTGGCGGATCACATGGGCTTTGCGCCGGGCAGCCACGGGCGCACCGGCTTCGCGCTGACGATCGGGTGCGGCAGTTTCATCCCGACCTTCGCGATCCTGCCGGCGAACCTGCCCAACGTCGTGCTGTTCGGCGCCGCGGAGTCGATCTATGGCGTGGTGCCGACCTATGCGGAATACCTGCTCTGGCACCTGCCGGTCATGGGGCTGCTGCGGGCCGCGGCGCTGGTGCTGATCATCCTGGCGATGTTTACGGACACAGCCAGCACGCCGGAGGCCGAGGCGGAGTCGACGGCGATGTCCGCGCGCCAGCGCAACCTGCTCATCGTGCTTTGCCTGACCCTCGGCCTGTGGGCGACAGATTTCATCCATCATGTCTCGCCGGCCTGGGTCGCGCTGTTCGCCGCCATCGTGATCCTGGTGCCGGCGTTCGGCCTGGCGCCGCCGACGGCGCTGGCGGACAAGACGAACCTGCGCCCGTTCTTCTTCGTGGCCGGCGTGCTCGGCGTCGGGGCGCTGGTCGCCGACAGCGGGCTCGGCACCGAGATCGCCGCGTTCCTCGGCCGCTGGGTGACCTTCGATCCGGCCCGACCGTTCCTCAATTACGTCTCGCTGATCGGGGTCTCCATGGTGTTCGGCACGGCCGCCACCGTGCCGGGCGCGCCGACCTTCCTGGTGCCGCTGGCCCAGGATCTCAGCACCGCCAGCGGCATGCCGCTGATGACGGTGCTGATGACGCAGATCGTCGGCCTGTCGGCGATGCTGCTGCCCTACCAGTCGCCGCCGCTGGTGGTCGCGATCGGACTCGGCGGGGTGCGGATCCGCGATGCGGTTCGGGTCATTCTCGCCAGCACCGCCGCCACCCTCGTCGTCCTGGCGCCGCTGAATTTCCTGTGGTGGCGTCTGCTGGGGCTGATCGGGTAATGGAATGGCCCGCATTGAAACGCCGGGGGACGCGACTAATCTTAACCGCAAGCATCGATGCAACGCGGCAACAGCAAGGGGGACCGAAAGATGGCGAATGCCACCGCAACCAGGAACAAGGGGGCCGTGAAGGCCGGCAAGGGGAAGTACGGCTTCATGATCGCCGAGCTCGACGCCATCGAGGCCGGCACCGGGTATTCCACCTCGCGCGGCGGCGTGCTGGAGGGCGAGCGCATGCAGGTCGGCCTGATCCACAAGGCGCGCGGCACCGGTTCCCGGCCCCATTCGCATCCGAACGAGCAGTTCAACTACGTGCTCCAGGGCACGCTGAAGGTGGAGATGGACGGCCAGGAATTCCTCGCCCCTGCCGGCACGGTCGTCTACGTGCCGCCGAACATGGTCCACTCCATGGTCGCAACGAAGGAGGAGGACGTAATCTTTTACGTCGTCAAGGACCTCTCGCACGGCATTGTCGGCAAGGCCGCCGACGGCTCGATGAGCGGCGCCCATTACGATCCGGGATTCGAGCCGGACTGACGCGTGCGCGCGGCGACGTCGCGGCGGCCGGCTCAGCCGGCGATGCTGTCCTTCGCCGGTGGCCAGGCGGCCGGGGCGGCGCGCTGGTACTGCGGCGGGTAGTCGACCTCGACGCCCAGGGCCACCGCGGCGTGCTTGGCCCAGCGCGGGTTGAACAGCATGCCGCGGGCCAGCGCCACCATGTCCGCATCGCCGTCGACGATAATCGATTCCGCCTGCTTCGGCGCCGTGATCATGCCGACCGTGATGGTCGGAATGCCGGCTTCCCTGCGCACCTTCGCGGCGATCGGCACCTGGTATCCCGGTTTCACAGGAACTTGCTGATTCGGGTCGATGCCGCCGCTGGAAACGGTGACGATGTCGACGCCGCACGCCTTGAGCGCGGCCGCGTAGGCCACGGCGTCGTCCGGCGTCCAGCCGCCGTCGACCCAATCGGTTCCGTTGATGCGCACGCTCATCGGCCGGTCGGACGGCCACGCCTCGCGCACCGCCCTGGCGACCTCCAGCGGAAACCGCATGCGGTTCTCGCGCGAGCCGCCGTATTCGTCCTTGCGCCGGTTCGACAGCGGCGAGACGAAGCTGCTCAACAGATAGCCGTGCGCCGAGTGCAGCTCGAGGAACTCGAACCCGAGCCGGGCGGCCCGGTGCGTCGCCGACACGAAAGCCTCGCGGATGTCGTCCATGCCCGCGCGGTCGAGCTGCCGCGGCACCAGCCAGCCCTCGGTGAAGGCAATGGGAGAGGGGCCCACGACGTCCCAGCCGCCATCGGCCCTGGCGACCGAGCCGCGGCCGACCCACGGCGCCGCGGTCGAGCCCTTGCGTCCGGAATGGCCGATCTGGATGCCGAGATGGGCGCTGCCGACCGCGCGCACGGTTTCCAGCACGCGCGTAAAGGCGGCCTCCGTCTCGTCATTGTAGAGGCCCGTGCAGCCCGGCGAGATCCGGCCCTGCGCGGTCACCGCCGTGGCCTCGACGATCAGCAAGCCGGCGCCGGAATTGGCCAGCATCCCGAGATGGACCCGGTGCCAGTCGCCGACGACCCCGTCCTCGACGCAGTACTGGCACATCGGCGAGACGACGATGCGGTTCGGCAGCTTGAGACCGCGCAGCTCGATCGTCGAAAACAGCTTGCTGGACATGTTCGACCCTTCCTTCGCGAATGCCGGGGGAGATCTACACCGGCGCAAATCCGACGGTCATGCCGCCGCAGACGTGCAACACCTGGCCGGTGACGTACGAGGCGCCGGGCGACAGGAAAAAGGCGATCGCCGCCGCGATTTCCGCCGGCTCTGCGAACCGTTTCATGGGATTGCCGGCGAGGAACGACTCAACGAATTCGGGCGGCGCGCCGTCGATGTTGTTGCGCTTGAACATTTCCGTCGCCGTCGGCCCCGGCGCGACGGCGTTGACCGTGATGCCGTGCGGCGCGAGCTCGATCGCCCAGGTGCGGGTCACGCCGATGATGCCGGCCTTGGCCGCGGCATAGGACGTACGGCCCTCGCGGCCCAGCGCGCCGCGGCTGGAGATATTGACGATCCGGCCGTATCCGCGTTCCCGCATGCCGGGCAGCACGGCCTGGGCACACTGGACCGCGATTCGCAGGTTGATGTCGAGGACCTCGTCGAACTTGTCCAGGTCGACCGCGCCGAGCATCTGCACCCGGTTGATGCCCACGTTGTTGACCAACCCGCCGACCGCTTCGTCGGATACGATCCGCTCAAGGACCTTTGCGGTGGCCTTCCGGTCCGCCAGATCCGCGGTGAAGAACGCGCCGGGAAAGTCGTCGCCCGGCGGGGTACGGGCGATGCCGACGACCCGCGTCCCGGCCGCGGCCAGGAGGTCGGCCGTCGCCCGGCCGATGCCGCGGCTCGCCCCGGTGATCAGTACAGAACCCTTCGCCATCGCCAGTCTCCCGTCCCACCTGCCACTTGCGCAGCGGGACATCCGACATTTTTCGGGCCGAGCCCGTCAACGCGGCCCGGCGGCACTATGCATAGCGCCTTGACAACATTCCGGCAAAGATCATTATGCGGAAAATCGGTGCACCCTGTGATACAATGAAATCGAGCCTGCAAGCAGAATCGTCGCCGCCTGAAGCGCGACGGCATTGATTTTGGGAGAGCCAGGGAACCCATGAAGACCGTGCGGTCCGTCGAAAGAGCGATCTCGATCCTGTTTCTCGTGGCGCAGAACGATCGGCCACTCGGACTGTCCGAGATCAGTCGGAGCGTGGGGCTCGACAAGGCGACGACGCTGCGCCTGCTGACGACGCTGGAGGGATCGAACCTGATCCAGCAGGACACCGCGACCCGCCGCTATCTGCTGGGCGGTGCCGTCAACCAGCTGTCCGGCGCCTGGCGCAACGATCTGCGGCAGATCAGCCGGCCGTACCTGAAGACGCTGTGGCGCGATACCAACGAGACCGTGTGCCTGGCATGTCCGCGCGGGCTGGAGCGTGTCTACGTCGAGATCCTGCCGTCGGTGCACGAACTGTCCGACGTGCCGGCGATCGGCCGGGCCTACCCGATTCATGTCGGCGCCGCCGGCGCAGTCCTGATGGCGCATGCCGCGGAGTCCGAGGTCGACTACATCCTGCGCAAGAGCGATCTGCCGACGGCGCCGGACAACGCCGAAGTCCGGCGCTTGCGCAAGGAATGGAAAGCGGCGCGGCAACAGGGCTACGCTTTCAGCATCGGCCATCCGAACAAGGGCAGCTCGGCGATCGCGGCGCCGGTGTTCGACCGCGACGGCGAGGTCGTGGCGGCCGCCGTCGTCCGCGGCCCCGATGTCCGGCTGACCCGTGAGAAGCTGATCCAGCTGGCGCCGGCGGTCAAGAAGTCGGCGGCGCAGATTTCCGGGGCGCTCGGCTATCAGGACGCCAGGCTCGCGGTCGGCGAGTGATGGCGCCGGGCGAGCGCCGCGCGGGGACGAAGGGCCGATGACGACGGACCTGCTTGAGATCGGCGAACGCCTGCCGGCGACCGTCCTGACCGGCTTCCTCGGCAGCGGCAAGACCACGCTGCTGAACCGGTTGCTATCCCACGACGGGATGGCCAACACCGCGGTGATCGTCAACGAGTTCGGGGAAATCGGACTCGACCACCTGCTGGTCGAGACGCCGGATGAGAGCATGGTGCTGATGGACAGCGGCTGCCTGTGCTGCACGATCCTCGGCGACCTCGTCCAGACCCTGCAGACCCTTCTTGCGAAACGCATGACCGGCACGGTGCCGGCCTTCGAGCGGGTGGTCATCGAGACAACCGGCCTTGCGGACCCGGCGCCGATCCTGCACACGCTGATCGCCGACCCCGATGTCACCAGGTACTACCGGCTCGATTCGGTGGTCGCCGTGGTCGATGCCGTGAACGCCGAGAGTCAGTTCGACACTCATTTCGAATCCGTCAAGCAGGCCGCCGTCAGCGACCGTATCGTCATCAGCAAGACCGATCTTGTTGAGGCGGACGCGGTGTCGGGCCTTGTCGAGCGGCTCGGCAGCATCAATCCGGGTGCCGCGATCTTCCGGGCCGTGATGGGGGAGATCGCGCCCGACAGGCTGTTCGGAGCCGCCATCGGGTCCGGATCGCGGGACGGTCGGGACGTCGGCGCGTGGCTCAGCGCGCACGCACATGACGACCACGCTGCGCACCGCCACCGCGACGGCATCCAGACCTTCGCGGTGACCCGCGAGCGGCCGGTGGAGCCGGCCGGGCTCGAGCTCTGGCTCGACCTGCTGGCGTCGTATCGCGGCCCGAATCTGCTGCGGGTGAAAGGGCTGCTGAATGTTGCCGGCGAGCCGGTGGTCGTGCACGCGGTGCAGCATCTTTTCCATCCGCCGGTGGCGCTCGAAGCGTGGCCGGATGACGAACGCCGCTCGCGGATCGTCTTCATCACCCACGGCCTCGGCCGCAGCGATATCGAGGCAACGCTGGATGCGCTCGACTTCAAGCCGGCGGCGCCGGCCGGATCGGGCGCCGTCCAGCCATCGGACTACGCCCGCTTCCTGTCGCTGGTGAAGCGCTTCGAGGAACCGTCGGCGTGAGCACGCCTTGATCGGGTTCAACCCTTGACGCCCTTTCCCTGCCGCGATTAATGTGCACTTCCTGAAACTCGGGTGCACCCAGTGCGCCGACCCTATGCGAGCTCCCGAAGGCTTCGCCGCGGCGGCGGCAGGCATACTGGCGAGCGGAAACAACGAGGCGAACCAGCAACGATGGCAGCGACGAACACGAAGGTCATCACCGGCGGCACCCTGATCGACGGCAACGGCGGGCCGGTCCTCGACAACGCGGTGGTCGTGGTCGAGGGGGCGCGCGTCGCGGCGGTCGGCGCCGCCGGGTCGGTCGAGATCCCGGCGGGCGCGGAACAGATCGACGCGACCGGCAAGACCGTGATGCCCGGCATGATGGATCTGCACATCCATCTGAACATGTTCAACAACCGGACCTTCAACAACTACCGGGTCGCCACCTGGGAGGTGACGCCGGAGCTGCAGCAGATGTACTGCCTGTTCCACGCCCAGCTGTGCTTCGAGATGGGATTCACGACGCTGCGCGACCTCGGCTTCATCAGCAGCCGCGGCCTGATGACGCCGCAGCTGTGCGCCGTGCGCGACGCCATCGAGGCGGGCATCTTCGCCGGGCCGCGCATGGTCGTCGGCGGGTTTACCTACATCACCAACTCGCATCTCGAGCTGATCCTGCCGCGGGCCTCGCTGCGTCCGGGCTTCCAGAACGCCGACGGCCCGTGGGAGCTGCGCAAGCTGGCGCGCACGAACCTGCGGACCGGCTGCGACGTGATCAAGACCTGCGCCTCGGGCGGCGGCGGCACCGACAAGGAGGAGCCCGACGTGCGCAACATGACCCAGGAGGAGCTCGACGCCATCGTCGACGAGGCGCACGCGTTCCACAAACGGGCGGCGGTGCACTGCTTCACGCCGGAAGCCCATCGCATGGCGGTCAAGTCGGGTTGCGATACCATCGAGCACATGGTGTTCCACGATGCCGATTCGATCGAGCAGATCCTCGAGGCCGAGATCCCGGTAACGCCGACGCTGGCCCACCGGACCGACCATGCGATCGAGATCCGGCGCCAGATCGGCACGCCGCAATTCGTGCTCGACAAGATGAAGACCATCCAGCCGAGCTGCTTCGATACCTTCCAGGTCATGCACAAGGCGGGCATCAAGGTCGCCATGGGCACCGACATGGGCTACGAGCCCGGCATGGGCACCAACGCCCAGGAGCTGGAGATTTACGTCGACCTCGGGATGACGCCGATGGAGGCGATCATGACGACGACCCGCAACGCGGCAGAGGCGCTGGGCATGGAGGAGGAGATCGGCACCGTCGAGGCCGGCAAGTTCGCCGACATTCTTATCGTCGACGGCGATCCGCTGGACGACATAAGGGTGCTGCAGGAGCGCCGGAACATCCAGATCGTTATGAAGGAGGGCGAGGTCTTCGTCGACCGGCGGCCGGGCGCGGCCGGCAGGGAAGTGATCCACGCCGAGCCGGACGACTGGCGCAAGATCGACGCGTGAGCCGGCGATGCCGCACGTCCTGGTCGTCGGGAAGATCCACGAGGCGGGGATCGACCGGCTGGCCGCAGCGAACTGTACGCTCCGCGAGCTGCCGGACCACGCTGCCGACCTGATGGACCATGTCGGCGACGCCGACGCCATCATCGTGCGCATGACTCGGATCGACGCGGCGGCGATCGCGGCGGCGCCCGGACTGCGAATCGTCGCCCGCCACGGCGTCGGCTACGAAGCGGTCGACGTCGCGGCGCTGACCGCGCGCGGCATCCCGCTGGCGCTGGTCGGGGACGTGAATTCCGGCGCCGTGGCGGAGCACACGCTCGCCCTGATGCTGGGGCTCTCCAAGCGGCTGTGCACCTACGACCGGGCGACGCGGGACGGGAATTTCGCGATCCGCGACGGCTTCTCGGCGCGCGAACTCTCCGGCAAGACCGTTCTGGTGGTCGGCTTCGGGCGGATCGGCCGGGCGGTGGCGCGACTTTGCCGAGCGTTCGGCATGGCCGTGATCGCCGCCGACCCCTTCGTCGATGCTGCGGCTGCGGAGGCCGAGGGCTGCACCCACGTGGCGGATTTCCGCGAAGCGCTGGGCCGGGCCGACTACGTGACCGTGCACGTGCCGAAGGCGCCGGGCGCGGGGTACCTGATCGGCGCGGCGGAGATCGCCGCGATGCGGCCGGAGGCCGCCCTGCTCAACCTGTCGCGCGGCGGCATCGTCGACGAGGCGGCCCTGCATGCGGCACTCGTCGCGGGCAAGCTGTGCGGCGCGGCGCTCGACGTGTTCGAGGATGAGCCGCCGGCGCCCGGCAACCCCCTTTTTACGCTCGATTCGGTGATCGTCAGCCCGCACTGCGCGGCTTTCACCGAGGAATGCGCGCGCCGCATGGCACTGGCCTGCGCCGACAATGTCCTCGCCGCCTTCGACGGCCGGCTCGACCCGGAACTGGTGGTCAACCGCGAGGTGCTGGGTTAGGGTCACCGAGCGACCTCATACTTCGAGACGCACCTGCGGTGCTCCTCAGCATGAGGCTCCAACATCTCGATATATCATGCCTCATGCTGAGGAGCGGCGTAGCCGCGTCTCGAAGCATGAGTTCGCGCCAATTCCGCTACTTAACCAATCCCGTCCCTGATGCGGGCGAGCAGCGCATCGGCGCCGCGGGCGAGGATGGCCGTGTCGGTGCCGACGGCGACGAACACGTACCCTTCCTTAAGCCAGTGGATCGAATCCGCCTCGGCCCCGGTCAGGATTCCCGCCGGCTTGCCCGCCTTGCTGCAGGCGGCAAGACCCTCGGCCAGCGCCTCCTTTACCTTCGGGTGTCCGGGCTGGCCGAGATATCCCATGTCGGCGGACAGGTCCGCCGGCCCGAAGAAGATCCCGTCGACGCCGTCGACCGCGGCGATCTCGCCGACGCGGCCGAGGGCGGACCTGGTCTCGATCTGCACCGTGATGCACAGCTCGGACTCGAAGTCGTGGACGTAGTCCGCGATCCGGCCGTAGCGGTTGCCGCGCTGGTTCAGCGACACGCCGCGGATACCGCGCGGCGGATAGCGCGTCGACGCGACCGCTGCGGTTGCCTCCTCGGCCGTCTGGATCATCGGGAACAGCAGCGAATAGGCGCCGATATCGAGGACCCGCTTGACCACGACCGGATCGTTCCAGGGCAGCCGGACGACGGCCGCGGTCGGCGACGGGTCGTACGACTGGAGCTGCGCATACACGCCGGGGATCTCGTTCGGCGAATGCTCCATGTCGACGACGATCCAGTCGTAGCCGGCATGGGCCAGCACCTCCGATGCGATGTTGCTCGACAACGTGCTCCACAGGCCGATCTGCGGGCGCATTTCGGCGAGCGCCTGCTTGAAAGTGTTCTTGGGCAGCTGCAATTTCGGGAAACTCCAGTGAACGGGCGTTCAAGCGGGAAATATTAGTTTGAAACAAATCGGTGCACCAGATAAAATTCCGTATCAAAAAGGCGATGCCGCTCCGAAGCGCCGGGATATCGGACCGCTTCGGGACCGGTCGCGCAACGGGCGGACCGACGCTCTGCACCTGGAACCCCAGTACCGTTTCGGGGGCGCCGCCCGGCAAGAATGGCGCAGCCAAATGGGAGGCCCGGGACGGTAATACTGCCGGAACAACGCCCGCGATCGGGCTGCTATCCTGTCAGCATGAGTCGGACCATGCGGCGGCGCGCCGCATTCCGACCGGTCCGGTAACAATTGGAGCAGCAAGGAGGCTAAATAATGAGCAAGGTCAAACCGACGGCAGACAAGCGGCGTACGGCATTCGGCCGCAGGCAGTTCCTCGCCGGGGCGGGGGCCGTGGCCGGTGCGGCGACGTTCACGACCGCCGGCAAGGTCGCGAAGGCGGCGGCGTTCCCCACGGGACCGGTCCAGCTTGTGGTGCCGTTCGGCACCGGCGGCGGGTCCGACCGGACGATGCGTCTGTTCGCCCCGTATCTCGCCAAGGAGCTTGGGGTTCCAGTCAACGTCATCAACATCCAGGGCGGCGGCGGCTGGAAGGCCTGGGCGGAAATGGCGAAATGGGACCCGGAAAAGGACGACCACATCATCGGCACGATCAACCTGCCGCATGTCCTGTCCCTGCTCGATCCGCGCATGAAGCGCACCGAGACCCTGGAATCCTTCAACTTCATCGCCTGGCACTCGCTCGATCCCTGCATCTGGGCGGTCCGCGAGGGTGATGAGCGGTTCCAGACGCTGCGTGCCTTCATCGACCATGCGATCGCCAATCCGAACCAGATCGTCATGAGCACGACGGCGGTCGGTTCCGACGACCATATGGGCATCGCCTATGCCGAGAAGTTCGTCGAGGGCTTCAAGGTCAAGAAGGTCTATGCCAACAACGACGGCAAGAAGATCCAGGAAGTGATCGGCGGCCATACCGATGCGGTGGGCGGTAACGTCGGGTACTACGTGCCCTACATGCTCGACCGCAAGCTGCGCGCGATCTGCGTGCTGAGCGCCGACCGCTCGCCGAACCTGCCGACGGTCCCGACCTTCGAGGAAGTCACCGGCAAGCGCAACATCTCCTTCGCGGGCCGGACGTTCGTGCTTGCGAACGGGATCGCGGCGGACAAGCAGGCGGTGTACCTCAACGCCGTCAAGGCGGCGATGAGCAATCCCGAATACGTCATGAAGGAGAACGCCAACCGCAACCCGCTCGAGTTCAAGGAAGGCGACGAGTTGTGGAAGGCCCTGCGGGAAGCCGAGGAGCTGGTCAAGACGGTCAAGTTCTGGGAGCTGGAGCAATAGAAACGACCGCCGGCCGCGGAGTTTGACACGCGCGGACTCCGCGGCCGGCGCTTCCGCCGTTTTGCCTCCGAACCGAGAGGGTCTTGAGCATGCCGAAGTACTGGGGCATCCGGATTGCCGCTGCCGTCTATATCGTCTTTTCCCTCTATGTCGGTGCCCAGGCGCTCGAATTTCCCGCCGGCGGCGGAACCTTTCCGTTATTCGCCCAGATCTGCGCCGTCCTGATTTCCGGAATCCTGATCGCCGGCAGCTTCCGGCCGGGCGCCAGGCAGGCTGACGACCGTGTCGATTTCCGGATGACCTATTCGCGGGCCAAGCCGCTGCTCCTGCTGGCGCTCTCGGTCCTCTACGTCTTCGTCATCTTCGAGCTCGGCTACTTCGCGTCGACCGTCGTGTTCCTGTTCGCGGCGAGCTGGACGATCGGGATCCGCGACATCAGGACCCTCGTCATCACCGCCGCGATCCTGATTCCGGCGATGTACGCGTTCTTCGTCGTCTTCCTCCAGGCGCCCCTGCCCAAGGGGATTCTGCTGTGAGCGCACGGTCGCCTGCCCCCGGCCCGCGCGAGGCGTCGTGAGCCATGTTCGCTGAAGACACCTTCCTGTACCTTGCCAACGTGGTGTCGCCGGAGAATTTCACGGCGATGATTCTCGGCGTCGTCATCGGGCTCGTCATCGGCGCGATTCCCGGCCTGTCGCCGCCGATGGCGATCGCGCTCCTGATCCCGGTCTCCTTCAACATGCCGGCCGACACCGCGCTGATCCTCCTCGTGTCGTGCTTCGCCGCCGGAATCTACGGCGGTTCCTTCTCCGCGATATTGCTGCGCGCTCCCGGCACCTCGGCTTCCGCCGCGTCGTCCATCGAAGGCTTCGAGATGACCAAGCGCGGCAAGGCGATCCAGGCGATCCGCATCTCCACCTTCGCTTCGGTGGTCGGCGGGCTAATCAGCGGCTTCGTCCTGCTGCTGCTGGCGCCGCCGCTCGCCACGGTCTCGCTGATGTTCGGGCCGTCGGAATACTTCCTGGTCGCCATCCTCGGGCTGACGGCGATCGCGTCCGTCGCCTTTGGCTCGGTGCTCAAGGGCCTGCTGTCGGGGCTGCTCGGCCTGTTCCTCAGCACCTTCGGGATCGACGAGTATTCCGGCTTCCCGCGCTACACGTTCGGCATCATCTCGCTAGAATCCGGATTCGGCATCCTGCCCGCCATCATCGGGCTGTTCGCCTTCGCCCAGGGGCTGGAGCTCAGCGAGGGCGAGGCCAAGTCGAACATCTCCGGCAAGAGCGCACTGAGCTGGAACATCTGGCCGCGGCCGTCGGAGATCTTCCACGTCCGCTGGTCGCTGATCCGCGGCTGGGCGACGGGGCTGGTCATGGGCATCATCCCGGCCGCCGGCGGCAGCATCGCGCAGTGGGTCGCCTATGCGTGGGAGATTCGCCGCGCCAAGCCGGGCGACCAGTTCGGCAAGGGCGAGATCAAGGGCCTGGCCGCGACCGAGGGC
>JBFIFO010000092.1:0-16014 GCA_041602815.1 Alphaproteobacteria bacterium | reverse complement strand
GGCCGCGACCGCGGCGCCGATCCGCAGCGGCTCGTGACCGGACTGCTCGCGCGCCCGGTTCCAGTCGTCGACCGCAACAGTGACCCCTTCCAGCGCGCGCAGCGCGTCGGCCGCATGCGTTTCGCTCGGCGCCGCGGCGCCGAAGGTCGCCAGGATGCCGTCGCCAAGGAACTTGTCGATGCAACCCCCATGCGACTGGATGACCGAGACCATGCGCGACTCGTATTCCACGAGCAGGGCGATCAGCTCCGCGGGAGGCAGCGCGTTGGCGAGCCTGGTGAAACCGCGGATATCGATGGTCAGGATCGACGCCTCGCGCGCCTCGGCATAGCCCGGCCTGATCTGGCTCTCCGCCCCGACGATGCGGGCCGCGATCTCCGGCGCGAAGAAGCGCGACAAATCGCGGGCCGCTGCCCCCTCGACGACGGCGCGGACCAGCAGCCTGCGTGCGCGGACGAGGGCAACGGAAAGGATTGCGGTCACCAGCAGTATGGCGATGATCTTGTCCATTTCGGCGCCGATCAGGATCGAGTTCGATGTCAGGTAACGGACGTAATCGCGTGTCACGACACTGCCGGACGGATCGCTCAGGATCGCGTACCCGGCCATGGCCAGCCATCCGGTCGCCGCGGTTGCGCCGGCCAGGACGACGTAACGGGCCTCGAAGCGCAACGCGCGCAATGCAATGAAAATGAAGATATAGAGCAGGGTCGGTGCCTTCAGGTAGAAGGCGGGCGGCTGCTCGTACTGGATGTGGAAGCTCCAGATCAACAGCAGCAACAGGGCGAGCTCGGCGACGACCGACGCCGCGACGAACCAGCCGGCAACGCGGCCCCTGTGCACCACGGCAAGGCGCACGACGCCGGCCAGGAAGAACGCGGCCAGCGCGAACGTCACCGGCGGAAACATCCAGTCGCCCGCATACGTCTTCGGGGCAACCGCATACAATGCGACAAAAAACAAGACGATGCCGAGCTGGACCCAGGCGGCAAGACGCTCGCTTTCGTCCTGCTGCTGTTCGATCGCGGCGGTTACGCGCGTCGGGATGTCCCCCGAATCGGCGCGCGGCCGCGAACGCTGTGCGATATCCGTATCGATGTCCATGCGCCTCAGTCCCAGCCCGTGGTGAAATCGCGGATCGTTCCCCAGATAGTCGGTTCGCGTAGTCTGATGACAATCAAGATTCGCGCGCGTCCCTTCAACGTTTCTTGAGCCAGAGGCTCGTCTCCCGGGCGCCCGGCAGAAGCGGCAGGCGCTCGACGACGCCGGCTGCGACGCGGTCGGTCATGCGGGTGACGACGTATTGGCTGGCGAATTCGACCGACCATGCGCCGCCGGCGATCATCTGTGCGACCGCAAGCTGCTCGTTGTAGCCGCGCCACTCCCAGTCGGGCGGATAGTCGTCGGGCAGGAAGATGTCGTGGATATGGACCATGACGCCGGCCGGGAGCGTGACGAGGACACGGTTCAGCAGCATGTCGACGTCGGTGCCGGGCATCAGGATGTGGCTCGAGTCGATGGCCACGATGTCGCCCGCCCGCAGGTTCCGGAACGGCAGTTCCCCGGCGGACTGTACCGTCTCGCGCCGCAGTTCGACGCAACCGAGGCTGTCGAGGTCGGCACGCGGGGCCGGATCGATCGCGAGGATTTTGGTCTCGATGCCCGCATCGGCAACGGCACGTGCAAGGAATCGCGTCGAATGCCCGCAGCCCACTTCGACGATGCGGCGCGGCTGCGTCCTTCGTGTGATCGCATAGGCGCAAGCCGCGTCCAGACGCGGAAACCAGTCCTGTCTCCAGCGCGGCGCCGGCGGATTCATCGCGCCGATCGCCTCCAGCTCCGCAGCGTATCCGTCGATCGCCTCAAGCCACGCCGAGAAGACATCCCGGGAGCGGTCGAGAATCGCCGAGATGGCATCGTAGGAGGCGCGGTCCCGTCGTGCCGGAACGTTGCCCGCGTACCGGTAGGGGATGAAGAAGCCGCGCCGCGCGATGCCGAGCACGGTCGGAATCCCGAACCGCAAACGCCGCCGCCACGCGCGCAAAGCCGCCATCGCGTCTCAATCGGGGTCGCCGGGGCCAAGCGCGCCGGGCGACAACACCATGCCTTCGCTGGCGACGATGGTTCCGGGGCGCGCGGCCGCGGCCTCCGCCGCCACCGCGTCCATGAAGGCATCGTTATGCGAGGGATCGTGGTGGAAGATGACCAGCGTTTCGACGCCGGCGGCATCGGCGACGCGCACACCCTCCTGCCAGGTCGAGTGCCCATACTGGCTGTAGTGCGGGAATTCCTCGTCGGTAAACGTCGAATCGTAGATCATTATCTGCGATCCCGAGACGAAGTCGACGAGAGAGGCGTCGCGCTGTCCCACGACGTGACCGGTGTCCGTAATGTAACAGAGCGAGCGCCCGTCATACTCGATGCGGTATCCGGTCGCCCGGTCCGGATGGTTGAGGCGGACTGTCCTGACCGCGATGTCCGCGGCCGGCCGCAGGGTCTTGCCTGCCGTGAAATCACGGTAGTCGATGTCGGCAGCGAATACCTCGGGCGGGACCGGAAACAGCGGCGCCATCATCATCTGGCAAATGACGGTCTTCAGCTTATGGTCCGGCAGCAGGTGGCCGGCCCAGATCCGGAAACGGTTGCGCGCAACGAAAAACGGCCGGAAGAACGGAAGGCCGCAGATGTGGTCGAAATGCGTGTGCGTCAGGAAAATGTCCCGGTCCACGGGCCCGGAATCCGCAGCCATGAGATCCCCCAGCGTACGCAGCCCCGTTCCGGCATCGAAAATCAGGCACCGGTCACCGCACGTCACCTCGAGGCACGACGTGTTGCCGCCATAGCGTACGGTGTCGGCCCCGGGACACGCGATGCTCCCGCGCACGCCCCAGAAACGGACGCTGAATGTTTTCCGCGTGCCCAACGGTCAAGACCTCCCCGCATACGATAAGGCCCGGCGCCACACACTGCTGCTGGCCGCTGCGCCCGTAATCGGGTCCGTCTGCTTATCCCGCCGTGCCCTCACGCACGAAATCTTTCGAGTTCTTTCGTTCCCGCGAGCCCCGGTCAGTCAACGCACGGCGCCGGCCCCAAGGCCGAAGTCTATCATGGCGAACGCCGGCTTACAGCGCAATGCTGCGTCCCGTCGGCCGGGACAATCCTCTTTGCGTGGTTGCCGTTGATGTGCAGATTCAATCGCTGCTCGGTCTACGTTCCCGCCATCGTGCTGACACGGTCGGCGCGAGGCGGCTGCGCTGCGGGTGCCTGCGCCCTGCCCCCGGGGTGGCTGCGGTTGACACTATGATAATACCGTAATACGATTTTTCGCAGCGTAGCGGGACGTGGCGGCACAAGATCCGATGCGAGCTGAACGACATTGTCACGGGGGCCTGAGGGCCACGGGCCTGTTGGCTCGAAATCGGCCACGTATCGAACATATCGGCCGCCCCGTTCGACCTGGTTGCCGGCGCCGTCCGGAGATTTCATCCGGGGTGCCACCGGTCGCCCCGGGCGTCTCGGAAGGGTGGAAGGCGGTTTCGTGACGGCTGACTGGAACACGATCGATACGGACCTTCTCGTCATCGGCGGTGGAGTCGCCGGCAGCCTAGCGGCAATCCCGGTCCTGGAAGCCGGTCTCAAGGTCGTCATCTGCGAGAAGGGGCGTCTTCTCGACCACTGCGGCAGCGTGGGTTGCGGCGTCGACCACTACCTGACGATCATGGAAAGCGGTCCCGAATGGGATACGCCGGAATTCCTGATCAAGCACGTCCCCGGCCTGACCGACGGGATCGTCGACATGGCGGTGACCAGCAAGGTCATTCACCAGATGCCGCGCATCCTGAAGAAGATCGAATCGTTCGGCGTCGACTTCAAGGATCCGCGGATCGGCGACTACTACCGTCTGCGCTCGTTCGGCCTGCCGGGCACCTACCACATCAATTTCGACGGGACCGACTTCAAGAAACTGATCGGCCAGCAAGTGCGCCGCGGCCGGGCCACGGTCCTGATGCGAACGATGGGCGTGCAGCTACTGATCGACGAGAACCGCGCCTACGGCGCACTGGCATTCAATTTCCGGACAGGCGAGTGGCACGCCATTCGCGCCAAGGCGGTGATGCTCGCCGCCGGCGAGGTCAACCGCCTGTCGAAGAACGCCTCGGGCCTCGCCTTCGACAGCTGGCACTTCCCTTACAACACGGGCGACGCGCACGCCATGGGCTACCGGGCGGGCGCGAAGCTCGCCAACATGGAGTTCATCGAATCGACGCTGACGCCGAAGGGATTCTCGGCCCAGGGCCTCAACGCGCTGGTCAGCCTCGGCGCCTATTTCGTCAACAAGAGCGGCGAACGCTTCATGTTCAAGTACGATGAGAAAGGCGAGAACGCCCGCCGCGCCGTGCTCGCCGATGCGGTGGTCAACGAGTTCCTGCTCGGCAACGGGCCGATCTATGTCGACCTGCGCCACCTGCCAGAGGACGAGCTCGACCACATGGAGGCGACGCTGCAGGTCGACCGCTACACAATGCCGGCCTTCTACGAGCAGAAGAAGCTCAATTTCCGCGAAGACCTCGTCGAGATTTCGGTGTCCGAGTTCAGCATCCGGCGCAGCGGCGTCTATTTCCGTGGCAGCGGCCTTGCGGTCGACACCAGTGGCGAGACCTCGGTCGAGGGGCTGTTCGCGGCCGGCGACTGTGCCACGGTCAGCGGCGGCATCGCCGGGGCGGCGGTGCTCGGCCACATTGCCGGGGAGGGTGCCGTGCAGCGGATTAAGGCGTCGCCGAACAGCCTGCCGCAGATCGATACCGAGGCGGCCGATGCCATTCGCGCCGACGCGATGTCCTGTCTGCGTCGCCCGGACGGCATGCCGTGGCGGGAGCTCGAGGACCGGACGCGGCAGACGGTCACCGACTATGTCGGCGTGCGACGCACAGACAAGGGGCTCCGGCTGGCGCTCGATACGCTGCAGGCCCTGGCGGCGAAGGAGCCCACGCTGCAGGCCGACGATCTTCACGGGCTGATGCGGGTGCACGAAGCGAAGAGCATCCGCCTGTGCGCCGAACTCATGGCAACGACCTCGCTGACGCGCAAGGAGACCCGCACCCGATCGGCGCACCGCCGCCTTGACTTCCCGGAAACCGATGACCGCAACTGGCGCAAGTTCATCATCGTCGAGCGCGGCGCCGACGGCCCTGCGGTCAGCACGCTGCCCACCGACCGGCCGCTGTCGGATGCGTTCGGCGGCGCGCCAAAACAGGACCAGGCCGATGTCGGCACCTGACACGAAGCTTCACAACCCGATCCGGATCGATCCCGGCAAGTGCGTCCGGTGCGATTTCTGCGACTGGATCTGTCCGGGCGACCTGATCTTCCACGAGGACGGCAACAAGGAGAAGCTGCCGGTCGTCAAATATCCGGACGAATGCTGGTACTGCGGGCTCTGCCAATCGATCTGCCCAGCCGATGCCATCACCATCATCTTTCCCGAGCAGATGATCCACAACAAGACGGATGTGGCCAGCCTGCTGGGCAAGGTCGTAAAGTAGAGGTGCGGTCAGCGGACGGAGACGGACGCATAACATCGGAGCCCGGCCCGCCGGGACGAATGTCGATAAGAACAAAGGGAGGCTGCGGGAATGCTTGAGGCGATCGTTGGCGGTCTGACCATGCTGCTGACGCCGCAAGCCATGCTGTTCATGCTGATCGGCGTGATCTACGGCCTCATGGTGGGCATCCTGCCCGGCCTCGGCGGGATCGTCGCCATGGCCCTGCTGCTGCCGTTCGCCTACGGCTACGAGACGGCAGCGATGCTGGCGCTCCTGCTCGGCGCCCACATCGCCACGATCTGGGGCAGCTCGGTCACCGGCATCCTGTTCAAGGTGCCCGGCGCCGCCAAGAGCCTCGCCCTGATCTTCGACGGCTATCCGCTGACCCAGCAGGGCCATGCCAGCCGCGCCCTGGGTGCGTCGGCCACGGCGGCGCTGCTGGGCGGCATCCTAGGGGCGATCTTCCTGGCGATCAGCATCCCCGTCGTACGGCCGATCATGCTGTTCCTCGGCCCCCCCGAATATCTGATGATGGCGCTGTGGGGTCTGACCATCATCGCGACCTTCAGCGAAGGCTCGCTGCTCAAGGGGCTGGTGGCTGCCTGTATTGGCGTGCTGATCGCGTTCATCGGCATGGACCCGGTCACCGCCACCCCGCGGTTCACGTTCGGCAGTATCTTCCTGCTGGACGGCATTTCGTTCCCGGTCGCCATGATCGGCCTGTTCGCGGTCGCCGAGATGATGAAGCTGTACGTCAAGGGCGGCTCGATCCTCGACCGCGACGTCACCGAGGAACGGAGCACCGTGTTCGACGGCGTGCGCGACGCGTTCCGGCACTGGTGGCTGGTGGCGCGGTCCAGCCTGCTCGGCGTGTGGATCGGCGTGCTGCCCGGGATCGGCGCCAGCGTCGGCGGGATCGCCGCCTATGCCCAGGCGGTGCAGACCTCGAAGACCCCGGAGCGTTTCGGCCATGGCGCGATCGAGGGCGTGATCGCGCCGGATGCCACGGTGGGCGCGAACGAGGGCGGCGGGCTGATGCCGACGCTCGCGTTCGGTATCCCGGGCGGCGAGAGCATGGCGATCCTGCTGATCGCCTTCATCACCATGGGCGTCACGCCGGGCCCGCAGATGATGACCAACAATCTCGATCTCGTCTTCGCCATGATGTGGATCATCGTGCTGGCCAACGCCATGACGACACTGATCGGCCTCGGCATTTCGCCCTACCTTGCGCGGTTGCCGGCGATGAACGCCAACATCATGGTGCCGCTCGTGCTGTCGGTCTGCTTCATCGGCGCCTTTGCGACCCGTGGCGAAATCGAGGACGTCATCGTCGCGGCCATCTTCGGCGGGATCGGCTACGTCATGGAAAAATACAACTACTCGCGGGCCAATCTGGTGATCGGCATGGTGTTGGCGGAAATGATCGAGCGAAACCTGCATATCTCGCTGACGCTCCACGGCGACTTTTTCATCTTCACGCGCCCGATCACGCTGATCATGTTCATCTTCGTCATCTTCACGACGGCACTGCCCTTCTACCGGAACTGGCGACGCGCCCGGACGGCGGCGGCTGCGGGACAGGTCGAATGAGCCGCCGCACGCAGGAGAACATCCTGGCGATCCTGCTGGTGGTCTTCTTCATCGGCATCATCGTGATGAGCCATGAATACGGCCCGCGGGCCCGGCTCGTCCCGGTGCCGATCGCGGTGCTGGGCCTTTTGCTGCTGGGCGCGCAGCTGGTCTGGCAGAACCTGCGGCCGTCCGACGAGCTGCACATCGACATGCTGGAGTTTCTGACCAGGCGAGGAGGGCGTCCGAAGAGCGGCGACCGCGCCGCCGAAGACGAGGCGGCCGTCGCGCAGGCCGAGGCAACAGCCCCGCCATCCCATTTCCGGCGGGAGGTCTTCGCCTTCGCCAAGGTAGCGGGCTTCGTCGCCATGTTCCTGGCGCTCGGTCCGTTCCCCTCTGTATTCATTTTCGCTTTCGCCTATTTCACGCTGACACGCCACTACCACTGGGCGAAGGCCATCGTGGTCACGACGATCTTCGTGGCGGTGACGTACGGGCTGTTCGTGGAGGTGCTGGATATTCAGCTCTACCATGGCCTTTTGGCGCCACTGGTGGACAGCCTGTACGCTGCGGCCGGATGAGTGACGATCTGTCAACTCGTTCAGGGTCGGAAAGAACAAGGTTCCAGATAAACACAGTGGAGGAAAGCACGATGAAGACAAGATGGAAGATGGCGATCGTCAGCACGTTCGCGCTGCTCCTGTCGGCGATTATGGTTCCCTACGCCGGCGAAGCGACGGCGGGCGTGTATGACGGCAAGGTGATTACGCTGATCGTCCCCAACAGCCCGAGCGGTCGCATGACGCGTTATGCCCGCCTGTATGCGCCCTATATCGAGAAATATACCGGCGCCAGGGAAGTGCGTGTCGTCAACAAGCGGGGCGGCGGCGGCGTCAAGGGGACCAATTTCCTCTGGGTCCAGGACCCGGACGGGATGACCATAGCCTTTACCAGCGTTCCGACCTTGATTCTGGCGCAGCTTTCGGGCAGCGAAGCGGTCCAGTTCGATGCCACAAAGTTCGTCTATCTGGGACGCGCGGCGACCGAGCCCCGCGTGATGGTCGTCGGTGGAGACAGCGAAATCAAATCGATCCAGGATGTCATCAATCTGAAGCGCCCCTTTATTAATCCATCCCAAGGCACCGACGAGGATTTCTACACACTGGCGATCCTCGCAGACGCGCTCGAATTCGATCTCAAGATCGTGACCGGCTACGAAGGGCAGGCCGACACCGGCGTCGCCATCATCAAGGGCGACGGCGACGGCCTGCTGACCTCGTGGGCGTACACCATTCCCATGGTCGAGGCCGGCGACATGCGGCCGATTCTGACGATCTGGGAGGAGCGCCACAAGGATTATCCCGACGTGCCGACCGCTCTGGAAATTGTCAAGGGCGAGAAGAAGGAAGCGGTCGAGGCGATCCTCAACATGTTGGCGATGCATCGCGGGTTCTTCGGGCCGCCCAACATGGATCCGACCGCGACGGCCGAAATGCGCAAGGCGATTGCCATGGCGTCCGCGGATCCCGAGTTGCAGGCCGAAGGCGCAAAGCAGGGCCTGATCCTGTTGCCGTCGGACGGCGAAATGGAGCAGAAACGCATCGTCCAGATCACCCGGGCCAGTCAGGGCCTCAAGCCGGTTCTCAAGGCCGCGCTCGATTCGATCAAGTAACGGGCGCCAGGCAGCGCGCTCGCAACAAGTCCGCCCGCCGGAAGCCCCGGCGGGCGGCCGACTTTTTCCCGGTCTATCCGGGCTTTCACACGGTGAAGGGCACAGTCGTGCCCGAGTCGCGCGTCAGCTCGCGGGACCGTTGCCGAGCAGGCGCAGCACCTCGTGTGCGGCCCCGCCCGCCTCCTCGCGCGTGATGCGCTCGGCCGCCTCGGCGTCGCGGTCCTTGATCGCCTTCACCATGGCGCGGAGGTTCCTGATGCTTTCGCGGGAGCGGCCGCCGGAACGTTTCGGATGGGTCAGGCCCACCGCCCGCCAGCGCCAGATCCGTGCATGCAGCGACATCAGAATCGATGTGAGGGTCTCGCTCATGACGCCCTGATACAGGATGTCATAAAAACTGTTCTTGCGACTCATCACCTCCGGCACGTCGCCTTTCTCGTACGCGGCGACCACCGCGTCGAGCGCCGCCTCGAGCTGCTCGATCATCCCATCATCGGCGTTTTCCACGAACAAGCGCGCCGCGAGTCCTTCCAGCAGGCTTCGGATATGATAGACGTCCTGCGCTTCCGCAGGGCTGAGCTCCCGGACCACCGGCCCCTTGTTGGGGATCAGCGTGACCAGGCCTTCTGTCTCAAGCTGCCGCAACGCCTCGCGAATGACGGTGCGCGAGACGTCCAGCATCTCGGTAAGTTCACGCTCGATCAGCCGTTGCCCTGGCGCAATTCCGCCGGTGATGATGGTCTCGCGAAGGTGATCCAGCACCTGCTGGCGCAGTGGGGCGGCCGTCCTCGTTATCTCGGGCGTCTTTGACTCCTCCATCGTGTGACTGCGCTGCAATATTACTATATTATCTTAACCTTGAAGGAGTCGGGCGGCAACGATACGCGGCCGACACCGTAACGGGGAATGGAACGCCTGGTTGTGGCAACGCGTCGAGGCGAGGCGGCTACGGTTGATTCTATCGTAATACCGTAATATCATTTCGCTGCTTCCATTCCAATAATTTCCAGAGGGGGACGCGCCCGATGGCATCGAAGCCGGTGAAGCTTGGCATTGTCGGTCTTGGCCGCTGGGCCAAGGTTTTGACGCGCGCTGCACAGAAATCGGACAGGCTGGAGATCGTCGCCGGATACAGCCGGTCGGAAGAAAAGCGGCAAGGGTATACCGCAGAGTTCGGGATCGCCGCCGCGCCGGACATGAATGCTCTGCTCGGCAACCCCGAGGTCAAGGGCGTCATCCTGACCGTGCCCAACGAACAGCATCTGCCGGTCGCCGAGGCGGTGGCCAAGGCCGGAAAGCATGTCTACACGGAAAAACCGATCGCCAATACGCTCGAGAACGGGCTGAAGCTGGAAGCGTTGTCGGCGAAATACGGCATCCAGGTCATGGTGGGCCATAGCGCGCGGCTGCTCAAGGGCACCCGGCGGATGAAACAGGCGATCGAGAGTGGCGAGATCGGCCGGCTGTCGTTCATCGAGGCCAATTTCTCCAACGAACGTGCGCTCGAGCTGACGCCGGACACCTGGCGCTGGTACCGCGCCAAGGCGCCGGGCGGGCCGCTGTCGCAGCTCGCGATCCATCAGTTCGACGCCCTCCACTATCTCGGCGGCGAGATCGCTGAAGTGTCCTCGATGGCCTCCAAGCTTTCGCCGGTCGGCGCCGAGGTCGACGACCAGTCGATGACTCTGCTGCGCTTTGCCGACGGCGCGGTCGGCTACGTCGGGTCCTGCTGGACGTCGCCCGGCATCTACCAGATTCGCGTCTTCGGGCAGAAGGGTCTGATCCACTACGAGCTGGATTTCGGGACCTGGGACAATCCGGACGATCTCCACAAGACGTCGCTGCTGTACATCCAGCGCGGCAAGGATGCCTTCGGCAAGCGGGAGGTTCTCGAGCTGGAGCCGGGCAACATGTTCGTCGACGAGCTGGAGATATTCGCCGAGGCCTGCGCGAGCGGGCGCCTCGCCGAACTGACCGCCCATGACGGCGTGATCGCGCTGGCCGTCGTGAACGCGGCGCTGCGCTCGATCGAGCGCAAGGGCCAGGCGGTCGAGCTCAACGAAATCCTCGAGGAGTCGCGCCGCAGCATCGCCGCCGAGGACCAGCACGCGGCGGAGTGACGGCACGAAAGAGACGCAAGGGACCCCTTTACCATGTCGCCCAAGTTATCCACGCGCTACTTCGCGGATCTGACCCAGCCGGAGATCGCCGCGCAGTTTGCCAGGAACCCGTTGGTCCTGCTGCCGGCCGGCAGTGTCGAGCAGCATGGACCCCACCTGCCGACGGGCACCGACATCTTCGCCGCCAACGTCATCTCTCATGCCGTGGCGGAACGGATGGACGGCCTCGTCCTGCCGGCGAGTCCGTTGGGCGTCACGCCCATGCACATGCCGTTCGAAGGCACCATTACCCTGACCCCCGACACCTATATGCGCGTCGTGAAGGAGACCTGCGTGTCGACCGCGCAGCATGGGGCGAGGTACCTGCTGATCGTGAACTGGCACGAAGGCAACATCCCGTCGCTGGCAATCGCAGCGGAATCTCTGCATCGCGACCACGGCATGACGGTGCTCACCGTGCAGGCCTGCTACGTTGCGGCCGAGCTTTACGGGCATGAATGCAACGGCCTTACCCATGGCGGGGAGATCGAGGCGCTTGCCGTGCTCGCCCACCGTCCAGACCTGGTGCATCTCGACCGTATCGACTATTCCTCGGACCACGACCTCGGCCGTTCGATGGACCGGCTGCGCCGCACGCGCTCCTACCAGCCGGTGCTGACCGACATCCGCTCGATCGCGCCAACCGGCTGGTACGGCAGCCCCGAGCACGCCACGGTGGAGAAGGGCGTCCGCATGCTGAACGACATCGCCGACGCCATCGCCAAGGAGGCGACGGAGATCTTCCGCCAGCTCGATGCCGTCCAGGGCGGGGTTGCCGAGGTCAAGCAGCTGCGCGAAGCGGCCGGCCGGTCGTGACGTGAGCGGACCGCATCGATAGCCCGTCCGGCCGTGGCGCGGGTCGTCAGAAAAGGCGAAGCGAAGAGCCTCGGGCTGCCGGGCCGCGTATCGCGTGAGCTGTTCTCGGGCGCGATGGGGTCCGGCGGCCTGACGCTGCGCCTTGTCGAGATTCCCGTTCCGAAGCCCGGTGAAACGCCGCGCGGGCCGCACAGCCACAGTGATTTCGAGGAATGCATTTTCGTCCTGTCCGGCCAGGGTGTGACCCACGCCGACACTGGCGAGCACCGGCTGGCCGCTGGCGACGCGATCCTCATCCCGCCCGGTGAACGGCACGTGACCCGCAACACCGGCAGCGAGCCGCTGGTGCTGCTGTGCTTCTTCCCGGTCGCCGACGTATCCGCCGGCACCGCCGAACCGGGCGTAGCCAAATCATGAGCTGCGATGTCGTCTGCCTCCGGCCGGAGGCCGACTTCCTCACTGCCGGGGTGACGCCGCCGGTGGCGCTCGCGATCACCTACCGCGCGCCCGACCATCCAGAGCTGGCCACCCTGATCCGCGACACGCGGGCCCTCGTCATCCCCGCCGTCGGCCCGAAGCTGCCGCCCGAGCTGTTCGCCGGCAGCGCTGTGAAGCTCGTCCAGGTGACCGGTGCCGGGGTCGACCGGCTCGACGCCATCGCCATGAAGGAGCTGGGCATACCGGTGTGCAACGTCGTCGGCGGCTCGAACGAGGCGGTCGCCGAGTATGCGGTCGCCAGCGCCCTTATCCTGCTGCGTCGGCTCGCCTGGGCGGATCGGGAGATCCGCGCCGGCAACTACGGCCCGTTCCGTGCCCGTATGATCGATGACAGCCTGCGCGGGGTCGACGGGCTGACCGTCGGGATCGTCGGGTTCGGCAATATCGGCCGTGCGGTGGCCCGGGCCTTTCACGGTCTCGGCGCCGATATCGTGTATTACGATCGGGTCGCGCCGGACCGCAAGGCAGCCGCGGCGCTGCAGGCGAAACCGCTGGCGCTGGAAGCCCTGCTGGCGACGGCGGATGTGGTGACCCTGCACGTGCCCCTGTTGCCGGAAACAAGCGGCCTGATCGGACGATCCGAGCTCGCGCGGATGAAGCCCGACGCGATCCTCGTCAACGCGGCGCGCGGCGGTGTGGTCGACGAGGCGGCCCTGGCCGAGGCATTGTCGGCGGGGCGGCTCGGGGGCGCCGCCGTCGACGTCTACGAGAACGAGCCGCCCCCCGCCACCGGCCCGTTGCTGCAACTCGAGAGCGAGGCGGCGCGCCGCGTGCTGCTCACGCCGCACATCGCGGGGGTGACGCGGCAATCCTGGGCCAGGCTGTTTCGATCAGCCTGGGACAATGTGGAGCGGGTCGTGCTGAAAGGGGAAGCCCCCCGCTATCGGGTCTATTGAGCGGGCGACCCGGACGGCGGCCCAGTCAGCCCGTCAGGTAGCCGGAGAACAGCAGGAACAGGACGATCGCAAGGACGACGAGGAAGACCGCAAGTCCGTGCTTTCTGACGGCGCTCCAGCCTCTCCGCTCTGCCATGGCGGCCTCCCTTGGACGTGTCATGCTGTCGTGTCGGCGTCGCGCGCCGAATCCATCATCGCGCTGACTTCGGCGTCGGCGACCTGAGGGAAGTTCGCATAAAACATGCTGATGGCCCAGAACGCGGACGGCGTGGCCAGGCAAATGACCTCGTCGGCATCATCGCGCAGACGCTCGGCCGTGTCCGGCGGCACGACCGGTGCCGCCAGCACGAGATGCGCCGGCGCGGCCCGGCGCACCGCGTGCAGGGCTGCCCGCACCGTTGCGCCGGTGGCGATCCCGTCGTCGACGATCAACGCGGTCCGGCCCTTGACCGCAACGCGCGGCCGGTTGCCGAGCCAGAGCTCTCGCCGGCGCTTGATTTCCGCCAGCTGGCGCGCTTCCTCCCGCGCGATGTAGTCGTCGCTGACCCGCAGCATCGCCTTGACGTCCTCGTTGACGACGAGCTCCGGCCGCGCGCCGTCCACGACGGCACCGAGCGCCAGCTCCGGCTGGCCTGGTGCGCCGATCTTGCGCACGAGGATGAGATCCATAGGCGCGTCCAGCGCCGCCGCCACCTCGCGCCCGATTGGCACGCCGCCGCGCGGCAGCGCCAGGACCACGGGGTTCTTCGATTTGAATCGCTTCAGCCTTTCGGCAAGCTGCCGGCCGGCATCCGCCCGGTCGGCGAACATGGCGGGGCTCATTCGGGTCCTCCGTTGCGCGATGGCAGGTGTTCGATGAACCAGTCGCGGGCCAGTTCGATCACCTTGTCCAGGGTGCCGGGCTCCTCGAACAGGTGCGTCGCGCCCGGCACCACCGACAGGCGCGCGGGGCAGCGTAGCTGCGCGAGAGCGAGCCGATTGAGGTCGAGCACCGCGTTATCAGCGCCGCCGACGATCAGCAGCGTCGGTGCGCGAACCCGGGTAAGGGCCGCCCCGGCGAGGTCCGGCCGGCCGCCGCGCGAAACCACGGCGGCGATCTCGCGGTCGCTCATCGCCGCGGCCACCAGCGCCGCGGCGGCGCCCGTGCTGGCACCGAAAAAACCGAGCGGCAGGGCTGCGGTGCCGGCCTCGCCGGCGACCCACTCGTGTGCCGCCAGCAGCCGCTCCGACAGCAATGGGATGTCGAAGACGCGGGCCCGGTCCGCGGCTTCCGACTCGGTCAAGAGGTCGAACAACAGGGTCGCAAGGCCAGCCGCCTGAAGGGCCGCGGCGACATGGGTGTTGCGGGGGCTGAAGCGGCTGCTGCCGCTGCCATGGGCGAACAGCACGATGCCCCGCGCCGGCTCGGGCAGGGACAATAGCCCCTCGAGGCCGAGGGGCGCGATCCGCACCGCGCGCGGGACCAGTCGCGGCCTGCCGCCGGTATCGGCGGGCGCCGCCTGGATCATGCCTGGGTTGTTCGCTTGCCGTGTCATGGACTGCGGTCCGTTCACGCGAAACCGGGTCAGTCCGAACCTGCGCCCGCGTAATATCCGCCCCTCGGCCGCGTCCCTCATTGATCCAGGTCAAGCTGTTGCGAGCACCAGACGTGGCACTATGCGGAATGTCGGTTCCATACGGGCCGAGGATGGCAAAGAGACAGGCAGCCGGAACCATCGCATGACCAAGCAACACCGTCGGACAGCAGTAACGCAGGGCCTCGCAACGCCGGACGTCGGGTTCGCCGAGAAGGTCGCCTTCCTCGGCACGGCCGAGGCCTTTCCCGGCGAAGCCGGCCCGGTCCGGGTCGTCGAGACGCATATGTCGGTGGTCTTCCTGACCGCGCGCTATGCCCACAAGCTGAAGAAGCCGGTGCATTACGAATTCCTCGACTTCCGCACCCTGTCCGCGCGGCGCCGCAGCTGCCGCGAGGAGGTCCGCCTGAACCGGCGCCTGGCGCCGCGCGTCTACATCGCGGCGGTGCCGCTCACCGTCGATGCGGCCGGGGCGCTGCACCTCGACGGGGACGGCGAGCCGGTCGACTGGCTCGTGCGCATGCACCGGCTGCCTGCGGAGCGCATGCTCGACGCGGCGATCTGGTACGGCACCGCGCAGACCGACGAGCTGCAGGCGGTGGCCCGGCTGCTGGCCGATTTCTATCGGCACGCGGTCCCGGTCGCCGTCCCGCCGACCTTGTTCCGCCGCCGCCTGGCCGCCGCCATCCGGCAAAACCGCAAGGACCTAGGCGCCGCCGAGTTCGACCTGCCGGTGCCACCGGTCGCGACGGTGTGCACGACCCTGATCCGGACGCTGGACGACGACATCGCGATGTTCGAACGGCGCGTGCGGCGCGGCTGCATCGTCGAGGGCCACGGCGACCTCAGGCCCGAGCACGTCTTCCTCGGCCCGGAGCCCGCGGTCATCGACTGCCTCGAGTTCAACCGCGAATTCCGCACCGTCGACCGGGCGGACGAGCTCGCCTTCCTCGCGATGGAATGCGAGCGGCTCGGCTCGGCGGAAACCGGCACCGAAATCCTCGAGGCCTGCTGCCGCGATCTCGGCGACAGCCCGCCGCCGCGGCTGATCGACTTCTACAAGGCGCACCGCGCGCTGCTCCGCGCCCGGCTCTCGATCCTCCATCTGCGCGACGACGACGTCGCCGAGCCGGACAAGTGGCGCCACCGCGCGCTGGACTACCTCGGTCTGGCCGAGGGCTACGCCCGCCGGCTGCGCTAGAGCATTATCCGTTAAATTCGCGCCAGCCCGCTCCCCCACCCGACCACCCACAGCGTACGATACCGTTGGGTGGCCGGGTGGGG
>JBFIFO010000091.1:0-16022 GCA_041602815.1 Alphaproteobacteria bacterium | reverse complement strand
GGCGAGCGAGCGGTAGGTCTCCAGGGCCCTGGCGAACGCGCCCGGCGAGCCGCGCAGCGCGTCGTGGTGGTCGTCGAGCCCGTCGAGCGACACCTTGACGACGACGACGCTCTTCGGGCAGCGCTTCAGGATGCGCTCGGTCTGCTCCGTGATCGACTCCGACATCAGGCCGTTGGTCGGCAGCAGGAGAACCCGCGGCCGATTGCGATCATGGAACAGGCCGCTGATCTCGACGAGGTCGTCACGCAGGAACACCTCGCCGCCGGAAAAAGCGACCCACAGCAGGCGGCCCAGGGAATTCGAAATCCTCTCGATTTCGCCGAGCGACAGCGGGGCGCCCGCAGCCGCAGGCGTACGGCTCTTCAGGTAGAAGCACCAGGGGCAGCGGGCATTGCACTTCCGGGTGAGGAAGAAGGTCAGCTGTATCGGCCGGCGTTTCCGGAAGAGCGACGGAACGTGGCGCAGGGCCGAGTACATTGTCATCCGCCCTTTCGCAGCAGAACCGGTACCGCAAGATGGCGCAGTACTCCGGCCAGCACACCGACGCCGACGGCAGCTGGGAACAGCAGCAGGAAGTAGGCTGTCGCGGAGATGCCGAACGCCGTCCCGCCGCCGGCGAAGAACGCCCGAATCAGGCTGCGGCCGACCAGCATACTCGCGACGACGGGCAAGCCCGCACAATACAGGACAAGGCTGTTTCCGCTCATCAGTGCGATCACGAGAAGGGCCAGGGCCGAAAACCAGAGGGCGACATTCGCCTTCAGCTCTGTTGAAGCCGTCCCGGAATCGGCAAGGATATCCCTGTTGCGAATCGAATACGCCGTCCAGTGCATCGCCTTGAACGCGGCATTGCACAGCGAGCGGACGAGGGAGAAGCCGAAGATGTGCCGCACCCGCAATTGCGGCTCAATGACGATGCGGTGACCGGCACGGCGCAGCCTGTGGCTGAGTTCGACATCCTCGGCCACAGGCAGGCCTTCCGCCGCAAACCCGCCGCTTCGCCGGAATATCCGGGCGGCGATGACCATGGCGTGCCCGGCCGCATAGTCGGCAGCGTCCTGGTGCTTGGTCTCGGAGTAGTTGACGAACAGCGACTGGAAGCGACTGTAGAAATCGGTGTCGTACGGGTCCGGCGTGTAGGTGCCGCCCACGATTACACCGGCGCCGTGTCGCGCATGGGCCGCCGCGGCGACGGTCAGTGTTCCCGACTCCAGAAGGCAGTCGGAATCGGTGAAAAAGAGGATCTCTCCGCGGCTTTCGGCCGCACCCGCATTTCGCGCCGCGGCGGCGCCGCCGTGTTGCGCAAGCCGCACCAGCCTGCACGGGAACCGCCGGATCACGTCGACCGACCGATCTTCGGACCGGTCGTCGACGACAATCACCTCGAACGGCTGGTAGTCCGACTTGTATACGGCCTCGAGGCAAAGCCCGATCGTCTTCTCCCCGTTCCGATTGGGGATGATGACCGAGATCAGCGGTGCCGATGGCCGCATCGGAATTTCCGGGCGCCGCACTTCCGGTGCTGCTTCAGGCGCTGCCATGCCCCTATTTCCAATTGATCACGCGGAATAACCCTATAATATATTCCAATAATTATATGTGTGAGTGCACACGGGCGTAAACAGGCTTTCCCATGGCGGGATGAGGGTTCGTGTGCGAAGTGGCTTGATCATCGTTCGTATATCAACGACGGGAACGTCTGTTTCGCTCCGACTGACTGCCGTAAACCCGGGGACCAACGGGCCGGCGGTAACGGCGCTGTCGCCAGGGCCTGCACCCCGATTGTCGGGAGGCCGGAAGGCCAGCGCTCTCGTGATATAGAGGAGGAAACGCATGATCAGGTTACCGATACGGCATGTCGCAGGGGCGGCTGCAGTCGTTCTGTCGCTGGCCATCTGGGCCACGGCGGTGACTGCGGCCGAATGGGCGAATCCGGAGCTCCTGGTTACGCCGGAAATCGTGAAACAGAACATCGACAAGCCGGACTGGGTGGTCGTCGACTGCCGGGACCTTGGCGATTATGCGCAGGGCCACATCCCGGGCGCCATCAGCTTCGGCAATTCCTGCAGCAGGGCGCTCAGGGACTCGACGTCCAGGGCGTTTCGCGACATCTCGAAATACGAACGGCTCCTGGGCAAGGTCGGCATCGGCAACGATACGCATGTCGTCGTCTACTATGGTGACATGAGCGACATAACAAGCGCCACGGTCGCGTTCTGGATCCTCGAATATCTCGGCCATGACAAGGTCCATGTCCTCAATGGCGGCCTCGACGCCTGGCGCAAATCGGGCAACCGGCTCGACAGCAAACCGTCGATCAAGGAGCCGAAGACGTTCAAGGCCAACGTGGTTGCCAGCCGGTACGGCTCGACCGACGAAGTCCTGCAGATCGCCACTGGCGAGCGGTCGGGCGAGCAGCTTCTCGATTCCAGGACGCCGCAGGAGCATGACGGGACTGACGCGCGCGCGATCAGGGGTGGGCACGTCCCCAACACCACCCTCAATGTCTCCCACAAGGATACACTGGCCCACGAAAAAGACCCGAAGACGGGCAAAATGGTGCCAGTCGCTTACTTCGACCCCGATGTGGTGAGCGAGAAGTTCGCATCCCTGGACCGGACCAAGCGCACACTCGCTTATTGCCAGACGGGAACCCGCTCGACCATGACGTATCTGCAGCTCCGCCTTCTCGGATTCGCGGATCCGGCGAACTGGGACGAGTCGTGGCGCGTCTACGGCTCGCAGCTTAGCTATCCCGTCGCCGACGAGCAGTGGTACAACTTCGCCAGCGTCAACAACAAGATCAAGGCGCTCGAAGCGAAGGTGAAGGAGCTCGAGGCAGCAGCCAAGAAATAGCGCCTCGAGCGTGCAGGCTGAACGTGAGGCCGGACGGGACCGGTACGGTACCGTCCGGTCGATTTCGTTGGTGGTCTGTGAACGCAAACTCCCGCATCGTCCGCCGGTCGAAGGAAGCGTCGGGAATGACGGGAACTACGCGATTGTCCCTCGGAATATTACGTCTGCGGTTCCGGCCGCCGGGCAGTGTTCCACGGCAGGCCCGACTCCGTCATGTCGATTTCGCGCTAATCATAGTTGATGAGAACGTCGACGATCTGAACGTCGTCGGCTGAGGACTGTCCGCCGCGGCCGGCGCGCGGTGCCGGTGAGATGAGGACGGAGCCGTCGCTCAGCGATACGGTGACCTTGGTGCCGTTCCGCTCCCGATATTCGACCACCAGCATCGTCTCGTCCCGGCCCTCGGCCTTCCGGCAATAGGGGTCGATACGGTGGCGGTTTTGGAAATCGACATTGCCCCATGTGTAGACGCTCGCCCGCGTGCGTCGCAGCAGGTCGTCGCATCCCCCGACCTCGGAGTTGACGATCGTCGCCGAGGCATTGGCGTTGGCCCTAGCCGCCCCGGGTCGCAGTTGGGTCGATGGCCCGTGATCCCCTGCCAAAACCGTTTCTGGCAGCAGAACAATTAATGAAAGATAAACAACAGCAGCACTCAAACGGTAGTTGTTCACGGTTTGAACCCTTCCAACAACGTACACGCGCAATACATGCGGTGCACACCGCAAGTATGGGATCAAACTTTTAACAGCCGATTACCGGCATATGTCCCTAACTAGAGACGTTTTGGCCCCTCTCAATTGCATGCCTCGCTTGCCGGAAATGTCGAGAATGGCGGTAATGAAGGTTTACGCCTATGTAATCAAGAGATAACTTTCTCCTTTCGGTAGTAATCTTTTCCCGGAATCCGTTTGTTAACAAATATCCGCTTGCATTCAAATTTTCTTGAAGCGCCGACGGCGCGGTGTGCCGGAATATGTGAGTAGGATCCGGCTTGGCCGATCGCCGGATCTTTCGAATTCGGCCCCCCGGCTTTGGCTTATTCGTCGAACCATGAGACGGTGCGCCGGCGCCCTTGTCCCCATCAGTGGGTCAAGGGCGCCGGGAGACACCGAAACCGATCGTTAGAGGCCTTTTGGAGGATGCCGGATCGAAACCCATCCGGCCGCGCAACTACTTGAGCGAGGCGTAATAGGCAGCGATATCCGCCAGGTCCTGATCGCTCAGTTTCGCGACCGAACGCTGCATCGCCTTGTGCTCGCGGGCACCGCTCTTGTAGTCCTGCAGGGCCTTGACGTGGGCTGCAGCATCCATGCCGGCCAGCGGCGGATTGTCCTTCTTGCCCTCGCCGTTCTTGCCATGGCAGCCGCCGCACTTGGCCGCCAGCTTCTCGCCCGCGGCCACATCCCCCGCGGCCCCGGCGTTGCCGGCCAGCCCGAACACCAGCGCGGCAGCGAAAACTGTGGTGAGTAGTCTGAGCATCATGTTCTCCTTGTGGTGACCAGTCATTATCGAACCAGTTCTGTCAGTCGCGGATCGCACGATTGCTCCGGCTTTGCCGCCTTGCGGGCGCCACCGGAAGCAACCGCCATGTCGCTCGGCCGATGCGGGAGCACGGGCGAACTTGCGTGGCGGACACCATTGCTGAACGTGGTGTCCGGCGGGGGCTGCTGGCAGCCGCTGCATCGAACCAGCCCCGTCTGCGCAAACTAATTCAGACCCGTTCCGGTGGAATTGACCTGCATCAAATAACAACATGCAATGCAGTGTAATTAGCGGACTCGCGCTCCCACATACGCTGCAGATTCGCCACGAATTCAACAGGTTCCCTCGAGTGCGGCGCCCGGGCGCTACCAATCGCCACAGGTGGGCGAATCCGGTCATGGCCACGGTTCTGCCGGTGTCACATCCCCGTGACCGGTCGATAATCTCGTTGACAATCATCGCACCTGCCCGCTCTTCATTGGGCCGGCCGAACGGCAGGGGCACCGGAAATGCCGGCCCCTGTCGCTGGCCGCTCACCCCACGTTACGAAAACCGTCCCGGAGGCATGAATGACACGGCTCGTCCCCCGCAAACCGGTTCCCGCATTGGAGGTCCCCTCGCTGGATGGCGATGTCTGGCGGCTGTCCGAACAGACCCCCGAGAAGTACACGCTGGTCGTGTTCTACCGGGGGCGCCATTGCCCGATGTGCAAGCTGTACCTGGAGGATCTGACGCGGAAACTCGGGGACCTCGCCGGACGCGGCGTCTCCGCCATCGCGGTGAGCGGCGACAGCGAGGAGCGGGCCCGCGACACCGCCGCCGAATGGGCGCTGGACGGGCTGAAGATCGGCTACGGCCTGCCGATCGAAAAGGCGCGCGAATGGGGCCTCTACATCTCGTCGAGCCGGGGCAAGACGTCGCTCGGCGTCGAGGAGCCGCCGCTGTTCAACGAGCCCGGATTCTTCCTGGTCCGGCCGGATGGCACGCTGTACTGGTCGATCGTCCAGACCATGCCGTTCCTGCGGCCGCATTTCGCCGAGCTGGTCGCCGTCCTCGACAAGATCGAACAGATGGACTACCCGGCACGCGGCGAAGCCTGATCCGGTCCAGCGGGTCTATTCCAGGTCGGCCGCCGTCACATCCCCGCAATAGGCATAGCCCGTGTCGTCGACGCTGCCGGCGCCGACATAGATGCCGACGACCTCGACCGGCACATCCGGGTCGTGGTTGACCAGCCAGTGTTCGACGCCGGCCGGGATATGGTGGAAATGCCCGCCGCGCACCTCGCTTTTGCTGCCGCCTGCACCCGCAAGGCCATGGCCGCTGATCACGTAATAGATTTCCTCGCAGCGTTCGTGCCGGTGCTTGCGGTGCACTGCGCCCGGCAGGAACCGCGCCCGGAACAGGGTTGACGAACTGCCGTTGTGGCGGCCGAGCGGCAGCCGGAAGTCGCTGATCGACCATCCCTTCGCCGCATCCATCCGCTCGGCCGGCACGTTCTCGAGATGGACCATGATCGGACCGGGTCCGCCGGACGGCGCAAAGGACGAGTCGGCGCCGCCTGCCCGCTCGAGCGCGCGGCAACCGGCGGCCCCGAAGTCGGGCGCGCCAGGCCAGAATCCCACCAGGACGGCCGCCTCGGTGCGGGACGTGTTGCGGAAGAATCGCGGCGTTCCGGACGGTGTCAGCCAGCAATGGCCGGCGCGAACCTGGACCGACCGGCCGGCGTGAACCGCTTCCCCGGTGCCGCCGAGCAGCGCGACGACCTCGTCGGAATGGCCAAGTGCATAGGCATCCCCCGACTCGCCGGCCGGGACCAGCATATGCCAGGCCAGGGTCGAGCTGCCGTTCCATCCGCCGATCACGGGCAGGCCGCAGTAGTGCGGCGGCGAGCCTTGCGGAGCGGCCGCGTCCAGATGTACCGGCGCGAGACTGGACTCCATCGTGACGATCCTTTCGCCCGGCACGAATCTCGTTAGAATGCGTACTGTCGACCAGACTGAGAGAAAACCGCGATGCCGGCAAGGGCCGGCACGGCAGGAACAGGGAGAGACCCATGCCCAGACTTCGCTACATCAAGGAGGAGGAAAAGACCGACGTGGCGCGGGAGCTCATCGCTTCGGCGGAGCGCACCGGCGCCCCCGATCCCCGCGTCGTCAGCATCATGGTGCGCAATCCGAAGGCCGGCGTCGCCTGGGTTCGCTATTGGAATTCCCTACTCTACGACGGCGTGCTGCCGCACCCGCTCAAGGAGATGTGCCGGATCATGATCTCGATGTCGCACCGCTGCGGCTACTGCTCGACGGTGCGCTCGAAGGTGGCGCAGGAACAGGGCCTGACCGAGGACAAGGTCGCACAGCTGTTTGATTTCGAGACCAGCGATCTGTTCACCGAGCGCGAGCGGGCCGCCCTGCGATACGCCATGCGGTTCAAATCCGGTGACAGCGGCGTTGACTCCGACGAGGCGTATGACGATCTGCGCCGGCATTTCACCGACGAGGAGATCATCGAGCTCGGCCTGTTCTGCGGTGAGACCGACGGCGCCGGCAAGCTGGTCCGCTCCTGGCAGGTGCTGAGCTGGGACGAGGCTTGTGCGCTGAATCCGGGATTGCAGTCGCTAGACAAGCCGGAGGCCGCGGAATAGCCGCGGCGACAACAGGCTGACGCCGCACCGTCCCCAAGACCGGCGTCGCCGCGACAACAACTGGCCGGCGGACACGTCCGACCGGCGCTGGCCGGGAGGGCCGCATGACCAGCCCATTCGTACTGGATGAGGAGCAGCGCGCGATCCTCGAAACCGTGCGCCGGTTCGTCGATGACGTGGTGTCCCCGGTCGCAGCGTCGCTGGACCGCCGGGAAAGGCCCGAGGACTGCTTTTCATGGGGCATCGTCGAGAAGGCGGATGCCGCCGGCATCCGCACGATGACGCTGGCCGAGGAACACGGCGGCATCGGCGCCGGGTCGCTGACCACCGCCATGGTGATCGAGGAACTGGCGAAGGGCGACATGGGCGTGGCGGTCGTCATGGCCCAGACCCTGAAACTGGCGCAGATCCTGCAGACCGCGACGAGCGAGGATCAGCGGCGGCGGTACCTGCCGAAATTCCGCGACGATGCGCGCGCGGTCCTCGCCATCGGCATCACCGAGCCGGAGACCGCCTCCAACTATTTCGTGCCGCATCGCGTGCCCGACGCGCCGTTCCATACCCGCGCCGAGAAGACCGACGGCGGCTGGAAGATCAATGGCATGAAGCATTTCATCTCCAACGGCAACGTCGCCCGCCTGTACCTCCTGTTCGCCCAGACCGAGAAGGGCAAGGGCCTCGCCGACGGCGCCACCTGCTTCCTGATCGAGCGCGGCACCCCGGGATTCACGATCGGCCGCGTCCACGACAAGATGGGCGAGCGCCTGGCCAACAACGCCGAGCTCATCTTCCAGGACTGCTTCGTGCCCGACGCGGATGTCGTCGGCGCGGTCGGCGACGGCTTCCAGGTGCTGGTCGATTTCTTCCCGGCCAGCAACGCCTATGCCGCGGCGACCGTGCTGGGGGTGGCGGTCGCAGCGTACGAGCGCGCGGTCGACTGGGCCAAGACGCGGAACCAGGGCGGCAAGCTGCTGATCGAGCATGACGGCATCGCGGCCGAGCTGGCCGAGTGCGGGATGTTGCTGGATGTCGCCCGCACCTACATCCACCGGGCCGCCTGGGCGGCCGACAACCGGGACCTCGGCTGGGACCCGACCTTCGGCTCGCTACCCAAGGTGTTTGCCTCACAAGCGGCCTGGAAGATCGTCACCCGCTGCTCGGAAATTCACGGCGGCTCCGGCTTCATGCGCGATATCGGCTTCGAGAAGCTGATGCGCGACGCCGCGGCCTTCCTGCACTCCGACGGAGTCAACCGGACGCTGCTGCTGAAGGCGGCCAGGCATATGTTCTGACGCGAAGGAAGGGGCGCACAGATGAAAGCGATGGTGTTGAAGGCGGCGAACACGCCGTTCGTGCTGGAAGACGTGCCGGATCCCGTGCCTGGGCCGGGCGAGGCGGTGGCCCGGGTCTATGCCTGCGGCTCGGGCCTGACCATCCAGCACGTCAAGGCTGGCCGCGTGCCGGCGAAGTTCCCGCTGATTATCGGTCATGAGATCACCGGCGAGATCGTCGAGACCGGGGCCGGCGTCAGCGGCCTTGCGGCCGGCGATCCGGTGACCGCCTATTTCTATCTGAACTGCGGCCACTGCCGCTGGTGCCTGTCGCAGCTGGAACCGCTGTGCGAGAACCTCGCCGGCAATGTCGGGCGGGTCTGCGACGGCGGCTACGCGGAGTACATCAAGTTGCCCGCGCATTTGTTCATCAAGCTGCCGGAGGGACTCGACCACCGCAGGCATCCGGCCGAGATCGGCGTCATCTCCGACGCCATCGCCACGCCGTACAAGGTGCTCCGCCGGGCACGCATCAGGCCCGGCGAGACGGTCGCCGTGTTCGGGGCCGGCGGCGGCCTCGGTATCCATATGGTCATGATGGCGCGCTGGGCGCGGGCGCGCGTGATCGCCGTCGACATCGCGCCGGAGAAGTTCGATGCGTGCCGCGAGGCGGGCGCCGACGAGGTGGTGGACGCGGCGCGCGAGGACGCCGCCGAGGCGCTGATGGATCTGACCCGCGGCAATGGCATCGACGTCGCCGTCGATTTCGTCTCGGCCACCTCGACCCTCGAGGCCGGCGTCGCCGCCCTTGGCCGGCACGGCCGGCTGGTCACCTTGGGCGGTGCCGGCAAGCCGTTCCAGGTCTCGTCGATGGACATGCTGCACAAGGAGCTCGACCTGCTTGGCAGCCGCTACGTGACCCGTCGCGAGATCATCGACTGCCTCGACCTCGCGGCACGCGGCGAGATCTGGCCGATCGTCACCGACATCCGGCCGCTCGCGGAGGCCGAGGCGGTTCACCAGCGCGTCGAAAAGGGCGAAGTCATCGGCCGGGCCGCGTTGCTGATCGAATAACCGTGGGAATTCCGCCATCTTGATCTGCGTCAAGATGCTCGCCGCCGCGAAGCGCTAAACTTTCGTGGCATTGGGCGCAGGCTGCGCAATCCCGGCTCGAGCCGGAATTTCCGCGACCCGACAGGCGGCGCATAACAGACGGGGGGAAGCCATTTTCCAGGTTCGCATACACGGCCGCGGCGGCCAGGGCGTTGTAACGGCCGCCGAGATTCTCTCGGTCGCCGCCTTCCTCGAAGGTGACCATGCGCAGGCGTTCCCCAGTTTCGGCTCGGAGCGGATGGGCGCACCGGTCATCGCGTTCTGCCGGCTCGATGACAAGGAAATCCGCCTGCGCGAGCCGGTGATGACGCCGGACGCGCTGGTCGTCCAGGACCCGACCCTGCTGCACCAGGTCGACCTGTTCAGCGGTCTCGATACGCGCGGCTACCTGCTCATCAACACGACCCGCCGGTATCGCGACCTCGGGCTCGGCGATTACGTGACCAAGTTCCCGCCGCACCACATCTGCACGGTCGCCGCCAGCGAATGGGCGCTGGAATTCATCGGCAAGCCGTTGCCCAACGCGGCCATGCTCGGCGCGTTCGCGGCGATCACCCGGCGGGTGAAGCTGGACTCCGTGCAGGAGGCGATCCGGCAGAAGTTCCCGGGCGAGCTCGGCGACAAGAACGCCGCCGCCGCCGGCAAGGCCTACAACACCATCCGCACCAACTAGACGCCCGGCGCCAGGAGACAGGCAATGCTCAAACAGATGGAAGGCTCCCATGCGGTCGCAGAGGCCATCGCCCTGTGCCGCCCCGATGTGATCTGCGCCTATCCGATCACGCCGCAGACCCACATCGTGGAACGCCTGAGCGAGCTCGTGCAGGAGGGCGCGATCGGCAATTGCCAGTATATCAACGTCGAGTCGGAATTCGCGGCGCTGAGCGTCGCGATCGGCGCTTCGGCCGCCGGCGCCCGCGCCTACACGGCGACCAGCAGCCAGGGCCTGCTGTTCATGACCGAGGCGGTGTACAACGCCGCGGGGCTTGGCCTGCCGATCGTCATGACCATCGGCAACCGCGCGATCGGCGCGCCGATCAACATATGGAACGACCACTCCGACAGCATGGCGCTGCGCGATTCAGGCTGGATTCAGCTCTACGCAGAGACCAACCAGGACGCCATCGACCTGCACATCCAGGCCTTCCGCCTGGCCGAACAGCTCAGCGTACCGGTCATGGTCTGCGAGGACGGCTTCATCCTCACCCACGCCTACGAGCGGGTCGACATGCCCGACCACAACCAGGTCCGGGCCTACCTGCCGCCGTTCGAGCCGGTGCAGATCCTCGACCCCGCGGACCCGGTCACCATCGGCGCGATGGTCGGCCCGGAGGCCTTCGCCGAGGTCCGCTACCTCTCGCATCACAAGCATCTGCAGGCGGTCGAAGTGATCCCGAAACTGGCCGCGGAGTTCAGCGAGATCTTCGGCCGCGACAGCGGCGGGCTGATCCAGTCGTACCGCAGCGAGGACGCCGAGACCGTGATCGTCGCCCTCGGCTCAATCGTCGGCACGATCCGCGACGCGGTCGACGAGATGCGCGAAGAGGGCATTTCGATCGGCGCCGTGAAGGTCATCTCGTTCCGCCCGTTTCCCCTGCTCGAGCTGCGCCAGGCGCTCGAGAACGCGAAGCGCGTCATCGTCGTCGAGAAGGCGTTCGCCGACGGCCTCGGCGGCATTGCGGTGGGCAGCGTGCGCATGGCCCTGCGCGGCCTGACGACGCCGGTCTACACGATCATCGCCGGGCTCGGCGGCCGGCCGATCCCCAAGGCCTCGCTGCTTCGCGCGTTCGGCGAGGCGACGCGGGACGAGCTGGACGACCCGCATTTCCTCGACCTCAACTGGGAACTCATCGATCGCGAATTGGCGCGCGCGAAGGAGAAACGTCGTATGGGTCCCATTGCCGAGAACGTTTTGCGCGACCTGGGCCTGGTCGGCGGCAAACCGGTCTAGGGGGCGCGCGATGGCACAGAAGATCAAGTTCTACCAGACCGGCACGCTGACCGTCGGCAACCGCCTGCTCGACGCCGGGAACCGCAGCGTCCAGTCGACCGTCGACCGCAGCAATTCGCTGACCTCGGGCCATCGCGCCTGCCAGGGCTGCGGGGAGGCACTGGGCGCCCGCTACGTGGTCGACACGGCAATGCGCGAGGCCGACAAGAAGCTGGTCGCGGTCAACGCCACCGGCTGCCTCGAGGTGTTCTCGACGCCGTATCCCGAATCCTCCTGGCAGGTGGCCTGGATGCACTCTCTGTTCGGCAACGCACCGGCGGTGGCGACCGGAGTCGCGGCCGCCCTGCGCGCCAAGGGCCGCGACGACGTCCGCGTGCTGGCCCAGGGCGGCGACGGCGGCACCGTCGACATCGGCTTCGGCTGCCTGTCCGGCATGTTCGAGCGCAACGACGACGTGCTCTATGTCTGCTACGACAACGAGGCGTACATGAACACCGGCGTCCAGCGCTCCGGCTCCACCCCGGCGCGGGCGCGTACCGCGACGACGCCGACGAGCGGCGGCTCCAGGGGCAACGCGTTCGGCCAGGGCAAGAACGCGCCGCAGATCGCCATGGCGCACGACATCCCCTATGTCGCGACGGCCAGCGTCGCCGATCTGCACGACCTCGAGAACAAGGTGACCAAGGCGATGGGTATGCACGGCGCGCGCTACATCCATGTCAACGTGCCGTGCCCGCTCGGCTGGGGCTCGCAGCCCAGCGAAACCGTCCGGCTCGCCCGACTCGCTTCGGAAACCGGGCTGTTCCCGCTGTTCGAGGCCGAGCACGGCGTGATCACCGACGTCACGAAGATCCGCCGCCGCGTGCCGGTCGAGGAGTACCTCAGGCCACAGCGGCGCTTCGCCCACCTGTTCAAGCCGAAACCCGACGTCGAGGCGCTCGCCGCGATCCAGGCGATCGCCGACCGCAACATCCAGAAATACGGCCTGCTCGGCTGAGGCGCGACCCATGCAGAAACCCTTCGCCATCACCCTCGATATCGGCACCAGCCTCGCCAACCGCACCGGCTCCTGGCGCAACGAGCGGCCGGTCTATGTCGACCTGCTGCCGCCTTGCAACCATGCGTGTCCTGCCGGCGAAAACATCCAGGGCTGGCTCTACCACGCCGAGGAAGGCGACTACGAGGCCGCCTGGCGCAAGTTGATGGAGGACAACCCCTTCCCCGCCGTCGAGGGGCGCGTCTGCTATCATCCCTGCGAGCATGCCTGCAACCGGGGCCAGCTCGACGAGGCGGTCAACATCCACTCGGTCGAGCGCTTCCTCGGCGACCAGGCCCTGAAAGAGGGCTGGGCGGTCAAGCCCGGCAAGAAGACCGGCAAGAAGGTGCTGGTCGTCGGTGCCGGGCCGAGCGGGCTGTCCGCCGCCTACCACCTGCGCCGGCTGGGGCACGCGGTGACGATCCACGACGCCGGGCCGATGGCGGGCGGCATGATGCGCTTCGGTATTCCGAAATACCGCCTGCCGCGCGACGTCCTGGACGGCGAGATCGGCCGAATCCTTGACATGGGCGTGGCGCTCGAGCTCGATTCGCCGGTCACCGACATCCCCGGCGTCATGAAGGACGGCGGCTTCGATGCGGCGTTCGTTGCCATCGGCGCGCACCTTGCGAAAAAGACCGAAATCCCGGCGCGCGAGGCCAGCAAGATCTTCGATGCGGTGAGCCTTCTGCGCGGCATGGAGACCGACAAGGAGCCGCCGAAGCTCGGCCGGCGCGTGGTCGTCTATGGCGGCGGCGATACCGCGCTCGACGTCGCCCGCACCGCGAAACGGCTCGGCGCCAGCGAGGCGCTGGTGGTCTACCGCCGCACCCGCGAGCAGATGCCGGCGCACGACGTCGAGCTCGAAGAGGCGCTCGACGAGGGCGTGATCCTGCACTGGCTGACGACCATCAAGCAGATCGACGGCACCACCTTTACCGTCGAGAAGATGGAGCTGGACGAGAACGGCTGGCCGCGCCCGACCGGCGAGTACGAGACGCTGGAGGCGGACAGCCTCGTCCTTGCCCTCGGCCAGGAGGTCGACACCAGTTTCCTCAAAACAATCCCCGGCGTGAAGATCACAGACGACGGCGTCATCGACGTCGATGCGCGAATGATGACCGGCTACGAGGGCCTGTTCGCCGGCGGCGACATGGTGCCGGCGGAGCGCACGGTCACCGTTGCGGTCGGCCACGGCAAGAAGGCGGCGCGCAACATCGACGCCTGGCTGCGCGGCGAGAAGTTCGAACGCAAGAATCGGCCGACGGTCGCCGGCTACGAGCGCCTCAACACCTGGTACTACACCGACGCCGACAAGACGGTGCAGCCGATGCTCGACCTGATCCGCCGGCAGACCACCTTCGAGGAGATCCACGGCGGGCTCGACGAGAGCAACGCCCTGTTCGAGGCGCGACGCTGCCTGTCGTGCGGCAACTGCTTCGAATGCGACAACTGCTACGGCGTCTGCCCGGACAACGCGGTGATCAAGCTCGGCCCCGGAAAGCGCTTCGAGTTCAACTACGATTTCTGCAAGGGTTGCGGCCTGTGCGCCACCGAATGCCCCTGCGGTGCCATCGAGATGGCCGCCGAGACGTTCTGAGGCCCGGACGGGCGGCCGCGCCGGCAAGGAGGACAGCGCCATGAGGATCGATTTGGTGTTCATGCCCGGCGAAGGCGAGCAGCGGGAGCGCGCCATGGCGTTCGAGATGCCCGGCGTGCCGCAGGTCGGCGACCAGGTGACGATCGCCCGGCCCGGGCAGGCCGGGACCGCCGGCTTCGTCGTGCGGCGGGTGCGCTGGGCGCTGCGCCACCCGGAACCCGCCTCGGCCCAGTGCGGCGCGGCGCCGGTCGCCGGCACCACCGATTCGGTGGTCGTCGAATGCGACTTTGTCCCCGGCCCCTACTCGGCCGAGGAGCACCAGCCCGCCGCGTCCAAAGCCTGAGGGGACGCCGCGGCGGGGCCCGCACCGCCCTCCGACAGCTGGAACGAGCCCATGCGTTAGGGTTTTCTGCGGGTTTCAGGGGGAATAGCGGAAGGCCGGTCGCTTGGATATGCTTTCCGGACAACGGTAAGGAACAGGAAGACGGCGATGGCGACCAGGGACGGCATGCGCGTGATCGCGCTGGAGGAGCATTACTGGGACGACGAGGTCGCCTCCCATTTCAAGGGCAGCGAGGGGCGGTCGCCGGACCTGCTGGAGCGCCTGCACGATGTCGGCGCGCTGCGCATCCGCGAGATGGACGAGGCCGGCATCGACGTGCAGGTGCTCTCGCACGGCGCGCCGGCGACCCAGCGCATGGACCCGCAGACCGCGGTGCCGCTGGCCGCGCGCGCGAACGACCGGCTGCATGAAACGATCAAGTCTCGGCCCGACCGCTTCGCCGGCTTCGCCGCGCTGCCGACGCCCGACCCCGGCGCCGCGGCGGACGAACTGGAGCGCGCGGTCACCAAGCTCGGCTTCAAGGGCGCCATGATCCACGGGCTGACCAACGGCGAGTTCATCGACCACAAGCGCTACTGGCCGATCTTCGAGCGGGCGCAGACGCTGGACGTTCCGATCTACCTCCACCCCGCATATCCCCACCCGGACGTGCTGGCGGCCTATTACAAGGATTACCTGGACGACTATCCGACGCTCGCCACCGCCGGCTGGGGCTTTACGGTGGAGGCCGCGACCCAGGGCATCCGCATGGTGTTGTCGGGCGTGTTCGACGCCTATCCGGACCTCAAGATCATCCTCGGCCATCTCGGCGAATCGCTGCCGTTCTCGCTGTGGCGCATCGACCACGCGCTGTCGCGCAAGGAAAACACCGGCGGCCGCTCGTTCCGCGAGACCTTCCGCGAGCATTTCCACATCACCACCAGCGGCAACTTCTCCAACCCCGCCCTCCTGTGCAGCGTGATGGAAATGGGCGTCGACCGGATCATGTTCTCGGTCGACTACCCGTTCGTCGCCAACAAGCCGGGCGTCGACTGGACCGACACGATCCCCTTGTGCACCGAGGACAGGCAGAAGATCCTCAACGGCAACGTGACGCGGTTGCTGAAGCTGTAGGGTTGGTGGCCCGAAATCCGTTACCTTCGGTTTGGCAATATCGGCGCAACCTCATACTTCGAGACGGCTGCTGCGCAGCCTCCTCAGCATGAGGCACAGACGTTGGAGCCTCATGCTGAGGAGCCCCGGAGGGGCGTCTCGAAGTATGAGGTCGCGCTGCGGTCCGGAACCGGTTCCACCATAACCGATAACGCTCTCGCGCATTCCGCGCTGCCTGGCCGCTCCACGACACCTCGCTGTCATGGTCGCCCTGAGCGCGGTCGAAGACGCCGTCGCCGGGCATGGCGGACTTCCTCGTGTCTACCGTCGTCATCGACCCCCATCCCGCCCACGCTTGCCTCATCCTGAGCCTGTCGAAGGATGTGTTGGAGGGGACGCCGTCTGTCCAAATCAGATGCAGAACAATGCTTCCGTCAGCTGCGCCTTATCCCGGCCGGACATCCTTCGACAGGCTCAGGATGAGGCGCAAGCGGGCAGGGCGCAAGCGGTCACACCTCGATCTTCAGCAACCGTGCGGCATTGAGGCCGGCGACGGCGGCGCGGTCGGCTTCGCTGATGCCGTCCACCCGGGCGATCAGGCCGACCGGGTCGGCCTCGCCCATGTCGAACGGGT
>JBFIFO010000090.1:0-16127 GCA_041602815.1 Alphaproteobacteria bacterium | reverse complement strand
GAGGCCGAGGCGCAGCATCGTTCGGTCGGCAATCTTTCCCTGCGCCCGCCCCGCGGTATAGGAGCCGGTCGCATACGCGCTGACGGTGAAGATCGTGAGCATGCCGAACAGGTCGGGCGACAGGCCGAGCCGGTCGACGATCAGGAACGGCGAGGTCGAGACGTAGGCGAACAGCCCGCCGAAGCCGAACACGCCGGGCGCGAGATGGCCGATATAGTGGCGGTGTCGGAGCAGCGCCCCGTAGTTCTGCACCAGGCGCAGCGGGCTGGTCGCCATCGGGTCGCGCTCGGGCACGGTCTCCTTGAGCCAGGTCAGCGCCAGCCACAGCATCAGCCCGCCATAGCCCATCAGGAACACGAAGGCCGACTGCCAGCCGAGCCAGACCTCGAGGAACCCGCCGATCAGCGGCCCCAGCGCCGGGGCGAGGGCGATCGCGGTGCCGATGAAGGCAAAGGCGCGCGCGGCGTCGCGCCGGGCGAAGCTGTCGCGCACGATGGCGCGGCCGATCACCGGACCCGCGCAGGCGCCGATTCCCTGGGCGAGGCGCGCCGCAAGGAACCCCTCGATCGTCGTCGAAAGGGCGCAGGCCAGGCTCGCCGCAATATAGAGCAGCAACCCGCCGACCAGGACCGGGCGTCGACCGAAGCGGTCGGACAGCGGCCCGTAGATCAGCTGCGTCGAGGCAAAGCCGAGCATGAAGATCGTGAAGCTGCGCTGCACCAGCGCCGAGTCGGTGCCGAACTCGATCACCAGCCGCGGCATCGACGGGATGTAGAGCGAGGTCGAGATCGGCCCCAGCGCGACCAGCGCCGTCAGCAGGATGGTCAGCAGACGTTCGCCCCGCGTCGTCATGATCGCCGCGCCCGCATCGCTCACCCGTAGCGGTGCAGGGCCAAGCCGTGACGGCGCAGCCAGGCGCGGCCGGCGTGGCGGTCGGCGGTCAGCCGGTCGACGACGCGCCAAAAGGCCGGCGAGTGATTGGCCTCGGCGATGTGCGCGACCTCGTGTGCGACGACGTAGTCCATGACGTGCGGCGGCGCCAGCACCAGCCGCCAGCTGAACGACAGGCGGGCGCCGGGCGCGCAGCTGCCCCAGCGGCTCTTCTGGTCGCGCACCGTGATGCGGGAAACGCGGGCGCCGATGATTGCGGCCTTGTGGTGCGCCAGTGGCGCGATCTGGCGCCTGGCCTCGGCGCGCAGCCAGTCGCCGAGCCGCCGCGCCATGTGTTCGGCGCGGCCGGACACAAAAATCTGCCGGTGTTCCACCAGCACCGGTGCGCGCATGCCCGGGACGTACAACAGCGTGTGCGGCTCCCCGCCGAGTGGCACCTTGGCGCCGTGAACGAAGGGCACGCGTTGCGGCAGCCGGTCGAGCCGCTCGAGAATCCAGTTCGCCCGGGATCGCAAAAAGTCGAGCCCGTCCGATTCGGCGGCACGCGCCGGCAGCACCAGCTCGACCGAATCGTCGTGGCCCGGAATGCGCAGGGCGAGGCGCCGCGCCCGCCGGCTGCGCCGCACCACCAGCGCCACCGCGCGGCCGCCGAGCTCGATTGTCCGGTTGTCGGGCATCCGTCCCTGATAGCGGCCGGCGCCCGGTCGGGCAAGCGCGAACATCCGCGCTGGCGCCGCGTCCGGGTTTGCCCTATGTGACTGCCATGGCCTCCGACTCCCCGACACCGCCGCTCGCCGCCGGGACGGTCTCTCCGGCGCTGCCGCTGGCGCTAATCCTTATGCTGGGGAGTCTGTGGGGCCTTGCCTTCTCGTTCTCGAAGATGGCGACCATCGGCGGCGTGCATCCGGTCTCCTACACGTTCTGGCAGGGTCTGGGGGCGGGACTAACAGTGGCGGCGATCTGCCGCCTGCGCCGGTGGCGGATTCCGGTGAGCCGGGCCTATCTCGGCTATTACGTCATCATCGGGCTGATCGGCATCGCGATACCGAACGTCAACCTCGTGGCCGCGATTGCCTACTTGCCGGCCGGGGTCATGGTGCTGACCATTCCCTTCGTGCCGCTGATGACCTATGCGATCGCCATCGCCCTGAAGATGGAGCGGTTCTCGCCGCTGCGCTTCGCCGGCGTGCTGTGCGGCCTCGCCGGCGTCGGGCTCATCGTGCTGCCAAAGGCGAGCCTGCCCGACGCGGACGCCGCGCCCTGGTTCCTGATGGCGCTGCTGACGCCGGCCTTCTATGCCGCAACCAATGTCGTGGCGGCGCGCCTCCGGCCGCCCGAGTCGCGCTCGGCGCCGCTTGCCGCCGGGATGCTGCTCGCCGCTGCGTTGCTGCTGGCGCCGGTCGTCTGGTGGCTCGACGCGCTGTACTGGCCGGCCCTGCCGGTCGGGGCGGCGGAGATCGGCATCGGCGGCCAGATCGTCGTGTCCAGCATCGCCTATTTCATCTTCTTCGAGGTGCTGCGCCTCGCCGGCCCGGTGTTCATGAGCTTTACCGGCTACATCGTCACCCTGACCGGGATCGGCTGGGGCGTCATGCTGTTCGGCGAGCGGCACAGCCCGTGGGTGTGGGGTGCGGCGGCGCTGATCTTCACCGGCCTCGCCCTGGTCAATCTGCGCCGTAGCGCTTCTTCGGCGCCCGCCGGATCGGGCCGCCCGGCCGGACCCACTGGATGACATACTCCTCGAGGTCCTGCGACGGGTCCTCCGGGATCGCCCTGCCGCGTGCCGAAATCCCCGCCTCGTGCACGCTCTCCGGGTCGCCGGAGACGAGCGGGTGCCACCATGCGAGGTCGCGGCCCTCGGCGACAAGCCGGTAGCCGCAGGTCTCGGGCAACCAGTGCAGCCGGCGCAGCCGTTCCGGCGTCAGTGCGACGCAGTCGGGCACATTGTCCTCCCGGTTGGCATAGTCGATGCATCGGCAGGCGCCGATGTCGAGATACTTGCAGGCGGACCGCGTGAACACGACCTCGCCGGTGTCCTCGTCCTCCAGCTTGTTGAGGCAGCACAAGCCGCAGCCGTCGCACAACGACTCCCATTCGACGTCGCTCATCTCCTCGAGAGCCTTGGTCTTCCAGAAGGGCTGCTGTTCGCTCATTCCGCCGAGTCTATCAGATGAATGAAGGATCCGGCGACTCGACCGTCGACCAGCCCGATTGCACCGTGATTGACACCGCGCGCGTCCGAGACGGTGAACAGCGGCGCCCCAGGCCCTTCCGCCGTGATTGTCGCGTAGTGGAATTCGTGCCCGTTGAAGGCGGCGCCGCGGCGGCCGAGCGGCGCGTCGCGCTGCAGCACCGCGCGGCGGTAGCCGAGATGCAGCCGCCGGCTCGCGAACGAGGTCTCCAACGGCAGCAGGCCGGCCATCTCGTGCCGCACCCCGCCGTCGTCGACGAGACCGCGCCCCATCACCATATAACCGCCGCATTCGCCGATGACCGCCGCGCCGCGCGCCGCCGCCGTGCATAGCCCGCCGAGGAATCGGCGGCTCGCCGCCAGGCGTCCGGCATGCAGCTCGGGATAGCCGCCGGGCAGGTAGACCGCGTTGGCGCGCCCGTCCGGCGCCTCGTCCTGCAGCGGCGAGAAGAAGGACAGCTCGGCGCCCTGCGCCCGCCAGCCCGCCAGCACCGCGGCGTAGCTGAAGGCGAAGGCGTCGTCGCGCGCCACCGCGATATGCTGGCCGAGCGGCGGCAGCGGCATCGCCGTGCTCGCCGCCGCCTTGCCCGGGTGCGCCGCCGTGCGCAGCGCGTCGAGATCGGCATTGTCTGCAAGCAGCTCGGCGGCACGGTCGAGGAACGCGTCGAGATTGCGATGCTCGCCGGCCTGGACGAGGCCGAGGTGCCGGTCGGGCAGCACCAGCGCGTCGTCACGCGGCAGCATCCCGAAGATCGGCAGGTCCGGCAGGGTTCGTGTCAGCGCTTCGGAGAGGATGCGGCGGTGCCCCTCGCCCCCGACACGGTTAAGCAGCACCCCGGCGAACGGCAGGTCGCGCCGCATGTCTTTGAAGCCGCCGATCACGGCTGCGACCGAGGCGCCCTTGCCGCGCACGTCTTCAACGAACAGCACTGGCCAGCCAGTCAGGAGGGCGAGGTCCGCGGTCGACCCCGTGCCGTCGGCGGCGGCGTCGTAAAGCCCCATCACCCCCTCGCAGATAACGATGTCCGCCTCGGCGCCGAGTGCGCCGGCGAGTGCCGACAGCGTGCTCTCGCGCATCGCCCAGATGTCGAGATTGAAGCAGGGGTCGGCGCCGGCGGCGGCGTGGTAGGCGAGGTCGATATAGTCCGGGCCGGCCTTGGCCCCCGCCACCCGCAGCCCCTGGCGGACCAGCGCCCGGATCAGCGCCAGCGTGACCAGGGTCTTGCCGGTGCGGCTGGCCTGGGCGGCGACGATGAGGCCCGGCGCCGGGGTGCGGGTGGTCATCGGTCAGGCGACCAGCCGCCAGGCGGCAAACCCCAGCATCGCGGCGTTCACGACCATCAGCACCGGGGCGACCACTGCTGCGATCCGGCGCCAGCGGCCGGCCGCCACGTGGCCGGTGAAGCCGACGACGATCAGCCCCGGCATCGTGCCAAGGACGAACGCGGCCATCGCGGTGGCGCCGCCGAACGCCCCGCCGCTGCCGGCGGCGACGGCGAGCGCCGCATACAGCAGGCCGCACGGCAGGAAACCGAGCATCAGGCCGAGCGCGTAGCCGCGAAGACCGACCGGCCGTGCAAAGAGGGGCCGCGCGGTGTCCGCCAGGAACCGTCCCAACCGTCCTTCACCATCGCTGCCGCGCAGCAGGCCGCTGCCGAAGTTGGCGTACGCGAGGAACATGATCGCCGCGACGACGAGCCAGCCGGCGGCGACCCAGTCGAGGCCGGGGATGGCGCGGACGCCCTGGCCCGCCATGCCGGCAAGCGCGCCGAGCGCGACATAGGTGGAGGCGCGGCCGAGATGGTAGGGCGCCAGCGCCGCCCCGGCGAGGCGGTGGAACTCGCGCATGTCCGATGCAGGCACCGATTCGAGGCGCGCCGTCGTCTGGGCCAGAACGAACGGTCCGCACATGCCGACACAGTGGGTGAATCCCCCGACCGTGCCGGCCAGCAGCATCGCCGCCACGAGGGCGAGCCCCGCGACGTCGCCATGCGGGAGATAGGCGAACGCCGTCATGGCGAGACCGTCATGCATGATGGCGTGCTTTTACACCGCCCGATGCGGCGGCGCCAAGTGGGTTGGCGCCGATTCCACACAACGGGACAATGCTCTAGACTGCCGCCATGTCACGGAAACCTGACGGCAGGCTGCGGCGCGGCTGGACGACGGGCGCCTGCGCCACGGCGGCGACGAGCGCGGCGTGGCAGGCGCTGCTCACCGGGCGGTTCCCCGACCCCGTGCGGATCACCCTGCCGCGCGGCGAGACGCCCGAATTCCCGCTCGCCGAAAGACGTCTCGACGGTGTGTCGGCAACGGCCGCCGTGGTCAAGGATGCGGGTGACGATCCGGACGTTACTCATGGCGCGCTGATCCGTGCGACCGTGCAGCGCGGGCCCGCCGGCAGCGGCATTGTCTTCCGGGCCGGCGAGGGTGTCGGAACCGTCACCAAGCCGGGGCTGCCGGTGCCGGTGGGCGCGCCGGCCATCAATCCGGCCCCGAGGGCGATGATGGAGGCCGTCATCGTCGAAGTGGCGGCCGCGCAGGGCGCGCCGGACGACGCGATCGTCACCATCGCCGTTCCCGGCGGCGCAGCCATCGCCCGGCGGACATGGAATCCGCGGCTCGGCATCGTCGGCGGGCTCTCGATCCTCGGCACCACGGGGATCGTCATCCCCTATTCCTGCAGTGCCTGGATCCAGTCGATCCACTCCGGCATCGACGTGGCGCGCGCGACGGGGCTGACGCACATCGCAGGGTCTACCGGCAAGACCTCGGAGGCGGCCGTGGCGGCGCATTACGGCCTAGGAGAGTCGGCGTTGATCGACATGGGCGACTTCGTCGGCGGCATGCTGAAGTATCTCCGCGACCATCCGGTGCCGCGGGTCACCATCGCCGGCGGATTCGCCAAAATGGCCAAGTTGGCGCAGGGCCATGCGGATCTCCATTCATCGCGCAGTCAGGTCGACTTCGCGGCGCTGGCCGAATGGCTAAAGGGTCTCCATGCCGACGAGCGGACGGTGGCGTCGGCGGCCAACGCCAACACGGCCGCCGAGGTGCTGACACTGGCCGGCGGCCTGCCGCTGGCACCGCTGGTCGCGCGCCGCGCCCGCAGTGCTGCCCTCGCCATGCTCGACGGCGGCATCGAGCTCGACACGCTGGTGGTCGACCGTTACGGCCGCATCGTCGGGACAAGTCAGGCATGACACGCCTGCTGATCCTCGGCGGCACTGGCGAGGCCGCCGCGCTCGCCGAAGCGGTCCGGCGGCGGTTCGGCGAGCGGGTCGAGATCATCAGCTCGCTGGCCGGACGGACGAGGCGGCCCCGCGCCCTGCCCGGCACTGTCCGCACCGGCGGGTTCGGTGGGGCCGACGGGCTCGAACGCTACCTGCGCACGACGCAGATCGGTCTCGTCGTCGACGCAACGCACCCCTATGCGGCGCGGATCTCCGCCAACGCGCGGGCAGCCTGCACCGCCGCCGACGTCGCTCGCGTCACACTGTTGCGCCCGCCGTGGGCGCCGCAGGCCGGGGACCGCTGGATTGCCGTGCCGGATGCGGCTGAAGCGGCGCGGCGCCTTCCCGAATTCGGCCGGCGCGCCTTCGTCGCGCTGGGTTCCGCGACGGCGTCCGCCTTCGCCGGCGTCGAGGGCCTATTCCTGCTGATGCGGGTGGCCGAGGCGCCGCACGGACCTCCATTGGCGGGCGCCGAGTGGATCGTTGGTCGGGGACCGTTCCGTGAGGCCGACGAGCTGCGCCTGCTCCGGGACCGGCGCATCGACGTCGTCGTCAGCCGGAACAGCGGCGGGGCGGCCACGGTCGGGAAAATTGCCGCAGCGCGGCGGCTTGCCATACCGGTTATAATGATAGATCGTCCGGTGCCGGAACCGGGCCCGTGCACGGCCACAGTCGAGGAGACAATCGAGTGGATCGCTGGACAATTGGGCTGACGGCCAACTTCGCGAAGTTGGTGCTGGCGGCGTTGGTGGCCGCGGCGACCGCGGCGGTCGGCCCCGTATCCGCCCAAACAACGCTGTTTCAAGAGCCGGAGATCACGGTCGCGGCTGCCGAGGGCAACATTGCGAGAATTCGCCAGCTCCTGGCCCAGAACACGCATGTCAACAGGCAGGACAGCAAGGGGCGCACGGCGCTGATCGCCGCTGCCATTGCCGGACAGCCCGACGTCGCAGCGATGCTGCTGGAGGCCGGCGCGCGGACCGACCTTCTGGACAAGCTGGGCAACAGCGCGTTGAGCTGGGCGGCCGCCCAGGGCGAGGCGGAGATCGTCCGGCGATTGATCGAGGCCGGCGCCGATGTCGACAGCCAGAACCGGCAGGGGCAAACGCCGCTGATGCTGGCCGCCGCCAAGGGGCGGCTGCAACCGGTGCAATTATTGTTGGAGGCCGGTGCCGACGTCGCGATTCTCGACTATACCGGCCGCGGCGTCCTGGGGTGGGCCCGCGACGGGCGCGACCCGCGTGTCGAGCGGATTCTCGAGGACGCGGGCGCAATGGACTGAACGGTTCGGCTCAGCCCGCGCCGTCCTTGCGTGGGCGCAACACGTGATGGTGGTCGGCGGCGTAGAGGCGGCTGTCGCGGAACGCCGAATCGCCCAACGCCGGCCCGACCAGGATGAGGGCCGTGCGCGTGATGCCGGCTGCTTTGACCTTGTCGCGGATATCGGCCAGGGTGCCGCGAATCATCCGCTGGTCCGGCCAGCTGACGCGGAAGGCAACGACGACCGGGCAGTCGGCACCGTAGAGCGGCGTCAGCTCACGGACCACCCGGGCAAGGTTATTGATCGAAAGGTGGATCGCCAACGTCGCACCGCTGCGACCCAGGGTCTCCAGATCCTCGCCGGGCGGCATGGCGGACGCGCGCACCGCGGTGCGCGTCAGGATCACCGTCTGGCTGACGTCCGGCAGCGTCAGCTCCGTTGCCAGCGCCGCCGCCGCTGCCGCAAATGCGGGCACGCCGGGGGTCACGTCATACGGGATGCCCAGCGCATCGAGCCGGCGCATTTGCTCGGCGATCGCACCGTACAGCGACGGGTCGCCCGAATGCACGCGCGCGACATCCCGGCCCGCCGCGTGCGCCCGCGCCATCTCGGCGACGATCTCGTCCAGCGTCATCGACGCGGTGTCGACCACCCGGGCGCCGGCGGGCGCTTCTTCCATTACGGCCTGCGGCACCAGGGAGCCGGCATACAGCACGACCGGACAGCGCCGGATCAGATTCCGTCCGCGCACCGTGATCAGGTCCGCCGCCCCAGGCCCTGCCCCGACGAAATGGATGGTCATGGCGACCTCTGCGCCCCGGGATGTTGCGTCACTTCGAGATCCTGTCACCATAGCCGCGCGGCGTGAAGACACGCCCGGTCCGGGTCCGACGGGTCCGCGAATTGCCGACGATGACGAGAGTGAACATATCTATCGCTTCTGTCTCGAACGCCGTGAGCGTGGTGACGGTCACGGACTCGCCGTCACGGCCGAGATTGCGGGCGATGACGACCGGGGTCTCGGGGGGGCGGGCGGCGGCAAGGATTTCCTTCGCGCGAGGCAGCAATGCGCGGCGCGTCGCGCTCTGCGGGTTATAGAGGGCGACGACGAAATCGGCCGCCGCGGCCGCCTCAATGCGCCGCACGATGTTCGTCTCCGGTGTCAACAAGTCGGACAGCGAGATTGCGCAGAAATCGTGGCCGAGCGGCGCCCCGGCCCGGGCCGCCGCCGCTTGCAGTGCAGAGATGCCGGGAACGACCGCGACCTCTATACGACGCCAGTCGTCCCGGGCCTCGCAGTCCAGGAGCTCGAAGACCAGTGCCGCGAGGGCATAGATCCCGGGATCGCCGGAGCAGACCAGCGCAACCGCCTTCCCCGTCGCAGCCAGCTCGAGGGCGATGCGTACGCGCGCCTCTTCGGCGCCCAGTTCCGAACCGTGCCGCGGTTTGCCGGCGATCAAATCGCCAGCGAGATCAAGATAGAGCCGGTAGCCGGCGACCGCGTCTGCCTCGGCCAATGCCATCGTCGCCTCTGGCGTGCGCCATACCGCTGCGCCGGGCCCTATGCCCACGACGGCAAGGCGGCCCCGGGCCAACCCGCGCTTTGCCGCGGCGATCGGCTGCCTGCCGCGGGCGACGGCGCAGGTGGCGCGTGCCGACCTGCGCTTCGGCACGACCAGATCGCCTTCGGATCCGGACAGCGCCAGCGCCGCCGCCTCGGCGACACCGTGGCAGCCGACCTCACGGAACACCGTGTCCGACGGGTTGGCGAGGCGCGGCGTCTCGGCCTCCAGTTCCGCCGCCGTAAAGAACCGCGCCGGCCGTCCCAGCGTCGCGGCGAGGCACACAACAGCGGGCTCGTCAGCCTTGAGGTCGAGGGAGGCGACGGCGGCAACGGCCCCCTCGGCAAGCCCTGCCTCGGCCAGCGTGGTACGGGCCAGCCGATCGAGCTCCTCTGCGTCGGTGCCGCGCTCGCAGCCGACGCCGAGCGCCAAAACCGGCGGATGTACAACCAGCGTCGTTTCGTCGTCCGGCGCTGCGCGGTCGGTTACACGCAGCGTCAGCGCGCCCTCCGCGCGAAACAGGGCCGGGTTCGGCCACGATCCGTCGCCGGCCTCGACGACCAGGCGCACCGGCTCGCCGGCAAGCAGCGACGCGGCCACCCTGCCGGCGCGTGCGGGGTTGGCGACAACCCATCCTTCGGGCGGTTCGTCGAGAGCGAGACCGAGGCCAATGTCGCCCGCGGTGGTGATCGCCGCCGTGCCGCCCGTCGTCCGGGCGATTCGGCGCGCCAGGTCGTTGCCGCCGTGATGCCCGCCGAGCAGCGGCACCACGGCCGATCCGTCCTCGGCGAGCGCCAGCACCGCCGGCTCGGTCCGCTTGTCGGCCAGCACCGGTGCCAGGGCGCGAACGAGAATGCCGGCCGCACAGATGCCGACGATGGCGTGGCCCTCGGCGAAAAGCGCGCGCAGATGCGCCGTCGTGTCCGAGAACGGCACGTCAACATCCTCGACGCGCCCCGCCAGGCCGTGCACGACCGCGCCGGCCAGCCCCGGCTGGATGCGTCGGGCGAGCGCCAGCCCGCCCCGGCTCAGCACGACGATCACCGTCCTCATCGCCATGCATCCCCGCGACGGTGGACCAGAACCAGCGAAAAATAGGGCGCCGTCTCTCCCGCGATCTCCGCGAACGGCCGGACAATCTGCTCCGGCATCGTTGCGTATTCGACGTAGCGGGCACGGTCGGCGAGGTCCAGCCGCTCGAGCACCCGGCGGAGCTTGCCGAGGTGCCGGCCGACCTTGATGACAACCGCGGCGTCGGCGGCCGCAAGACGTTGTTCGAGCACCTCTTCCGGCAGCGGCGCAGGTATCACCGACAACACGTCGTTGCGGGCCGCCAGCGGCGCGCCGAGCGCCGCCGCGCCGGCCGTTAGCGAGGAGATGCCGGGTACCACCCGGACGTCGAAGCGCTCGGCCATGCGCGCGAACAGATACATGAACGAGCCATATACGAAGGGGTCGCCCTCGCACAGCACGGCGACGTCCCGGCCGTCGGCGAGATGCTCGCCCAGCAACCTCCCCGCCGCATCGTAAACGTCCTCCACCGGGAAGCGATCGGGGCTGAGCGGCATTCGGATCGGCACTTCGATCCGTCCATCGGGCAAGTGCGGCGCCGCGATCCGCCGCGCCATGCTGTCGCCTTCCAGCGGCGCCGGCCAGGCGATCACCGGCACGGTCTGCAATATCCGGTGCGCCTTCAACGTGATCAACTCGGGATCGCCGGGTCCCACTCCGACACCATAAAGCGTGCCCGTCATGCCTTCACCGTCTGCCATTGCGTCACCGGCATCATCGGCTTCCAGCCATGCAGGTTGCCGACCGGCGCGAGGCGCGATACGGCGAGGCGCACCAGTTGGCCGCCATGGTCGCGGTGCAGGTCGGCGAGGCGGCGCTCGCCCTCGATCGTGACGGTGTTCGCCACAAGATGTCCGCCCGGGGCGAGCGCTTCCCAGCAGGCTTCGAACACACCCGACTGACCGAGTCCGCCGCCGATGAACACAGCGTCGGGGCCCGCCAGCCCGGCGAGGGCCGCGGGCGCTGTTCCGATCACGATCTCGAGGTCCGGCACGCCAAGCGCCGCGGCGTTGCGGGCCGCCATGGCGGCGCGGTCGGCATTGCCTTCGATGCCGATGGCGCGGCCGCCGGCGCGCATCCATTCGATGGCGACCGAGCCGCAGCCGGCGCCGACGTCCCACAGCCGCCGCCCGGGCAGCGGCGCCAGCGCCGCCAGCGTCGCGGCGCGCACCTCGCGCTTGGTCATCATGCCGTCATGCTCGAAGGCATCGTCCGGCAGCCCCGGCAGCCGCGGCAACACCGTGGCGCCGGGCGCCGCAACGCAGGTGACGGCAATCGTGTTGAGGTCCGCGGCCGGCCCGTCGCCCCATTCGTGCGCCAGCCCGTCGCGCCGTGCCTCGCGCGGGCCGCCCATATGCTCCAGCACGGTCAGGCGGCTGGCCCCGAAGCCGCGAGAGGTCAAGAGGGCGGCGACCCGCGCCGGCGTGCCGCCGTCCTCGGAGAGGATCAGCAGCCGCGCCCCGGGGACCACATGCAGGCAGAGCGACTCGGCAGGGCGCCCATGCAGGGACAGGCAGGTCACGTCCTGGAGCGGCCAGCGCAAGCGCGCGGCGGCGAGCGAAAACGCGCCCGGCGCAGGGACGACGGCGGCGATCGCTTCCGGCATCTCGCGCGCCAGCGTCGCGCCGACCCCGTAATACATCGGATCGCCGCTCGCCAGCACGACGACGCGGCGGCCTTCGGTGCCCGCCAGGTCGCGCAGCGAATCGTGGAACGGCGTCCGCCAGGCGATGCGTTGCGCCGGCCGGTCGTCGGGGATCATCGCCAGGTGCCGCGCGCCGCCGGCCAGCACCTCGGCCGAGTCGACCAGCGCCCGTGCTGCCGCCGACAGGCCGTCGAGCCCGTCCTCGCCGATGCCGACGATGCTGATCCAGCCGCTCACCCGACCCGTCCGGCCAGCGCGTTGACGGCGGCCGCGGCGATGGCGCTGCCGCCGCGCCGCCCGCGCAGCGTCACATAGGGGACGCCGCCAGCATCGGCGATGAGCGCCTCTTTCGATTCGGCGGCGCCGACGAAGCCGACGGGAAAGCCGAGGATGAGGGCCGGCGGCGGCCAGCCTGCGGCCAGCCCCTCGAGCAGGTGGAACAGCGCCGTCGGCGCATTGCCGATGGCGACGACCGCGCCCGCCAGCATGCCCTGCCACAGCTCGACGGCGGCGGCCGAGCGGGTGGCCTTGAGTTCGCGTGCGAGGTCCGGCACCCGCGGGTCGGTCAGGGTGCAGACCAGGGGATTGCTCTCTGGCAGGCGGACATGGATGATGCCGCTCTCGACCATGCGCGAGTCGCACAGGATGCTGGCGCCGGCGGCCAGCGCAGCCCGTCCGGCGGTCGCCGCACCGTCCGTCCAGGCGAGGCCGGCGACGATGTCCGGATCGCCGCAGGCGTGGACGATGCGCAGGGCCAGCGGATGCAGGTCATCCGGCACGCCCGACAGATCCGTCTCCCGCCGCACGATCTCGAGAGATTTCCGGTAGATCGCTTCGGGGTCGCGCAGGTAGTCGTAGCGGCGCGTGGTCATCGTGCCGCGCCTCCGCCCACGCCGAGAATCCAGGCTTCCTCCGTCTCGACGGCCAGCCGCGCGGTTCCGTCGAGCGCCGGGTCGCCGGCAAGCAGCCCGCCGAGCCTTCCCTCCGCATCGCAGCGTGCCAGACCGCGCGCGGCGGCGGTCACCTGACCCGCATCTTTCGGCCCGCCCGCAAGCCGGTCTGCCCTGAACAGCGAAGGATAGACCTCGGCCAGGACGATTTGCGCTGCGGCATCGTCGCCGAGCCCGGTTTCCAGAGGCCAGATCCGCGTGACGTCAACGAGTCGGCGGTCGCGGCGCAGCTGGCGCACGCGCGGGATTCCGGTCAGGGCCTGGCTGCCGACGGATCCGGTGTAGGCCAGCTTCCAGACCGGCTGGGCGCGCGTCGCCCGGCGCTCGCACAGCCGGCGCTCGGCCGGCTCGCCGGGCCGGTGCTGGCGCGGCTTGCGCGGGCCGAGATGGCGCCGGGTCTGGCGCGGCGGATGGCCCCAGAAGGGGAAGGCCGCGCCGGATATCCGCTGGTTCAGCATTTCGCCCAGTTCGAACCGGTTGTTGGCATTGCTCTCGGCATCCACAATGCCGTCGTCGAGCAACTGCCAGATGCTCTGCCAGGGAACGCCGCCAAGACCCAGTGCGCGCGCCGTCCCGGCCGGATAGCCAAAGGGAAAATCGAAGCCGGCGAGGACGCGACGCCCCGACATGGCCAGCACTGCGAGCCGGTCGGCGATCTCCGCACTGGCGGATGCCCGCGTTGCGGGGTTCAGCAACGCGCGGCGCACAAGTCGCGGCCCTTCGCGCCGGAATTCCGCGTACCAGATGCTGTCCGCACCGGTGCGCGGCACCGACGCCGCGCTCCAGTCCACGACGATGTAGGCATCGAACAGGGCCATCATATCCGGGCGGGTGTCATTCGCCCCCCTTGCCGGCTTTCAGCTTTTCCAGGGTCACCGGGCCGAGCGGGTGGTCGGCGTGCGGATAGGGATGATGGTGCCCGTGCGCATGGCGATGATCATCGCCGTGGCCATGGTCGTGGTGATGATGGTGGTGCCCGTGCCCGGCATCAGTGCCGATGCCTTCGGCGTGGTGATGGTGGCTCTGCTGCGGCAGCCCGACCTCCGCCTCGAAGCCCAGCACCTGCTCACGGTACTTGCACAGCTGGCAGTTCATCAGGTTCGCACCTTCGAGGATCTCGGTCACCCGGTCGGCGAAGGTCTCCAGCACCAGCGGATGATCATTGAGGTACGGCGCCTTGACGAACTCGACCTCTGGATGGCGTGCGGCGACGATGTCGGTGTGTTCGTAGATGCGCTTGACCAGGCGGCCGGTGAACAGGAAGTACGGGAACACGACGATGCGCCGGAAGCCGAGCCGCACCGCGTGTTCCAGCCCCGGCTCGACGAGCGGGAAGGTGACGCCCGAATAGCAGGTCTCGGCCCAGCCGAAGCCCATGCCCTCCCACAGCATGCGGGTGACCTTGGCGGCGTTGGCGTTGGCGTCGGGGTCCGAGGCGCCGCGCCCGACGACGGCGAGCAGCGTCTCGGAGCGCGGTACGGTCTCGCCGGCGGCGGCCAGCCCTTCCGCCACCCGGTCGCCGGCCGCCCGCATCATCTTCACATCGATGCCGAGCTCGCGCCCGTACTGCACCTCGACGTCCGGATACTGCGCCGCCCATGTGTTGAGGACGGACGGGATGTCGTTCTTGGCGTGGCCGGCGGCGAACAGCATGCCGGGCACGGCGAGGATGCGTTTGACGCCGCGTTCGCGCAGCGCCTCCAGCCCGTCGCGGATCACCGGCCGCGCGAATTCGAGGAACCCGCTCTCCACCGGGTAATGCGGCAGGCGCTCGCGCAGACCCGTTGCGACCGCCGCGAACTCCGCCACCGCCGCGTCGTCGCGGCTGCCGTGCCCACACACCATGATGCCGATGTCGCCGCCCATCGCGCCTGCCCCCGGAACTGTTGACCGACTGCTTTTAGCAGTAGCGCGTCGTCGGGTCAGGTCAATAGTGCCCGCGCGACGCATGTTGGCCCAAATAGAGCGCATTGACGGCCGGCCGGCGGGCCCGCAATGTCGCCGCCATGACGGAGTGGACGGATGGCGGCGCGGGGCTGCTGGTGCTGGCGGCGGCGCTGGTGCTGGACGCGCTGTTCGGCGAGATGGCGCTGTTGCTGCGCAATGCGCTGCACCCGGTGGTGGCGATCGGGCGCGTCGTCGGCTGGCTCGACCGCAAGCTCAACCGGCCGGAGCGCGGGGAGACCGCACGCCTCTGGCGCGGCGCCTTCACCGCCGCTGCCGTTGCGACGCTGGCCGGCGGCTTTGGCTGGCTGGTCGCCGTCCTCGCCAGGGGCCTTCCGGGCGGCTGGCTGGTCGAGGCGCTGCTAGTCGCGATCCTTCTCGCCCAGCGCAGCCTCTACGAACACGTCGCGGCGGTATCTCGGGCGCTGCGGCGCGACGGGCTGGCCGGCGGGCGCGCCGCGATCCGCCATCTCGTCAGCCGCGACCCGGCCAGCCTCGATGAGCCCGGCATCGCACGCGCAGCGCTGGAATCGCTGGCCGAGAACTTCGCCGACGCCGTCGTTGCGCCGCTGTTCTGGTACGCCGTCGCCGGGCTGCCGGGGATCTGCGCCTACAAGGCGATCAACACCGCCGACAGCATGATCGGCTATCGCAGCAACAAATATGCTGCCTTCGGCAAGGCGGCGGCGCGACTGGACGACGTGGCGAACTGGATCCCGGCGCGCATCGCGGCGCTGGTGACCGTGATCGCCGCATCGCTGACCGGAAACGATACGCGCCGCGCGCTGCGCGTCATCCGGCGCGACGCCCGGACCCACGCCTCGCCCAACGCCGGCTGGCCCGAGGCCGCCTTCGCCGGGGCGCTGGGCCTCGCCCTCGGCGGCAAGCGGACCTATCCGGGCGAGGGCACCAGGGAGCACTGGATCGGCGGCGACGGCAGGCGCCGCTATGGCCCCGCGGGAATCGATAAGGGCCTCAGGCTCTATCTTGCCGCCTGCGTCGCGAACGCCGCCGCGGCAGCCGGGATCCTGCTGCTCAGGGCGTCGCTTATTTAACCCACGCCGGATTCGTCCCCTAAATCAGCTTCCTTGTCACTCTTCGCCGTTTCGCAGAGGACCAATACTGGAACGACCGTCAGGGCATAGAAGAAGGCGGTTGCGAAGACGATGGCGATTGAACCGAGTCCCCCGCCTTCCGGGATCCAAGCCGAAAGCAGGCGCAGGGTCAGCACGACGGCCATTGCGCCGGCGACGGTCAGGAAGAATGGCCCTGCGACCGGCAACGAATTGCCTTGTTCATCCTGCTTGAGGCGCAATCTGCGAAACGCGAACGGCACGACATTTCGGCGATAGATCATGCCGAGTGCGACGATCTCCAGG
>JBFIFO010000089.1:0-16247 GCA_041602815.1 Alphaproteobacteria bacterium | reverse complement strand
GGTGCTCATAGCGCATCCTCCATCATCAGCGCCGGCCCGAAGGCGAGGTCCTCGGCCGCCGCGACGAGCGCGTCGCCGGTGCCGGGCAGCACGAGGTCGGGGGCGCCGAAGCCGATGGCGACGCCCAGCACGACGGCTGCGGCGAAGGCCGAGGCCGGCTGCCAGGCGGGGCCGAACGGCCAGAACTCCGCCAGCCATTGCCGCCAGGCAGGGCGTTCGGCGGCGGCCAGGATCATGGCCATCAGCTCGGGCGACGGGGCAGGCGCCCCTGCGACGTCGAGCAGCGTGTCGAGCGCCGCCGCCTGGTCGCGCAGGGCCCGGGCTTCCGGTGAGTCGGCGAGCAGGGCAAGCGCCGCCGCCCGCTCGTCCTGCGGCCAGCGGCGGTCGTCGGCGCCGTAGGCCTCGAGGATCGCGGCCAGCCTCGCCATGTCCATCTTCCTGTCGGTCGGTTCGGGCATCACACCTCTCCCATCAGATCGTCGCGCCGGTCGCAGAGTGCGTCGCGCAGCGCCCTGCGGCCGCGGGCCAGCAGCGATTCCAGCGCCTCGACGCTGACCCCCATGATATCGGCGGCCTCGATATTGCCCAGCTCCTGGTAATGCACCAGGGCGATCGCCGCGCGCTGCCGCTCCGGCAAGGCGCCGAGCGCCGCCGCCACTTCCCGCGCCACCCGGGCGCGCTGGGACTCGCCGGCGGGGCCGGGGGCGGGATCTGGCACGTGCGGCGGATCTTCGGCCGCAGCGGGCCGGCGCCGGCGCAGCCGGTCGATGCACAGATTGTGGGCGACCCGGTGCAGCCAGGTGGAAACCCTTGCCTCGGCGCGCCACGCGCCGGCCTGTCGCCACAGCCGGACGAAGCACTCCTGCGCGACGTCCTCGGCCTCGCCGGCATCGCCCAGCATCCGCCAGGCATAGCCGTGGACGCGATTGAGGTGTGCCCGCATGAGCGCCCGGCAGGCGGCCGGATCGCCGGCCCCGACGCGGGCGACCAGCACCGCGTCGGCGTCGACCGGGCTGCTGCCCGGCGCTGCGTTTCCGTCACGCGCCATGCGCGATCATAGCGCGACGGCGCGCCGCTCGGGCAAGACGCGTGATCATGTCGGCGGATTTGGCGGTGCATGGGCGGACGTGCGCGGCACCGGCGCGGCACCGCGCACAACCTCCGTCAGTTCTGCGGCCCGCCGCCCTTGCCGCCGCCGTGCCGGCGCCGTTCGAGCTCGCCCATCGAGAGGAACCCGTCGGCGTTCTCGTCGAGATGCGCGAACAGCTGGTCGCCCGCCGCCGCGAATTCGGCCCTGGTGACGCGGCCGTCGGCGTCGGCATCCATGCGCTCGAAACGGCGTTTGATGCGCTCGCGCCGCGCCTTGTCTTCGAGCTCTTCCAAAGTGATCACGCCGTCGCCGTCGACATCCAGGCGGCCGAACATGGCCTCGCCGCCCTTGGCGAACTCCTGCCGGTCTATGCGGCCGTTGCCGTCGGCGTCGAGCCGCTCGAAGCGGTCACGGTGGCGGGTGCCGTTGTCGTCTTCGGTTGCCGCATAGGCGGCGCCGGTCACAAGGATGCCGACGATCACCGCCAGCAGGACAATCTGCGTCTTCATGATGTTCTCCTCGTTCGTTCCATATCGCGAAATCGTCTTGAACCAATCGTGCGTTGAACGACGCGGGAGGCGGGATTCCGTCGCCGGAAAAGGATAAAATGCCGGGCAGTGGAACGACGCCCCGGAAATCACGGGGTTTTGGGAGAGGCGGCATGCTGCTGACGGGGTTCGAGGGCTACGGCGGGCACGGCATCAATCCGTCGGGCGAGGTCGCGCAGGCGCTCGACGGCGCCGAAATCGCCGGCGCGCGCGTCGCCGGCCGGGTCCTGCCCGTCGTTCATGCCGGGCTCGCATCCCGCATCGAGGCGCTGATCGCGGAGACCGCGCCGCGGGCGGTCCTCTGTCTCGGGCTCGACCCCGGCGAAGCGGCGATCCGGCTGGAGCGCGTCGCCGCCAACGCCCTCGCCTTCGAGATCGCCGACAATGAAGGGGCCGTCCTCAAGGGCCCGGTGTGCGAGGGCGGCGCCGCGGCGCTGCACAGCACCCTGCCGCTCGATGCGATCGAGCGCCGCCTGCGCGCGGCCGGCCTGCCGGTGCGCTGCTCCGACGATGCCGGCCGCTTCGTCTGCAACGCCCTGATGTACCACGCGCTGTCGGCCACCGCCCGGCGCACCCCGCCGCCGCCCTGCGGCTTCATCCACCTGCCCTTCCTGCCGGGGCAGGCGGCCGGCGCACCGGCACTGCCGCTCGCGCGCATGGTCGAGGCGGTCCGCCTTGCCATTCGCGCGACGCTGGAGGCGATCTGACGCCGCCGCGGCGTTCCGCCGGCGCAAGGCAATACTGGCAATCGCGCGTCGGATGACGCACAGTCGCGGAGCGCCGTGCCGACGGCGCCAATCCGCCCGCCAACGGGCCGACAGGGACGGAGGACAGGATGCTCAAGGAATTCAAGGAATTCGCCATGCGCGGCAACGTCGTCGACATGGCCGTCGGTATCATCATCGGCGCCGCCTTCGGCGCGATCGTCAAATCGTTGGTCAGCGACGTCGTCATGCCGCCGATCGGGCTATTGCTCGGCGGCGTCGATTTCTCCGATATCTTCATCAATCTGTCGGGCGGCGAGTTCGCCTCGCTCGCCGCGGCCAGGGAAGCCGGCGCGGCGACCATCAACCTCGGCGTCTTCATCAACACGGTACTCAATTTCCTGATCGTGGCCTTCGCCATCTTCATGGTCATCCGCCTGATCAACAGGCTGAAGAGGACCGAAGAGGCGGCCCCCGCACCGGACCCGACGACCAGGGACTGCCCGTTCTGCTGTTCGACGATCCCGATCAAGGCGACGCGCTGCGGGCACTGCACGTCGGAGTTGGCGGCGGCCTGATCGGCGCGGAAGGGGGAAAGCATCTGGAAGGGCTGCAGGGGCATCACGATTCGCGAAGGAGACCGATCATGACATCACACGCGACAGGCGGCCACGCGCGGACCATCTCGCGCCGGACCGCCCTGGGAGTCCTCGCGGCGGGCGGCGTTGCCGCGGCCACGCCGGCCAGGGCGCAGGACTGGCTGAAGAAGCTGGAAGAGACGCTGCAGGGGGGCGGCACGTCGTCGTCGGGCCTGTCGGCAGCGGAAATGAGCGACGGGCTGCTCGAGGCCCTGCGCGTCGGCACCGAACGGGTCGTCGCGCAGGTCGGCGCGACCGACGGCTACAACCTCGACCCGGCGATCCATATCCCGCTGCCGGGCAGCCTCGGCAGAGTGCAGTCCGTCCTCAAGTCCGTCGGCATGTCGCACATGGCCGACGATCTCGAGCTGCGCCTCAACCGCGCCGCCGAGGCGGCGGCACCGGAGGCGAAGGCGCTGTTCTGGCAGGCCATCGGCGAGATGTCCTTCGACGATGCGCGCCGGATCTACGACGGACCGGACGATGCGGCGACGCGCTACTTCCAGGGCAAGATGACGCCGCCGCTGACCGAGCGCATGACGCCGGTGGTCGACCGCAGCCTCGCCGATGTCGGCGCGATCCAGTCCTACGACGCCATGATGAAGCAGTACAAGGCGGTGCCCTTCGTGCCCGACGTCAAGGCCGACCTGTCGGGCTACGTCGTCGAGAAGGCGATGGACGGCCTGTTCTATTACGTCGCCAGGGAGGAGGCGGCCATCCGCAACGACCCGGCGGCCCGCACCACCGAGCTTCTCAAGAAGGTGTTCGGGGATTAGCTCTCCCCTTCCACCAGCCCGCGCAGGGCCGTCTTGAGGACCTTGCCATAGTTGTTCTTGGGCAGGGCATCGAGGAAGCGGTAGTCGCGCGGCCGCTTGAAGCGGGCCAGGCGGTCGAGGCACAGGCGGTCGAGCTCCCCGGCCGTCACGCTGGTGTCGGGCGCCGCGACCACGAAGGCCAGCACGCGCTCGCCCCACTCCGCATCGGGCCGGCCGATCACAGAAACCTCCTGCACCGCCGGATGGGCGAGCAGCACCTCCTCGACCTCGCGCGGGTAGATGTTGGCGCCGCCGGAGATGATCACATCCTTGCTGCGGTCCAAGAGCGTGAGGTAGCCGTCGGCATCGCACGCGCCGATATCGCCGGTGTGCAGCCAGCCGCCGCGCAGCGTCTCGGCGGTGGCCGCCTCGTCCCGCCAGTATCCGCGCATCACCGGGTCGCCGCGCACCAGGATCTCGCCGGTCTCGCCGTCCGGCAGCGGCGCATCGTCGGCCCCGGCGACGCGCAGCTCGACGATGCCGAACGGGATGCCGACCGAGCCGAGACGCGGCTCGAAACGCGGCTCGTCCGGCTTCGGAAAACGGTGCCGCGCCAGCGACGTGATGGTCATCGGGCTCTCGCCCTGGCCGTAGATCTGGGCCAGACGCTGGCCCAGCACCGCCATGGCGCGCTTGCAGTCTTCGACATACATCGGCCCGCCGCCATAGACGACGGTCTTGAGGCCGGCGGCCGGCGCGCCAGCGTCCGCCGCATGGGCGACCAGCCGGCGCACCATCGTCGGCGCGGCGAACACCGTGACCCCGCGATGCGCGGCGAACAGGCGGAACAGCTCACCGGGCTCGAAACCGCCCGACTCGGGGACCACCTGCAGCGCCCCGGCGGCGACGTGCGGCAGGATGTAGAGGCCGGAGCCATGCGACATCGGCGCCGCGTGCACGATCGAATCGTCGGACGCGATCGCATCGACGTCGGCGAAATAGCCCCATGTCATCGCCAGCAGGTTGCGGTGGGTCAGCATCGCGCCCTTCGGGCGCCCGGTGGTGCCGCTGGTATAGAACAGCCAGGCGACGTCGTCGCCGTGGACCGCGGCCGGATGGATGCCGTCGCCGGCGCCCAGCGCATGCCATTCGGCGCCGCCGACCTCGATCACCGTCGCCGGACCGGCGATCCAGCCGACCGTGGCCGCGAGGTCCGGGGTGACGAAGCAGGCCCGCGCGCCGCTGTGGTCGAGGATGTACTGGAACTCCGCGGCTGCCAGCCTGGTGTTGACGGGAACGGCGACGAGCCCGGCCTGCCAGCAGGCGAACAGCAGCTCGACGTATTCGGGGCTGTTGCGCATGACCAGGGCCACGCGGTCGCCCGGATCGAGTTCCAGCCGGTCGCGCAGCCCCGCGGCCAGCGCGGCGGCGCGGCCGGCGAGTGTGCGGAAATCGCAGAGCGTCCGGGCGCCGGCGGCCAGTGCCGGCCGGCCGGCAAACCCGCGCCCCGCGCGGTCGAGCAGCATGGCGAGATTCATGGCACCTCCCGGAGGCCCGATCATCGCCGGGCCGGGCCGCAGGCGTCAACCGGCGGCGGCGCGCCGCGTCGCGGGCCGCCTACTGCCGCACTTCGAGGGTATCGTAGACGATCCGGCTGACGGCGAGCAGCGGCTCGCGCGGGATGTCGCCGGCAACCGCGTAGCCCATGTCGGGCTCGAGCCAGATGAAGGCCCCGACATCGTCGACCGTCTGGTAGCGGAAGGCGGTCTCCTGGCCCGACCGGTACAGCGAGACATAGACCGTTACCCGCCGTCCGGCCGCGTTCTCGTACATGAATTGCGCGGCCGGCGCCCCGCCTTCGGCCGGCAGCAGGCGGCCGCCGACCAGCCGGAACCCCTGCGAGCTCAGATCCGGCGTACGGATCTCGTGGCCGAGGCGCTTGGACAGCCATTTGACCAGATGCGCTTCCTCGTCAGCGAACACCTCGACCGGGTGCCGCACCTCGACCGCGTAGACGCGGTGCGCGGACAACGCCTGCGACGCCACGTAGCGCGATGGATCGACCGCGGGGTCCGGATGCAGCCAGTCATGGCCGAACCAGCCGCCGGCCAGACCGATCGCAAGCCAAGCCACCGATGCCGCGAGCGGCATCAGCCAGCGCCGCCGGTTCTGCCGCGCGGCGATGCGGTGCGGCCGCAGATGCCTCGGCACCGGCTCCAGCGCCGCCTCGCCGAACAGCGCGCGAATCTCCTCATTCTGCGTGCGATAGGCGCGGGCCCGTGCGGCCAGCGCGTCATCGGCCGCCACCGCCGCCTCGATGGCGGCGCGGCGCTCCTCGGCCAGCTGCCCGTCGACCCAGGCATGCAGCTCGCTTTCGTCTATTTCGTAGGGCTTGCCGTTCATTTCACGATCCTGAGGTCCGGGGCCCCATCCTCCATCATCCGGCGCAGCCTCTCGCGCCCGCGCGAGAGCCGCGACATTACGGTGCCCTGGGCAATTCCGAGTGTTTCGGCGACCTCGCCGTAACTCATTCCCTCCAGTGCGACGAGCAGGATCACCTGGCGCTGCTCGTCCGGCAGTTCCTGCAGTGCCGCGGCGGTTTCCAGCCCCGCGATCCGCATCGCCTGGGCCGGCGGCCGCACCTGGTGCCCGGCGTCGTCCTCGATCGGCACTGTGGCGGGTCGGCTGCTGTTGCGGCGCGTATCGTTGGCGTGGATGTTGTGCATGATCGTAAACAGCCAGGCGCGCGTATTGCCGTCCTCATTCCACAGATGCCGCCGCGACAGCGCCCGCTCCAGGCAGTCCTGGACCAGGTCGTCCGCCTGCTCCCGATCGCGGGTCAACGCCCGGGCGTAGCGCCGCAGATTCGGGATCCAGCGTTCCAGCTGATCGAAAAACAGGTCCACCGTTTCCGTACTCGTACCGTTCTTTCGGAGCGTCATGCCCCGTTCATACACCGGGCTGTACAGTGTCCGGCAAGGATTATTCCGCGGCGGTCGCGGCGGCGGTCGCGGCGGGGCGTCGCAGTGTCCCGTCCAGCCTTCGATTCCGTGCATCGCAACCATCGGATAATTTCATTACGCAGATCGCGCGAATTCATGCATAAGCGGAGCCGGAACCGCGGCCCGACGGGAGTGGCGACCAGATGCGTACGGCGATAGCTTCGGCGTGGGCCCTGTTGCTCGGCATGGCCCTGATCATGCTGGGAAACGGCCTGCAGGGCACCCTGCTGGGCGTGCGGGCGACGCTGGAGGGCTTCGCCACCACGGTGACCGGATTCGTGATGACCGGCTATTTCGCCGGCTTTCTCGTGGGATCGGTCCTCGCCCCGCGGATCGTCGCGCGGGTCGGCCATATCCGCGTCTTCGCGGCGCTGGCTTCGCTGGCCTCGGCGTCGGCCCTGATCCATGCCGTCTTCGTCGACCCGTGGAGCTGGGGGGCGATGCGGCTGGTCACCGGGTTTTCCTTTGCCGGCCTTTACGTCGTCGCGGAAAGCTGGCTGAACGACCGGGCCACGAACGAGACCCGCGGCCAGATCCTGTCGGTCTACATGGTGGTCGCCTATGGCGGCATGACGGTCGGCCAGCTCCTGCTCAACGTCGCCGACCCGGGTGGCTTCACGCTGTTCGTCCTGATTTCCGTGCTGGTCTCCCTCGCTCTCGTGCCGATCGCGCTGACCGCCTCGCCGGCGCCGGCGTTCGACGCGCCGATGCGGGTCGGGCTGGCGCAGCTGTACCGCATATCGCCGCTCGGCGTGCTCGGCGGCTTCGGTACCGGCATCGCCAACGGCATGATGTTCGGCATGGGCGCGGTGTACGCCCGGGCCGCCGGCCTGTCGGTCGGCGAAGTTTCCCTGTTCATGGGCCTGATCCTGCTCGGCGGCATGCTGCTGCAGTGGCCGGTCGGCCAGGCGTCCGACCGCTTCGACCGGCGCAAGGTGATCATCGCCGTGACCGCGACCGGGGCGGGGTTGAGCCTGCTGCTGGCCCTGGCCCCGGCGATCTCGACGCAGGGCAAGCTCGGCCTCGTGTTCCTGCTCGGCGGCATGGTCCTGCCGATGTATTCGCTGTGCGGCGCGCACATGAACGATCACCTGGAGCCGAGCCAGATGGTCGCGGCCAACAGCGGCTACGTGCTGGTCAACGGTCTCGGCGCCAGCCTCGGGCCGGTCACGGTCTCGCTGGCCATGGCGGCGGCCGGCCCCGGCGGGTTTTTCGTCGCGCTGTCGGTAGTGCTCGGGGCGATCGTGCTGTTCGCCGTATGGCGCATGACGCAACGCCCGGCCGTGCCGGCGCAGGACCGCACGCATTTCGTGTCCATGCCGCCGCGCGCCTCGCCGATCGCCGGTGCCCTCAACCCGGAAGCGCCGGGCGATGCCGCCGACTGGGAGGACATCCCGCCGGACGACGAGACCCTGGTGGAAGCGAAGACCTGATCCGCGCCGGGACGGGTTTGACGTAGCTCAATGCCGCCCGGGCGCAACTGGTCCACGGTGGCGCCGATGCAACAACCGGAGCAACGGATCGGCATGCCGGAGATCAGCACGGACAAGGTCTGCTATCTTGTCATCAAGGCGCGGGAATTCGACGCGAAAGTTGGTGTGGAAGAACCCGAGCCGGGGGGCAATCCGACCGATTCGGGATCCGTGGAGATTCTCCAGGACTATGCGGACGACCCCACCTACCAGGAGATCAAGACCTTCGTCGAGGATCTCAACGAGGACGAGCAGATCGAACTGGTGGCCCTGATGTGGCTGGGCCGGGGCGATTATTCGGTCGACGAATGGGATGAGGCATGCGAGGAAGCAAAGCGCGCGCGCGACGAGCATGGCCACACCGCCGACTACCTGCTCGGCGCGCCACTTCTGGGCGATTATCTTGAGGAGGGCCTGAGCCTGTTCGACGAGTCCTGCGAGGACATGACGACGATCCACCTGTGATCCGGCCATGGATGGCGGCAGGGAAGTCCGGTAACGCGAAGTAAACCTCTTCCGGGCCATATTGATGATACGGGAGACGTGCGCGGCCCGCGCGAGTAACGACGGGCAGCGCGACGCGTACCACATACAAGGGGTTGCATCGCCTGCGCGGTGCAGGCACATAAATCATGAACGAATACGGGAAGAGCGCTGCGGAAGCCATCGGCGCCGCCAGACTGCAGAGCGGGGAACGACGGCGCGTTCCGGCAAGTTCGGGTGATTGGCTGGGGCGGCAGGATTCGAACCTGCGATCACGGGATCAAAACCCGATGCCTTACCGCTTGGCTACGCCCCAGCAAAGCTGCGTCCTCGATCGGGCGGGCCGCACAATAGGCGCAAGCGCGAAGGCGGGCAAGTGCGTCGCCGATGACTCGATCGGTGTGCATACGTTAGAATAGGTGGTGATGGGTAAGAGCATCAACGATCCGGTCAAACGGTCCCGCCTCGTTGTTCACGATGGCGCCTCGATACGGATTCCGGCCACACCCGAGAAGCTGCGGGGCTCGCCGGGCGCTGCGGATCGCGACGAGACCGAAGAGCGCCTGAAGATCAGCGAGCGGTACCTGCGGCAGGCGCAGCGCATCGCCAAGCTGGGCCACTGGCGCTGGTCGCCCGAGACGCGGGGCCTGACCGAATGGTCCGACGAATACGCCGCCATCCTCGGCCTCACGCATGACAAAATGGATTCGACGGACGAGGCCGAAATCCGGCGGGTCCACCCCGACGACAGGGAGCGCGTGCAGGCGACATACGCGGCAGCGAACGACCGACCCGTCGAATTCGATTTGTCATACCGCATCATCCGCCCGGACGGGGAGATCCGGTACGTGCACGAGATCGGCGAGCCGGAGTTCGACGAGCAGGGGAATTTCGTTGCCCAGTTCGGCACAATCCAGGACGTTACCGAACGGGCTCTCGCCGAGAGCCGGCTCCTGGAAGGCGAGGCACAGCTCAAGGAGGCTCAGAGACAGGCGCATCTCGGCTACTGGCGCTGGTCGGCGGAAACACACCAGCTCACCTATGTTTCGGACGAGGTAAAGCGCATCGTCGACGGCTGGATGGACCTCGACGCGTCAGGCAATGCGAACATGTACGAGAATGTGCACCCCGACGACCGCGTGCGCGTCATCCGCGACATGGACGCCGCCGACGGGAATGGTACCGATTTCGACACGGAGTACCGCGTCGTCCTGCCGAATGGCGAGGTCCGTCACATACGCGAGATCGCGACCGCGGAGTTCGACGACGACAACCGGTTCGTCGGGCATTTCGGGACCATCCAGGACATCACCGACCTGCGCCGCGTCGAAGAATCGCTCGGGCGCAGCGAGGCGCGGCTGGCCGACTTCGCCGAAGCCGCCTCGGACTGGCTCTGGGAAATGGATGAGGAGTTCAGGTTCAGCTATTTCTCGGCCGGGTTCCAGGACAAGAGCGGCATCGACCCGGAAATCTGGCTCGGCCGGCGCCGGTGGGAACTGCCCGGTGCCGAGTTGCCCGACGGCTCGTGGGAGGAACATATCGCGAGGCTGAAGGCGCATCAGCCATTCCGCGACATCCGCTACAGCTACGTCGATCCGGGGAACCGCCGCCATTACCTTCGGGTCAGCGGCAAGCCGGTGTTCGACGCGGGCGGCACCTTCAAGGGGTTCCGCGGCGTTGCCACCGACGAAACCCGCGAAGTCCTCGAGCGACGGGCGCACGAGACTCTGCAGCAGCGATTCCTCGATGCCCTCGACAGTACCTCCGAGGCGGTCGGACTGTGCGACCCGGAGGACCGCTTGATCATTTACAATCGCAACTTCCAACGGTCGGTCGAGGCGAATCTGCCGGGCGTGCTGAAGCGCGGCGTCAAGTTCGAGGATTTCGTGCGCGAGATCGCCGGGCGCGGCTATTACGACGTCGCGCCGGAGGACATCGACCAGTTCATCGAACGGCGTCTGCACGATCACCGAAACCTGCCGTCGCGGCGCATCCACCGGCTGCGCAACGGGCATTGGGCGCAAGTCGAGGAATACCGGACGCGCGAGGGCGGCACGATCATCATCCGTCGCGACATCACGGGACAGATGGAGCGCGAATTCGAGCTGGTGGCCGCCAAGGAGCAGGCGGAAATCGCAAGTCGGGCGAAAACCGAGTTCCTCGCCAATATGAGCCACGAACTGCGCACGCCGCTCAACGCCATCCTGGGGTTTTCAGAGATCATTTCGGGCGAGGTGCTCGGACCCGTGGACGAGCGCTACATCGAGTATGCCCGCGACATCCACACGAGCGGCCTGCACCTGCTGGCGCTGATCAGCGATATCCTCGACCTCGCGAAGATCGAGGCCGGCAAACTGGAGTTGCGGGAGGAAACGGTTGTCGTCCGAGATCTCGTCAAGTCCTGCATGCGACTGGTCGAGGACCGGGCGGCCGGCGCCGGGATCGCATTTTCCGCAGAACTCCCGCGGCAGGGTCCGGTGATTCGGGCCGATGCCCGGAAAATCAAGCAGATCCTGATAAACCTTCTGTCCAATGCCATTAAGTTTACTCCAATCGGCGGGCAGATTCGCGTCGGCGCCGACGTCGATTCGTCGGGTTGTCTCAGTCTTCTGGTCAGCGATACCGGCGCGGGCATGACGGCCGAGGAGATCGAGCGGGTGACGGAGCCGTTCGTCCAGCTCGAGCACGTGACGGCGCACATGGCCGAGGGCAGCGGGCTCGGCTTGTCGCTGGTCAAGGCGCTGGCCGAACAGCACGGCGGACAGATGCGCATCGAAAGCCGCAAGGGCGAGGGCACCCGGGTGACCGTGACCCTACCAGCGGATCGAACCGTGGCAGACGCGCGGTAACCTGCCGATCAGGCCAGTGTCGTCGCCACCGCCCACCAGGCGCCGCGGCGGACCGCGGGAAGCGCCGCGGCAGCGCCGGATTCGTCGTCAAACAGCCCGAAACAGGTCGCGCCGGCGCCGCTCATGCGGGCGAGCCGGCAACCCGGGGCCGCCCTGAGCGCCGCCAGCACGTCGTCGATCACCGGCACGAGACGGCATGCGGCGGCCGCCAGGTCGTTGTCGCGGGTCTCCAGGATCGCTGCCAGTTCCGCCACGGATTGCGGCGCCGCATGGAACCGGGCGGCCGCCGAGAACCCGCCGCGCCGTCCGGCGAAGACGGAAGCGGTCGAAAGGGCGACCCCGGGATTGACCAGCAGACACCCCGCTGTCGGCAGCGGCGGCGCGGCAACGACGTCGTCGCCGATTCCGCCGACGAACACCGGCCGACGGACCAGGCAGGCCGGCACGTCGGCGCCCAGACGCAGGCCGACCTCCGCAAGGTCGACTTCGCCCTCCGGAATCCCCCACAAGCGGAGCAGGCCTTGCAGAACCGCGCCCGCATCGGCCGAGCCGCCGCCGAGCCCCGCCGCGACCGGAATATTCTTCGTCAGTTCGATCCGGACGCCGGCACGGACCCCGGCCGCCGCAGCAAGGGCGCGCGCCGCCCGCACTGCGAGGTTCTCGTTCCACGGGCCGGCGGCATCGCCGAACGGGCCGTCGGCGGCAATCGTGACGTCGGGCGAAGGGGTGAGCGTTATGCGGTCGGCAAGGCCGGCAAACGCGACGAGGCTGTCGAGCATGTGATAGCCGTCGTCGCGGCGTCCGACAACGTGCAGGTAGAGATTGACCTTCGCCGGCGCCGACAGATGCAGCGGCGTCGGGACGGCAGAGGTCACCCGCCGCTCCCGCCCTTCCGGGGCGGCTGCAGACCCTCGGACAGCTTGTCGTCAACCTGCCCGCGCAGCTTGTCGTCGGGATTGAGGCCGAGGACGCGGCGCCACTGGATGCGCGCCTCGCCGGTCCGGCCGACGCGCCAGTAGGCATCGCCGAGATGATCGTTGATCACGGGATCCTGCGGCCTGAGGGCGACCGCGCGCTCCAGATGCTCGACCGCAGCCGCGAAATCGCCCAGCTTGTACAAGGCCCAGCCGATGCTGTCGACGATGTAGCCGTCGTCGGGCCGCTGCGCCACTGCGGTCTCCAGCATGCGGCGCGCCTCGTCCAGATTCTTGCCCTGCTCGACCCAGCTGTAGCCGAGATAGTTCAGGACGAACGGCTGATCCGGCTGCAGCTCCAGCGCCTTGAGCAGATCCTTCTCGGCCCGCTCCCACCGTCCGGCGCGCTCCAGGGCGATGCCCCGGCTGTACAGCAGCGTCCAGTTGTCGCGCCCGATCGGGCCGATGCGCTCGATCGCACTGTCATAGGCATCGACCGCATCGTCGAACCGTTCCTCGAAGCGCAGGATGTTGCCGAGGCGAACGAGCGCATCACTGCGTTCCGGCCGTTCGCGGCTCATCTGGCGCAACAGGGCGATCGCCGATTCGGCATCCCCCAGATCGTAGTAATCGTCCGCCAGGCGCAGGCGGGCGACCCAGCCGAACGGGGTGTCCGGATCGATCGCGCGGTAGACCTCGGCGGCTTCCCGGTAGCGGCCGAATTGGTCGTACACGTCCCCCATCAGGAGTTGCGCGAGCGGAAAGTCCGGCCGCAGATACAGCGCCAGCCGCACATAGATGAGCACGAAGTCGCCGGCCCGCTCGATCGGCAGAACCGAAGCTATGTCGAAGAAGCTCTCCGCCATTCCCTGTACCGCATCGGCGACGAGCGGCTTCGGAACCTCGTTCTCCGCAACGCGCTTCGCGGCGTCCACAATGACCGGGCTGTCGGCGTTCAGGCCGCCATATGTATCATAGAGCGCCATCGCCCGCTCGGCGCTGCCCCGGCGCTCGAGATAGTTGCCGTAGGCTCGCACGACGCGGTTCGGCGCCGCGCCGGGCTGGGCACCCATGACGGATCGATAGGCCGATTCGGCGTCGCCGGTGCGCCCGGCCACATCGTTGATCAGCGCCTCATGCAACAGCCGCAGCGGCTCGAACCCGGTATCGCCGTCGAGCGGCACGAGCGCTGCCAGGGCGGCGTCGGTCTGGCCGGCGCCGGCGCGCGCCCAGGCCAGCGCCAGCGGCACGATGTAGCGGCCCAGATCCTCGCGATCCATCGATTCGAGTCGCCGGGCGGCCGCCGCATAGTCGCCGGTCTTCACGGAGTCCGCGGCCAGCAGAAGCTGTATGGGAGAGATCTGGGTTCCGGCATCGTCGAGCTTGCGCGCAAGACGCAGCGCCATGTCCATGCGGCCGGCCTCCAGCGCCAGGAAGAACGTGCGGCGCATCAAACCGGGATCGTCGGGATTCTCCTCGAGCGCCCGGGACAGCGATGATGCGGCGCGCTCGAAATCGCGCTTCTTCTCGGCATACCGCCCGGCCAGGTAGTTGCCGAACGGCGACCGCTGGTCGCCGGGCTCGATGACGTTCAGGCGTCGCGGCTCTTCCGCGGTATCGTTCGGTGCCGCGTCGCCCCTGTTGCCGGCCGAGCAGCCGACCAGAATCGCGGCCAGGATGACCGCAATTACACGGTAGGCGGGAAGCGGGGCGCACGCCGCCGGGCAGCCAGTCTTGGACAACCGCATAGGAGTCCTTTCCAGAATTCTTCGGGCCGGGCACACTACCCGCCCGAATCGATTCCGTCCAGCGGACGCAGCAACAGACGCAACGATCATTCCCGGGCGTGCCCGGCGCCGGGTATTTGGGCCGGGTCACATCCCGCTGTAGGCCGGCCCGCCGCCGCCTTCCGGCACCGTCCAGTCGATGTTCTGCGTCGGATCCTTGATGTCGCAGGTCTTGCAGTGGACGCAGTTCTGGGCGTTGATCTGCAGCCTCGGCGCGCCGCCGTCCTCGACGATCTCGTACACCCCCGCGGGGCAGTAGCGCTGCTCCGGCGCGTCGTACTGCGCAAGGTTGACGTCGATCGCAACCGCCGGCTCCTTGAGAACCAGATGCACCGGCTGGTCCTCCTCGTGGTTGGTGTTGGAGAAGGCGACGTTGGTCAGCCGGTCGAAGCTGATCACGCCGTCCGGCTTGGGATAGTCGATCGGCTTGCACTGCGCCGCCGGTTTCAGCCGGTCGTGGTCCGAATGGTTGCGGAAGGTCCATGGCGCGCGGCCGCGGAACAGATAGGTGTCGAGGGCCGAGTAGGCGAGCCCGAACCAGCGCCCGCGCGTGAAGGCCGGTCGGATGTTGCGGGCCCTGTAAAGGTCGCGCCACACCCAGGTCCGCTTCAGCCGCTCGGCATAGTCGGTCACCTCGCGCGGGCCGTCCGCCGCGGCCAGCGCCTCGAACACCGCCTCGGCCGCGGTCATGCCGGATTTCATGGCGGTGTGCGAGCCCTTGATCTTCGGCACGTCGAGAAACCCGGCGGTGTCCCCGACAAGCAGGCCGCCCGGGAAGGTCAGCCTGGGGATCGACTGGTAGCCGCCCTCGTTCAGGGCACGCGCGCCGTAGGCGATGCGCCGCCCGCCCTCCAGGGTGGGGCGGATCACGGGATGGTGCTTGAAACGCTGGAATTCGAGATACGGGTTGAGATACGGGTTCTCGTAGTCCAGCCCGACGACGAAGCCGACGGCGACCTGGTTGCCCTCCAGGTGATAGATGAACGAGCCGCCGTAGGTCCTGCCGTCGAGCGGCCAGCCGATGCTGTGGATGACGGTGCCCGGTTTGTGCTTTTCGGACTCCACCTCCCACAGCTCCTTGATGCCGATGGCAAAGGTCTGGGGATCGCAGTCGCGGCGCAGGTCGAATCGCTCGAACAGGGTCTTGGTCAAAGAGCCGCGGCAGCCCTCGGCGAAGATCGTCTGGCGCGCGTGGAGTTCGACGCCGGGCTGGTAGTTGGGGCCCTGCTCGCCGGATTTCGTTATTCCCATATCGCCGGTCGCCACGCCCTTGACGGAGCCGTCCTCGTGATACAGCACCGCGGCGGCGGCGAAGCCGGGATAGATCTCGACACCCGCCGCCTCGGCCTGCTCGCCGAGCCAGCGGCAGACATTGCCGAGGCTGACGACATAGTTGCCGCGGTTGTGCATCTGCGGCGGCGTCGGCAGCCGGAACGTTTTCGATTCGGTCAGATAGACAAAGCGCTCGTCGCCGGCCGGGGTGTTGAGCGGCGCGCCCTTCTCCTGCCAGTCGGGAATCAGCTCGTCGAGCGCGCGCGTCTCGATCACCGCCCCGGACAGGATGTGCGCGCCGATCTCCGCACCCTTCTCGACGATGCAGACGCTCATCTCCCGGCCGTGCTCGGCCGCCAGCTGCCGCAGCCGGATCGCGGTGGCCAGGCCGGACGGGCCGGCGCCGACCACGACGACGTCGTATTCCATCGATTCGCGTTCCATGCCTGCGCCTCCTTGCCTTTTCCCTCCTGATACCTACAGGACGGATCGCCGGTTTGCTATAACCATTCGGGCTGGTATTCGAATCGCGGCACCACGGGAGGGCGAGGCGATGAGCGACGGCGACGACGGCACGCACCGGCAGGCGGCCCTGGCGGCGCTCGACTGGATGGCGGCGATGGGCGCTGACGAGGCGATCGAGGCCGCACCCGTCGACCGCCGCGCCGGCCGGACACGGACGCCAGCCCTGAGGGAGGCGCCGCCGGCGCCGGCCCCGGCTGCACCGGCCGCC
>JBFIFO010000088.1:0-16707 GCA_041602815.1 Alphaproteobacteria bacterium | reverse complement strand
TGCGCATCGCCCGCTGCACGACCTTGGCGAACACCGCATCGCGCATCTCGCCAAAGGCAACAGAGAAGGTCCGCGCCAGGCCGTAGGCGACCAGCAGGCCGACCGGCAGGGCGATCACGGCGCCGGCCGCGCCGGTCAGGATGTCGACCGCCTGCTTGTAGAGGACCGGGACGTAGACATTGGTCAGCTTGGCGCCGACCAGCAGCAGCGCGGCGACGACCACCCGCCCGCGCAGCTCCAGCGAGTCGCGCGGCCACAGATACGGCAGCAGCGTGACGATCGCGCGCCACTCGTTGCCCTTGCGGGGCCGGTTCGCCGATTCCCTCATCAGCTTCGGCTTGCGCATGTTCCCCCGGGATGGTTGCGTCGGCGCGGCGCCCCGCGGACGCCCCTTCCTAGACTTAGGCGAAGCGGCGGCGATTGCCAGCCCGGAAATCGGGGCCGGCCGCCCCGGTCACACGTAGTAGAGCAGAAGGTAGGTGCCCAGCAGCAGCGCCATCCACAGTGCCGTGCTGCCGGTCAGCCAGGTCCGCGCTAACGGCCCCTGTGGGCCGTGATGATGATAGAGCCGGGCTATGAAGCGCTCGATGCGACGTTCGGCCGTGGCGATCAACCGTTCGCGGGTTGAGCGCCCGTAGGCCATAGCGAAGCTGGCAACAACCAGCAACAGGCGGCGATACGACCAGTCGAAGTCCAGGTTCACGGACCGCTGCTCCGGCGGGTAGATCCCGGTGCGCATGAGCACGGCGAAGGCCAGCGCCGAAAAGAGCAGGAGCTGAAGCTGCGTGATGACGTGCGTGGTCGTATACGGGGCATAGTCCACCGGGTAGGGCAACAGCGCATAGAGCGGATCGGGCCACACGCCGATGGCGACGCAGAGGAATGCGGTGATGCCCATGGCGACCAGCATGTTGATCGGGGCCTCCTTGCAGCGAATGCCGGAATCGTGGGCGAAGAACGCGAAATACGGAATCTTGATGCCTGAATGATGGAAGACGCCGGCGGAGGCGAACAACAGGACGAGCCAGGTCAGCGTGTAATGCCCGTCGGCCGCCGCGGTCAGGATCAGCGACTTGGAGATGAATCCGCTGAACAAAGGAAAGGCGGAGATGGACGCAGCACCGACGATACAAAACCCGGTGGTCAACGGCATCGACTTGTACAGCCCCCCGAGTTCGGAGCCCTTGATGGTGCCCGTGCGCAATAACACGGCACCCATCGACATGAACAGCAGCGCTTTATAGAGAATATGCGAGAAGGCGTGGGCCGCGGTACCGTTGAGCGACAACTCGGTGCCGATGCCGATGCCGACCACCATGAAGCCGAGCTGGTTGTTCAGGCTGTAGGCGAGCACGCGCCGCAGGTCGTTCTCAATCACCGCGTAGAAGATGGGAAACGCGGTCATCGTCGCACCGATCCAGATCAGCATCTCGGTACCGGCGAACCCGCGGGCCAGCGCGTAGACCGCCAGTTTCGTGGTAAAGGCGCTCAGGAACACCGTTCCGGTGACGGTCGCCTCCGGATAGGCGTCCTGCAACCAGTTATGCAGCAGCGGAAAGGCGCATTTGATGCCGAAAGCCAAGAATATCAACGTCCCGGCCAAGCCGTCGAGGCCGATCCTGTCGAAGGCGAGCGAACCGGACTCGGCGACGTGAACAATGGCGCCGGCAAGCAGCAGGACCCCGGACCCGACCTGGATGATGAGGTAGCGCATGCCGGCGTTGTAGGCGCGTTCCGTCCGGCGCGCCCAGATCAGGAAGACGGACGCGACCGCAGTGCCCTCCCAATAGATGAACAGCGTGATCAGGTCGCCCGCGAACACCGCGCCGACGGCGCTGCCGACATAGACCATGCCGGCCACCGCCTGGACGCGGTCGGTGACGTGCAGCGCATAGATCACGCTCAGCAAGGCGGCGATATGGAATATATAGCCGAAGAGCAGGCTCAACTTGTCGACACGGACGACGGCGAGCTGGTAGCCGAAGACTTCGAATTCCCCGTAGATTCCGTGCTCGAGGCCGATCAGCCCCGCCAACCCGACCGCCGGCAGGGCAAGCAAATAGACGTTCCTCACGCGCCCGGGCAGGACCGGCGCCACCAGCGCACCGAGAACGAGGAGCAGGCCGGGCGGGATGCTACCGATCATAATAGTCCTCGTCCCGCTTCAGCACCTTGCGCAGCTCCTTGGCCGCCAGAACCAGGCCGACACAGGCGACGAAGCCAAAGATTCCGAAGAACCCAAACCATCCCTCGAACGGGAAATGAACCTTTTTGGTGTAGAACGCGTCCGCGCCGAACAGCAGGAAACAGATCAGCACGAGTGCCCAGAAGATCTTGTCGACGTTACGGGAATCGTCGAGCCAGTAGCGCTTGTCCTCGGGCGTTCGATCCGTCTTCCGGGTCATGGCGGCCTCCTCCCCCGTTTACGGCGCGGCGATCTGCGTCAGCAGCGCATAGACGCGATCGGCATAGAAAAACAGTGCAACGCAGCCGAGCGCAGTCATGCAGAGCGGGACCAGGCAGAACAGGGGGGCTTCACGGATGCCGTCGGCCAGCCCCTTGCCCGGTGCCGCCACAGCGCCGACCGACTGGGTGACCGGCGCGCGCGGCGGCAGGAAGAAGGCGCGCGCGACGAGGGGCAGCAAGTAGGCGACGTTCAGCAGCGAGCTGATCAGCAGCGCGCCGACGAACACCAGCTGATGAGCCTCGACCGCCCCCAGGATCAAGTACCATTTGCTCCACATACCCCCCATCGGCGGCAATCCGATAATGCTCAGCGCACCGATCAGGAACGCGGTCAGGGTGACCGGCATCTGCCGGCCGATACCGTCCATGTCGCTGATCTCGGTCTTGTGCAGTGCGGTGTAAATGGCGCCGGCGCAGAAGAACAGGGTGATCTTGCCGAGGGCGTGCATGGCGATGTGCATGCCCGACCCGATCACGCCCCAACTGGTGGCAAGCGCCGCGCCCAGCACGACGTAGGAGAGCTGGCTTACGGTGGAATAGGCGAGACGGGCCTTGAGATTGTCCTTGGTCATCGCCACCAGCGAGGCGATCAGCAGCGTCGCGGCAGCCACATACATCAGCCATTCGCTGGCCCCCGTGAGCGACAGGAACTCGATTCCGAAGACATAGATCACGACCTTGACGACACAAAACACGCCGGCCTTGACCACGGCCACGGCATGCAGGAGGGCACTGACCGGGGTCGGCGCGACCATCGCCGCAGGCAGCCAACGATGAATCGGCATCAACGCAGCCTTGCCGGTGCCGTAAGCGTAAAGCGCCAGCAGGATCGCCGTCATCGTTCCGTCGGCGCGGCCCGACAGGATCCCGCCGAGCCGGAAGTCGAGGGTGCCCGCAATCAGCCAGGTCCACAGAATGGCGACGAGCTGCAGGCCAATCGAGGTCGATATCAGGATGCCGAGATAGGTTCGCCCGGCCTTGACCGACTCCTCGTCGCCGTGATGCGTGACCAGAGGATAGGTCGACAGCGTCAGGACCTCGTAGAATACGAACAGCGTCAGCAAGTTACCGGCAAATGCGACGCCCATCGTGCTCGACAGCGCAATCGCGAAACAGACATAGAAGCGGGTCTGGTTGTGCTCGTCATTGCCTCGCATGTAGCCGATGGAATAGACCGAGGTGACGATCCAGAGTCCGGACGCGATCAGTGCGAACAGCATGCCGAGCGGCTCGACCTCGAAGGCCAGCGGCACACCGGGCAGGGTCTGGATGAGAATTGCCGTCGGCCGCGCCCCGTCGGCGACGGCGGGGGCCAGGCTCAGCACGACCGCGAACAGGATGACCGCGGTGACGAGCGTCACCGTCTCGCGCAGGTTTGGCCACCGGCCCGAAATCGCGATCAGCACGGCGCCCGCGAGCGGCACCAAGACGGCGGCGATGATGGCCTCGGCCGGGCTCACGGCGCACCTCCCAGAAGGGTCTGTGCCGCCTGCCCGGCGACGCGGGCGGTCAGCCCGGCATGGACCCCGAAATAGACGTTGGCGGCGACCAGTATCCAGGTCGGGATCAACAGGCCGAGCGGGGCCTCCTCGCGGACGTCTTTGCCCGCCGGCGGGGGCCGGAAATAGGCCTGCTCGACGACCCGCCAGACATAGATCACCGCGAGCAGCGACGAGATCACGATCAGCGCCGCAACCGGCCACATGTTGCGTTCGAGGGCCGCGAGGACGAGGTACCATTTGCTGATGAAACCGGCCGTGAGCGGCACGCCGATCAGGCTCAGCCCGCCGCCGACGAAGGCTGCCGCCGTCCAAGGCATCCGCTTCGCAAGCCCCGCGAAGTCGTCGATGTGCACCGAGGAGATGCGGTAGTAGACGCAGCCCATCGCGAGGAAAAGCGCGCCCTTCATCAGCGCGTGGTTGAACACGTGCAGGATCGAGGCAGTCAGCCCATCGACGGTGACGAGGCTGATGCCCAGCACCATGTAGCCGATTTGCGCGATGCTCGAGTATGCGAGCATGCGTTTGACGTTTTCCTGGAAGATGGCGACGATGGACGCCGTGAACATGGCCAGTACCGCCAGCACCGCCATCGGCGGGCCCATGGGCAGAATCGTGAACGAGAATTCGGCGCCGAAGACGGTAAAGAGGAAACGCAACAACGCATAGACCGCGACCTTGGTCGCCGTCGCAGCGAGGAACGCCGTCACCGGCGACGGCGCGTAGGTGTAGGCGTTCGGCAGCCAGAGATGCAGCGGGAACAGCGCGAGCTTGAGCGACAGGCCGACGCTCAGGAACGCGAAGGCGACGCGCACGCCGCGGACATCGTGCAGGGCCCCGAGGCGGTGTGCCAGATCGACCATGTTTAGGGTGCCGGTCGCCTGGTACAGCAGTCCGACGCCGATCAGGTACAGGGTCGCACCAACGGTGCCGAGGATGAGGTACTGGTAGGCGGCATATAGCGCCCGCCGGTCCTGCCCGAGACTGATCAGCACATAGGACGACAGCGACGAGATCTCGAGGAACACGAACAGGTTGAAGGCATCGCCGGTGATGGTCACGCCGAGCAGGCCGGCCAGGCAGAGAAGAAAGGCCGTGTAGAACAGGTAAGCCCGGTCGTTTCCGATTTCCCGCTCGACGCTATGCGGCGCGAACAGCATCACGGTCGCGCCGATGCCGGCGACGATGAACAGCACGAAGCCGTTCAGGGAGTCGACGCGGAACTCGATTCCCCAGGGCGGCGCCCATCCCCCCAGCGCATAGGAAATCGGCCCGCCGATGAGGACCTCGGCCAGCACGAAGGCGGCCAGCCCGAACGTGGCCCACGAGATCGCCAGCGCCGCCAGCCACGCCAGGCGCGCATTGCGGAGCAGCACGCACACCGGCGCCATCAGCAGCGGCAGGACCACCTGCAGGGCCGGGAAATGCAGCGCCAGCATCAGGCGTCCTCGCCCATTTCGCCGAGTTCTTCTTCTTCGACGGTGCCGTAGGCCTCGTTGATGCGCACGACGAGGCTGAGACCCAGCGCCGTGGTGGCGACGCCGACCACGATGGCCGTGAGGATCAGCACATGGGGCAGCGGGTTGGAGTAGGCGGTCGCGCCCTCGATGATGATCGGTGCCGTGCCCCCGGACACCTTGCCCATGCTGATGTAAAAGACGAAGACCGAGGCCTGGAAGATGTTCAGCCCGACGATCTTCTTCACCAGGTTGCCGCGGGCGATCACGATGTAGAACCCGCACATCATCAGGAAGAAGACGATCCAGTAATTGTAGAGGCCGAGAAGCTCCATCGGTGCTACCGTCCGCGTCCCGCGAAGCCGAAGAAGATGGCCATCATGACCGACGCCACGGTGACGCCGACCCCGACTTCGATGACCAGGATCCCGAGGTGCTGCCCGGCCACCGGGTCGGCGCTGAGCACCGAGTAGTCGAGGTAATTGCCGCCCCTGAAAATGGACACCAGGCCGGTGCCGCCGTAGATCAGCGCCCCGAGTGCGATGCAGGTGCGCACCGCCCAGTCGGGCGCCACCTTGCGCGCCACGTCGACGCCGAACACCAGCGCATAGAGGATGAAGGCGGAGGCGAAGATGACGCCGGCCTGGAAGCCGCCACCCGGCCCGAAGTCGCCGTGGAACTGCACGTACAGACCGAACAGCATGATGAACGGGATCAGCAGTTTCGCGATCACCCGCAGGACCAGATGATGGGTCATGCACCGCCCTCCCCGCCGTCGGTTTCGTCCTTGGGGGGCCGCCGGGTCTTGGCCGCCGAGAACGCCAGCAATACGCCGATTCCTGCGGTGAAGATGACCATCACCTCGCCCAGCGTATCGAACCCGCGATAGCTCGCCAGCACGGCTGTCACGATGTTGGGCACGCCGGTCTCGCGCTGGCCCTCTGCGATGTAGCGGTCCGCGACGTGCTGGTGGATCGGCGCCGTCGGATCGCCGTAAAGCGGCATGTCCAGGCTGCCAAGGATCAGCGCCGCCCAGGTGACCATGGCAACAACGACGATGGCCGCCGAGTAGAGCGGGCTCCGTTTGCTCTCCTTCTCCTGGCTGGTGGTCAGCGCCAGCGCGCCGAGTGCCAGCACCGTCGAGATGCCGGCGCCGACCGCGGCCTCGGTGAACGCCACGTCGACCGCGTCCAGCACGACCAGGAGGGCGGCCGCCAGCAGGCTGTAGATGCCGCCGAGCATCACAACCGCGAACAGGTTCTGCATCCGCACGACCATGTATACGGTCATTGCCATGAAGGACAGCAGGACGATGTTGATCAGCTCGTCGATGGCCCGTCACTCCTGTCGATGGTTTCGCACGCCGTGCCGTCAAGGCGCTTCGGCTGGACCCCGCCGGACCACACCGCATTCGCCAGCGCATAGGTCGCCGTCGGGCTGGTGAACAGGATGACCAGCAGGATCAGCAGCAGCTTGACCGTGACCAGGCTGAACCCCGCCTGCACCGCCATGCCGGCGATGAACAGACCTGCGCCCAGCGTGTCCGTCATACCGGCCGCGTGCATGCGGGCGTAGACGTCGGGCAGGCGCAGCAGGCCGACCCCGCCGGTGACGACGAAGAACGCGCCGCCCGATATCAGCAGCCAGCTGACCGTATCGAGCAGCATGGCCGTCATGAATCCCGCTCCCCGGCGCGGCCGAGGTCGCCGTAGCGGAAGAACTTCAGTACGGCGATGGTGCCGATGAAGTTGATCAACGCGTAGAGCAGGGCGATGTCGAGGAAATCCGGCCGCCCCATCAGGAAGCCGAGCACCGCGATCATCAGCACCGTCTTGGTGCCGAACGTGTTCACCGCCAGGATCCGGTCGTACAGGGTCGGCCCGATGAAGGCCCGCAGAAGGGCCAGCAGCATCGTGATCAGGATGGCGGCAGCGGCGGCGATGAACATCACGCCTCCGGCGGCACGGGGGATCGCGCGTTCACGCCCGAGGCCTCCAGCCGGGCCACGCGGCGGTCCATCTCGCCTTCGGCGAGGCTCTCTCCGACCTCGCGCGCGATCGCGTGCACGAGGACATGGCCATCGGCCAACGACACGCTGACGGTCCCGGGCGTCAGGGTAATCGAGTTGGCGTAGATCACCTGGCCGAGTTCGCCAGGCTGGCTGGTCTTCAACAGGAACAGCGTCGGCGATATGGGCAGCGACGGCGACCAGACGCGCCTCGCCACGTCGATGTTGGCCTTGACGATCTCGACCGCCAGCCAGACCCAGTATCCCGGGAAATACCACGTCAGGTGGATGGGCAAGCCTTCGTGGTCCAGAACGTCCATGCGCAACGCGATCGCCACCACGGCGATCACGGAGATCAGGCCAAACGAGAGGATAAGGGGGGTGTAGTGTCCCGACAGCAGCAGCCAGGCGAGCGCCAGGACACCTCCCATTGACAGTGCTCTCAGCAAGAATCCCCCCGGCGTGTGGCGTCCGATGCGTTCGCCTTGTCGCGGCGAATTGCCGGCGCTTTATAATCAGCCCTCGCACCGCGCGTCAATCGCCGACGGTTGCGCTGCGCCGATCATCGCCATCTTGCCGAAGCCGCCGTCGCCGATTAGTTTCGAGGCCGGCTTCGGTCGGCGCACCGGGATGGAACTGGAGGGGTAACGATCATGCAGATGTCGGGCGAATACCGAATTCCGGCGCCGCGCCAGGCGGTCTGGGACGCCCTGAACGATCCGGAGATCCTCAGGCAGTGCATTCCGGGTTGCGAGGAGCTCGTCAGGAACGGCGAGAACGCCTTCGACGCCAAGGTCGTCGCAAAGGTCGGCCCGGTACGTGCAAAGTTCAACGGCTCCGTCCAGCTGTCCGAGATGGATCCGCCCAGGGGCTACAAGATTTCCGGACAGGGCCAGGGCGGCGCCGCCGGTTTCGCCAAGGGCGGTGCGACGGTGCAGCTCGCCGAAAACGGCGCCGAGACCATTCTCAGCTACACCGTGGACGCCTCGGTCGGCGGCAAGCTCGCGCAGATCGGCAGCCGCTTGATCGACGCGACGGCCAAGAAGATGGCGGACGATTTCTTCACCCGGTTCGCCGAGCTGGTCGCGGGCCCGGCCGCCGGAGAGACCGCGGTCGCGGCGCCGGCGGCCAAGGCTGCGGAGGTCGAGCCCGGGAAACTGCCTGTCCACCTGTGGGTTGGCGGCCTCATCGCGATTGTGATAATACTCCTGCTCGTGTTCGCGAACCTGTAATTGGCTACCAACGACACGGCGGATGGTGGACCATAGATGAGAGCTCGCGCCGGCCGGCGTCGCATCGAAAAATACATTCCCAGGCTGTATGGCTATGCATTCAGCCTGTCGGGCGATGTCCATGACGCGCATGACCTCGTCCAGGAGACCGCTGTCAAGGTGCTGAAATCGGCGCGCGTCCCCGACGATGAACCCGCGTACCGCGCCTGGCTGTTCAAGATACTGCGAAACACCTGGCTCGATGTGGTGCGGCGGCGCAGCCGTCGGCTGGCGATCGTCGAATCCGGTGCCGGATACGAATCGATCGGCACGCCGGTCTGGACACACGACGATTCGCTGATTTCGTCGCTGACCGTGAAACTGTGCCTGACCAAACTCTCGCCGGCGCATCGCGAGGTGCTCGGGCTCGTCGACGTCTCGGGGTTCTCGTATGGCGAGGCTGCGCTGATCCTCGACGTGCCGGTCGGCACCGTGACGAGCCGCGTGGCCCGGGCACGGAGTGCCATGCTTGCACATCTTGCGAGCGGCAATGTTCACCAGCTCCCAACGGACCGGCAAAGGCGGCAAGCGTAATGAGCGAACGACCGACGGAACAGGAGCTGAACGCCTATATCGACGGCGAACTTTCGCCGCAGGACGACGCTCGGATCGCCCGGGCGATCGCCCGCGATCCCGCGATCGCGGCCCAGGTGGCGGCGCTCACGCGCCTGAAATCGGCGCTCAGCGGTCTCGCGGAGGAGTCGCCGCGAACGGTCGTGCTGCCCGATCCGCACCGGTCGATCCGCTGGCTCGGTATCGCGGCCTCCCTCGGGCTCCTCGTTGCGCTCGGCGTCGTCATGTTGACCCTGTTCGCACCGTTCGGGGGGCAGGCCGACGACTGGTACCGGGAAGCCATGACGGAACATGTACTCTGGGCATCCGATCCGGCCCGTCCGGACGCGCGGGAGGTCGACGCGAACCTTTTCCTGGCGAGCGTCGAGAGATTCGGCCTTCCGGTGCAGACGCCCGACCTCGGCAGCGCCGGCCTTCGGCTGACCTACCTGCAGTATTTCCCCCAGACCGACACCGCGATCGCGGCGCTGCACCTGGGCTATACGGGGCGGCGCGGCTGCAAGGTCACCCTGTGGGTCAGCGCCGCGCCCGACGGCCTGGCGACGGAGCTGCTCGAATCGCGGCACGACGACTTGCGCGGATTCCGGTGGCGTTCGGGGGAGACGGCCTATGCACTGTTCGCGACGGGCATGGCGGAAAGCCGCTTCACAGTGATCGCGAACAAGGTCTACGAGGCGACCCGGCAGCAACGCGGCTTCGATGAGGAAACCCGCATGGCGCTCAGGAGCGCGAGCACCCGCGTGCCGCCCTGCCGGGCCTGACCGGCGCGGCCGCGGCGCCGCGACCGGGCACCGTTCCCGCCCACTGCGCATCGGAAACGCACCCGGCGTCGACCCGGCAGACCATGCTTGACCTTGACGGTTACGCTGGCCAAACTGCGGCCTCGCAACGAGCCGGGCGGGGCGCCCACGCGCCGGACGACGGCGGGTAGAATAGGGAGAACCGACATCATGCCCGTCACCGTTTCCATGACGGTGAACGGCAAGGCTGTATCCGGGGAGGTCGAGCCCCGCACCTTGCTCGTTCAGTTCCTGCGCGATCATTTGCGTCTCACCGGCACGCATGTCGGCTGCGATACCAGCCAGTGCGGCGCCTGCGTCGTCCACGTCGACGACGTCTCCGTGAAGAGCTGTACGATGCTGGCCGTCCAGGCGGAAGGGGCCAGGGTCACCACGATCGAAGGCCTGGCGCAGGGGGACAGTTTGCACCCCATGCAGGAGGCGTTCCGGGAAAACCACGGGCTGCAGTGCGGGTTCTGCACGCCCGGCATGGTGATGAGCGCGATCGAACTCGTCCGCGGTCGGCCCGACATCAGCGAAGACGAAATCCGCAAGGGCATCGACGGTAATCTCTGCCGTTGCACCGGCTACCACAACATCGTCAAGTCGATCAAAGCCGGCGCGCAAGCGATGAACGGCTGAGGAAGGCGGGCCGATGTACGAATTCGAATACCGTCGCCCCGCCTCGCTCGCCGAGGCGCTCGAAGCGCTCCGGGCAGCACCAGAAGGAAAGCCGTTGGCCGGCGGCCAGACCCTGCTGCCGACGCTCAAGCAGCGCCTGGCCAGCCCGAGTGAGCTGATCGACCTGGCCGGCATCGACGAACTGCGGGGCATCGCGCGGGACGGCGACGCGGTCGTGATCGGTGCCATGGCCCGGCACGCCGAAGTCGCGGCTTCGGCCGACGTGCAGGCGACGATACCGGCGCTGGCGGCGCTGGCCGGCGATATCGGCGATCGCCAGGTGCGCAACCGCGGCACGCTCGGGGGCTCGATCGCCAACAATGACCCGGCGGCCGATTATCCGGCCGCCTGCCTCGCGCTCGCTGCAACCGTCAGGACCAACGCCCGCGAGATTGCGGCGGACGACTTCTTTACCGGCCTGTTCGAGACCGCGCTCGAGGAGGATGAACTGGTCACCGCGGTGCGATTTCCGGCACCGGCCATGGCGGCCTATATGAAATTCAAGAATCCGGCCAGCCGCTATGCCATCGTCGGCGTCTTCGTGGCCCGGACCGCGGGCGGCGTGCGGCTTGCGGTGACCGGAGCGGGCGCCGGCGGGGTGTTCCGCGTGCCCGCGATGGAAGCGGCCCTGACCGCGGATTTCAGCCCGTCGGCGATCGAGGGAATCACCATCCCGCCGGACGACCTGAACAGCGATATCCACGCCAGCGCCGAATACCGCGCGCATCTGGTGGGTGTCATGGCGCGGCGCGCCGTCGCCGCCTGCGGCTGACATCGCGCGCCCCGGCGATGGACCACTACCACATCTGGTGCGATCTGAAGGACGGCGTCAAGGACACCGAGTTTGCCGACAACGTCCGCAGTTATCTCGACCACCTGAAATCGGAGGGGCTGATCGCCGGCTGGCACCTGACGCGGCGCAAGCTCGGGCTCGGCAGCCCGCGGCTGCCGGAGTTCCACATCCTGCTCGAGACCGAGGATCTTGCCCAGCTCGACCGGGCCTTTGCCCACGTCGCAACCCGGGGCGGCCCGGTCGAAGGCCTGCACCACGCGGTGAACAGCCTTGTCGACGATGTGATCTTCGCACTCTACCGCGACTTCCCGGATCCCGTGCGCCAGCACGGCCAGGAGAAATTCTGAGCCCGCCCGGGCCCTATTTTTCCCCGGCGAAGAATGCGGAGCGGCCCAGCACGCCGAGATCGCGGCGTATCCAGCGGCCGGCCTCGACCGTATCGAAGAAGTCCTGCAGGCCGCGGTTGAAGAGATCCGGTTCCTCGAGATTGATCGTGTGGCCCGTCTTGGGCAACACCCACAGCGCCGCGGTCGGTGCCGTGCGCTTCAGGTACAGGCTTGCGTCGAGGCACCAGTCGTCCTCGTCACCGGACACGACCAGCAGCGGCACGGCCATCTGCCTGAGCCCGTCCTCGAACTCCCAGAACGAGGGACGGCGGGCCTGGACGCCGCGCATGGTGAGTGCCGCGCCCTTCGCATCGTGCTGCTCGAGAATCTCGCGGAACCGGGCCCAGCCGCGCGGATCCTTGTCGCGATACTGCAGCCGCGACGGGCTTTGCGAATAGAACGCCGCAACCGCTTGTGAGCCGTCCGTCTCGTAGCGCCCGGCCATCGCGCGGGCATCGGCGCGAAACTGCTCCGTGTTCTCTGCGATCGAGCCATAGCCGCCGCCGGCGACGACCAGCGAGATCGCCATTTCGGCATGATCGAGCCCGAACTGCAGCGTCGCGTTGCCGCCCATCGACAGGCCCACGACATGGGCCTTTTCGATGCCGCAGTGCCGCATGACATGCGCGATGTCGTCGCTGGCGATCTGCTGCGAATAGGCGTCCGGATCATCGGGCACGTCGGACGGCGGATACCCGCGCGCGTTGTAGGCGATGCACCGATACCGGCGCGAGAAGTAGCGCATCTGCGGCTCCCAGCCGCGATGGTCGGTCGCGAATTCGTGGACGAAGACGATCGGCGCGCCGCTGCCGGCCTCCTCGTAGTAGAGCCTCACCCCGTCGGCGTCCGCATACGGCATTCCGCCCCTCCCTGCGCGTCTCTGGCTGCCATCGCGCCGTCATAGCACGAAGCCTGCGGTTTGGCAGTGGGCTAGTGGCTCGTGCCCTCGTCGCGGGTGATCTTGTTCCAGACGTTGTACTTGCCGACCGGCTTGACGAACGGGATGCGCCTGACCTCCTCCAGCGTCGCCATGTCGTACACGATGACCGCACCGTCCATGTCCCAGATGCTGAGCAGCGCGTAACGGCCGTCTTTCGTGTACTCGACATGGGCGGCAACCTTGCCGGGCACGGGCCGCAAGGTCTTGACGATCTCAAGGCTGCGCTTGTCGATAATGTGGACGGCGTCCCGGTTCGGGCCGAAGAACACGACGACCCAGGCATAGGGGCTGTTGGCGTGGCTGCGCATGAAGAATCCGGGGCCGAGCGTGTCGATGACCTTCACCACCTGCCAGGTCATCATGTCGATGACGCTGACCTTGCCTTCCTTCAGGTGCGGCGTCGCCAGCACGCGCCGCCCCGCATAGTCGAAGGTGATGCCGGAGCCGAGATGCGGCATGCCGGGCAGCGGCACCTCGGCGATCTCGCGGCCGACATCCATGTGCACGACGACGGCCTTGCCGCCGTCGCGGGCGGCGCCGAACACGTGCCGGTAGGCCTGGTCGAAGAAGAAATCGTCGAGCGGTCCGGACAACTCGATGCGGCGCACCGGAAACCGGTCGACCATCAGGGCCTCCTCGTGCCCCTTCTCGTAGCTGTGCCCGAACCCGGCGAAGCGGCTGGGCGGCCTGTCCTCCCAAGATACCTCCCACATCTCCGGCACGTCCTTCAATGCGACGATGAAGCTGCCTCGCGGATCCGCGGCATAGACCGCGCTGACCCGCGAGGACGTGCCCTGCAGGCCCTTGGCGGGGATGACCCGCAGCGGCGCCAGATCCGCGGCATCCAGCAGCACCAGGTTGTGCGGCAGGTAGTTGGCCACGGCGACAAAGCGGCCGTCGCCGGAGACCGCGATGTTGCGGGTGTTGATGCCGGCCCGCACCTCGGCCACCAGTCGCAGGCTGTGCAGGTCGTATTTCGCGATCCAGCCGTCGCGCGAGCCGAGATAGGTGAACCGGCCGTCGGGCGAGAACTTTGCCCCGCCGTGCAGCGCGTATCGGCTGGGGAACCGGGTCAGCGGCTCGAAGCGGTCGCCGTCGAGGATCGTCACGTGATGGTCGCCGGCCTCGACGACGACGAACAAGTTCATTGGATCGGCCGCGTGCACCGGCGCCTCGGGCAGCGCGTCGGGATCCATGTGCTGTATGCGACTGGCCAGCATCTCGGCCATGTCCCATCGCGGAAGCTCCGGCAGCGGGCTGTAGATCAGCGCCACCAGCGACTCGATCTCGTCCGCGCCGAGGACCTCGACGAATGCCGGCATCTGGGTGGCCGGCAGGCCGGCAGCGATGGCGTCCCGCGCCGCCGACTTGCGGAGCCGGCTCAGATTCTCCGGCAACATGGCCGGCCCCATGCCGCCCAGGCGATCGGCGCCGTGGCAGGCCGCGCAGTGTTCGGCGTACAGTCTCTCGGCCTCGCCTTCCGCCGCGACACCCGGCGGAGCGGGTCCGACCTGCAACGCCAACAGCAGGCTAGCGCAGCACAGCCGTCTCATCGGTCGTCTCCGGGCAGGGCATGTCGACCGCGCGCCGGCGCCCCGTAACGCCGATCTCCGCGTCGGTCAGGTAACAGGCCGGGTCCTCCTGCCACGGGTCGCCGGTCAGCTGCTGCGCGCGCACCCGCGTGTTGCCGCCGCATATGGCAAAGTGTCGACACTCGCCGCAGCGGCCCTTGATCCGGCGCGGGCGCGCCTTCAACCCCGCCATCACCGGGTCGGACACGTCGGTCCAGATCTTTGAGAACGGCCGCTCCTTTACGTTTCCGAGATCGTAGTGCCACCACATCGTGTCGGGATGGACGGTGCCGAGATTGTCGATATTGGCGACGTTGACACCGGATGCGTTGCCGCCCCATGCCTCCAGCTTTTTGCGAACATGCGCAGTGCGTTCCGGGAAATTCTTTTCAACCCACATGAGGAACCAGACGCCGTCCGCATCGTTGTTGCCGGTCACGAATTCCTTATGCTCGCCCCGCTCGACATAGCTCCAGCAGCGCTCGATCAGCGTGTCCATGGCGCGCCGCGTCGTCCGATGATAGGCATCGTCGCCGCGGTAGCGGTTGCCGCGCCCGGCATAGACCAGGTGCGAGAGATAGAACTTGTCGATTTCCTCGCGATCCACGAGGTCGAGGAGGCCGTCCAGCGACCCGACATTGGCTTCGGTCATCGTGTAGCGCACGCCGACCTTGATGCCGCGGTCGCGGCACAGGCGCAGTCCGCGCAACGATGCCTCGAAAGCGCCATCCTGGCGGCGGAACCGGTCGTGCACCGCACCGATGCCGTCGAGGCTGATGCCCACATAGTCATACCCGATGTCGGCGATCCGGTCGGCCATGTCGGCATCGATCAGGGTGCCGTTCGTCGACAGCGCCACATAGAACCCCATCGCCTTGGCGCGCCGGGAGATCTCGAAGATGTCGGGCCGGAGCAGCGGCTCGCCGCCGGACAGGATCAGAACCGGGACGCGGAATCCCTTGAGATCGTCCATCACCGTAAAAACCTGGTCCGTGGTCAGCTCACCGGGGAAGTCGGTGTCGGCCGACAGCGAATAGCAGTGCCGGCAGTTCAGGTTGCAGCGGCGAATCAGGTTCCAGATCACCACCGGGCCCGGCGGCGCGACCCGCCGGACCGGCGTGGGATTGCGGATTTCCTGCATGAACTGGCTGAGACGGAACATCGCTGCCTCCTACCCGCCGATCCGCAGGCCGGTCTTCTTCAGGATCTTCGTGCTGTACAGCACGTCGTGGTCGCGGCTCCACGACCCGAGCACGGCCGCGATCCGCATGACCTTGTCTTCCACCTCGCTGCGGCTGCGGCCGTGGACCATGGCGAACAGATTGTACGGCCAGTCGGGCGGGCGCCGCGGCCGGCGGTAGCAGTGGCTGACGAATTCGAGCCCGCCGACCATATGCCCGGCCTCATCGACTTGGTCGTCCGTAACGTCCCAGACCGACATGCCGTTCGCCGTCCAGCCCAGCGCGTAATGGTTCGGCACCGCGCCGATGCGGCGGATGGCACCGGCTTCCACCATGCGGTTCATGCGCCGCATGACCTCCTCGGGAGGCAGGCCGAGCTGCGCGGCCACCGCGTGGTACGGTTGGGCCGTCAGGGGCAGCCCGGCTTGGGTTGCGGCAACGATGCGGCGGTCGATCGGATCGAGCGCCGGGTCGACAGAGGCTGTCAACGGGGCACTCATGTCGGCAACCTCAATTCCAGGAAATATTCCTGCTCCTTGGGCAGGTCCAGAACCGCAAGTCCGGTGCGCTCGCGGATCCTGTCCAGGGTCCCGGCGATGCCTTCCGGCCGCTCGGTGGCGACGACGAACCACATGTTGAAGCGGTGGTCGCGCCGGTAGTTGTGCGCCACCTCGGGAAACCCGTTCACGATCTCCGCCACGGCGTCGAATCGTTCCTCGGGGACGCTCATCGCCGCGAGGGTGAACGCCCCGCCAAGCCGTGCAGCATCGTATAACGGCCCGAACCGCGTCAGCGTCCCGTCGTCCAGGAGCCGCGCCAACCGGTCGATAACCTCGCCCTCGCTCATGCCGAGCGATTCCGCCACCGCGGCATAGGGGCGCGTGCACACCGGAAACCCGCCGTGCAGAGCGTCGATCAGCCTGCTATCCCGGGCGTCCATGTCACATGGCCTCCGTCGCCGGGCAGTCGGCGTATCGCGCGCCCCGCTGCTTGAAGCGACGTGTGCTGAACAGCACGGCGCGCGGGCAGTCCCCGGCGCCAACGGCGTCCGCGGCGTCCTCGATCTGGCGTTCGACGGCCTTCCGGTCGCGCCCGTGGATCA
>JBFIFO010000087.1:0-16741 GCA_041602815.1 Alphaproteobacteria bacterium | reverse complement strand
CGGCGCGGCACGCACCGCTTCGTCGTCACGGACCGGCCCGCAACGTTGAGCGACTGGGGCGCACTGGGCGGGGTCGTCGGGCGCGCCTGCGGGTCGTACTGGACCGTGCCGGTGCTCGAGGGAATCGACGGTACGCCGACCTCCGACGAGCTCAAGCACTTCGGCGCGGCGCTGGCGAGTTATGGCTCGGTGCCCCTGTTCCACATGGTGGGCGTCACGCCCGAGGCGCGGCGCCTCGGCGACGTGTTCGACGGCAGGATACCCGATCCGGTGACGCTCACGCGGGCCGACATGGAGGATTTCTACGACGGCTTCGGTCTGCACGAGGACGGCGTCGACGTCGTCGTGTTCGCGGCGCCGCAGCAGTCGCTGGTCGAGATGCAGCGGATCGCCCGGCTGCTCGAAGGACGGAGGGTCAGCGACCGGACCACCCTGATCGCCGCGACCTCGCCGGAGGTCAAGTCCGCCTGCGACCGCATGGGCATCACCGCGACCATCGAGGCGGCCGGCGGCATCGTGCTGAAGGGCGTCTGCTTCTACCAGATGTATGCGCGCGAGACCGGCGAGGCGAACGGCTGGAAGCGCCTGCTGACGAACTCGGCGAAGCTGGTCAACATCATCGCCGGCTACGGCTACGAGCCGGTGCTGGCGCCGCTGGAGCGCTGCATCGATGCGGCGTGCAGCGGCAGGATGACGCGATGAGCGGCCGGGTCATCCGGGGCCATGTCGGCATCGGGCCGGCGGTAACCGGACTCGCGCTGGTCGCGCGGGACGATTTCAGCGCACGCTACGACCTCGACCGCATCGCCGGGGTGTTCTCGCGCCCGGCCCACAAGCTGTGCGGCGAGTCCTACGTCGGCCGGATCCTGGTGCTGAACACCGCCAAGGGCGGGGTCGCCACCGCGTGGATGCTGCACGAGATGAAGGCGCGCGACATGGCGCCGGCGGCGCTGCTGCTGAACGCGGCGAACCCGATCATGGCGCAGGGGGCGGCGCTGGCCGGGCTTGCGTTCATGGACCGGTTCGAGACCGACATCACCACCGCGCTGCGCACCGGCGACGAGGTTTCGGTCGATCCGGCGGCAGGAACCGTGACCATCCTGGGTTAACCGCCGGGACACGAGGGATATGATGCTCAGCAGGCTGCCGTTCGAGTTTCCGGCCTATCTGCGCGATCTGGCGGGACCGCACGGCCGCGTCCCGATGGCGGTCGCCGGGGCCGGCCATCCGCTGGTGATGGACAGCGCGCGGCGGGCCGCGGAGGCCGGTTTCATCGAGCCGGTCCTGGTCGGCGACCCGGACGCGATCGCGGCCCTTGCGGCCGATATCGACTGGGATGTCAGCGCGGTGCGGATCGTTGCCGCCGGCGACGAGCGACGCTCCTGCGAGACGGCGGCGGCGCTGGCGCGTGGCGGCGAGGCGGCGGCGATCATGAAGGGACACGTGCACACGGATGCGCTGATGCGGGCCCTGCTCGCCCGCGAGGCCGGGCTGCGCACCGACCGGCGGGTCAGCCATATCTTCCATATGACCGTGCCGGGCCGCGACCGGGTGCTGCACATCACCGACGCGGCGGTGAACATCCAGCCCGACGTGGCGGCGAAGCTCGACATTGTGCGCAACGCCGTCGAGCTGGCGCACGGCCTCGGGCTGGCCGTGCCGAAGGTGGCGCTGCTGTCCGGCGCCGAGACGGTGAACCCGTCCATGCCGTCCAGCGTCGAGGCGGCCGAGGTGGTGCGCGCTGCCGCCAACGGCGGGATTGCCGGGGCCGTCGTCGACGGCCCGTTCGGGTTCGACAACGCGGTGTCGCCGGAGGCCGCGCGGCTGAAGGGCATCGACAGCCCGGTCGCCGGTGCCGCCGATATCCTGGTGGTGCCGAACCTCGAGGCCGGCAATTTCCTGTTCAAGCAGATGGTGTACTTCATGAGCGCCACCGCGGCGGGCGTCGTCATGGGCGCGAAGGTGCCGGTCGTGCTGACGTCGCGCGCGGACCCGCCGGAGGCGCGGCTCGCGGCGGCGGCCATCGCTGCGGTCGTGGCGTCGCGGTAGCGGCCGCGCGGGCCAGGGCGCGGCACCCGCCACACCTCTTTAGCTAATCTTAACAGGTTCCTGCGCATTCTCGGCGGACGTACTTACCTGCCCGATGGGCTCTGAAAGGAACCTGGAAGAGATGCGCAAGATACTCGTATTACTACCGATTTTGACCGGTCTGCTGCTGGCGGGCGGGCCGGCACGGGCCGACGGGATCGCCGTCGGGGCGGGGGTCAGCAGCCTGGGCTACGGTGTCCACGTCGCGACCGAAATCAACAGTTTCCTGGTCGTTCGCCTGAACGGCAATTTCGGCGACTTCGACGTGCCCGATTTCGGTCTGTTGGGGGAGAACCTCGGCGGCATCAACTACGACATCGACGCCAAGATGCGGTCGATCGGTCTGCTCGCCGATTTCCACCCCCTTGGCCTGTCGCCGATCGGCGGCGGCTTCGTGATGTCGGCCGGCCTGTACTACAACCAGAACGAGTTCGATTTCACCGCCAGCGTCCCGGCGGGAACGCAGGTCGGCGGGGCCACCCTGCCCGTCGGCGCCACGATCATCTCCAACATGACATTCGACAAGCAGTATGCGCCCTATGTCGGTCTGGGCTATGACGGGACGTTCCAGGGCATGTTGCCGGTCAGTTTCTTCGCCACCGCGGGCGTGTTGTTCCAGGGCGGTCCCAGCGTCGCGCTGACCGAATCCAGCGGAACGATCCCGCAAGGTGATCTCGATGCCGAGGCGCGGCAGATGGAGGACGATGCCCAGGACTTCGAGTATTACCCGGTGCTGGCGGTCGGCCTGACGGTCAGCTTCTGATTGCGGCGACGGCCACATCGGAAGCGGAATGGGGCGGCCCCGTGCCGCCCTTTTTTGCTGCAACGCATTATTTTCGGCAACGAGCTGCGTCTTGCGACCGGATCTGAAGTTTTGGTTTTAATCTGGTACCTGGAATACCAGACACCGAAATAAAAAAACAGTGATCGCGATCTGGAGGGAAATTTGTGCACTGCAGCAAAACTATCCTTGACACGGCCAGTCAGGACGCGTAAATGTTGCATCGCAATATCAGCGATCGCACGCCGCTTGACCCCGGCGCGAGAGCTGCAGTCATACGGCGACCATGTCGCCGCCACAGGATCAAAGGATTGAGGCAATGAGCACCCAGACCAAGACCACCAAGACCGCGCCGAAGCGCACGGCGCCGGTCGCACCGAAGCCGAAGCCCGAGACCGTCGAGCAGGTCGCCGAGACCGTCGAGCAGGTCGCCCAGACCGCAACCGAGCAGGTCGCAGAGACCGCAACCGAGCAGGTCACCCAGACCGCAACCAAGCAGGTCGAAAAGGCGACGGCCGCGGTGACCCAGAGCTATGGCGATTTCGCCACGTTCCAGAACGAAGCATTCGCCGCGCTGGTGCGGTCGGGCGAGATCCTTGCCAAGGGCGCCGAGGCGCTGAGCAAGGAATACTTCACGTTCGCGCAGCACGCCGCGGAGGCCAACAGCGAAGCCGCAAAGGCGCTGCTCGCAGCCAAGTCCGTCAACGAGTTCGTTCAGCTGCAGAGCGATTTCTTACGCGTCAGCCTGGACAAGTCGGTCGACGAGGGCAGCAAGCTGTCCGAGATGTCCTTCAAGATCGCAACCGAGGCATTCGAGCCGCTGCAGAAGCAGATGACGGCCGCGGTCGAAGCGGGGATGAAGCCGCTGTCGGTTTGACCGCTGCGCACGCTTGAAGGCGTTGCATGGAATTCGGCCCGGCACGACGCCGGGCCGTTTTCACTCGGCCGCAGCGTTTCCGGGTTTGCGGCAATCGAAAATGACCGTTTTGTTGATGCGCCAGCGCCGCCGGCGGTGACGCGACAGCATTTCGCTGTGCACCGGGCGCACGAGGAAACCGGCGTCGCGCAGGCGGTCCGGATAATCGGCGCCGCAGATCCGCACGTGATACGGGTGGCCGAACGCTACGTGCCGGCCGGCGGCGCTGTCGATCGCCGGGTCCTCGAACGTGTCGGCACGTTTCATGTCGATCGGCACCATGACCGCGGCGCGGCCGCCCGGGGCAAGAACCCGGTACAGCTCGGCCATGGCGGCCCTGTCGTCGCCGATATGTTCCAGCACGTGGCTGCAGATCGCGAGATCAAAGGCGCCCGTGGCGAAGGGCAGGGCCGTCAGGTCGGCGGCGGAGTCGGCGGCGGGATCGAACATGTCGACCGATACGTAGCGCAGAGCCGGGCCGGCGGTCAGCGCATCGCGCAGGCACGGTTCGGGCGCGACATGGAGCACTCGGGCGCGGCGGTGCGGCAGTCCGCAGGCGTCCCGCAGAAACAGCCAGAGGAAGCGATGGCGCTCCAGCGACCCGCAACCCGGGCAGAGCGCGTGGCGCCGCCGCCCGAGGCCGAACGGGAGAAACCGGCGGTAGCGCCCGCCGCAGACCGGGCAGTGGAACATGCCGGCGGGAAAGCCGTGCGCCGGCCGGCCGCCGGATCGGCGAACGGTCCCGTATACGGCCGCCGCCGCCGCGTTCGTTCGATGCACTGCGGCCACCCGCCGGTGCAGATCGTCAAGCAATTGCCCGCCGCGGCGTGCCGCCCCCTTTTCTGCGTGCCATGGAATCCAATATAATCTGGGTACCGGCAACGTGAAGGCTTCGACAGGAACCGACCAGCTCGCGCCATGGCCAACAGAGATCAGGACAACGGCAACGGGACCAGCACGGGCATCGTCGTCAAGGCCAAGCCGAAGACGAAGAAGCCGTCAATGTACAAGGTCTTGTTGCTGAATGACGACTACACGCCGATGGAGTTCGTCGTTCATATCCTTGAAAGGTTTTTCGGTAAGAGTAACGAAGAGGCGACTCGTATCATGCTGCATGTGCATCGCCGGGGTGTCGGCGTTTGCGGCGTCTACACCTACGAGATCGCCGAGACCAAGGTGAAGCAGGTGATGGATTTTTCCCAGAGACACCAGCACCCGCTTCAATGCACGCTTGAGAAGGAATGACAGCTGTGCCATCGCGTAATCTCGAGGATACCATCCATCGCGCCATCGACTTCGCCAGCGAGCGGCGGCACGAATTCGTGACGTTGGAACATCTGCTGCTCGCCCTGGCGGAGGACCAGGATGCGATTGCTGTATTGCGCGCCTGCGATGTCGATTTGGACAAGCTCCGCGAAGACCTCGCCAACTATCTGGACAACGATCTCGACTATCTGGTCAGCGACTCGATGTCGGACCCGCGCCCGACGGAGGGCTTCAACCGGGCGCTGCAGCGCGCCATGATCCACGTCCAGTCGTCGGGCCGCGAAGAGGTCACCGGGGCCAACGTGCTGGTGGCCATCTTCTCGGAGCGTGAGAGCCACGCGGTGTATTTCCTGCAGGAGCAGGACATGACCCGGTTCGATGCCGTCAACTACATCAGCCACGGCATCGCCAAGGTGCCTGGCCTCAGCGAGACGCGCGGCGTCGAGGGGACGGACGAGGACGCCGGCACCGAGCGGGTGAACCGCAAGGGGACCGAGGCGCTGGACGCCTACTGCGTCGACCTGAACCGCAAGGCTGCCAGGGGCCGGATCGATCCCTTGATCGGGCGGCAGGACGAGGTCGAGCGGACCATCCAGGTGCTGTGCCGCCGCCAGAAGAACAATCCCCTCTATGTCGGAGATCCCGGCGTCGGCAAGACCGCGATCGCGGAGGGCCTGGCCCGCCGCATCGTCAACGGGGAAGTGCCCGACGTGCTGAAGGGCGCCACGATCTTCGCCCTCGACATGGGGGCGCTGCTCGCCGGCACGCGGTACCGCGGCGATTTCGAGGAGCGGCTGAAGGAGGTCCTGCGCGAGCTCGACGAGATGGAAGGCGCGATCCTGTTCATCGACGAGATCCATACGGTGATCGGCGCGGGCGCCACCAGCGGCGGCGCCATGGACGCTTCGAACCTGCTGAAACCGGCCCTGGCCAGCGGCACGCTGCGCTGCATCGGCTCGACGACGTACAAGGAGTTCCGCAACCACTTCGAGAAGGATCGTGCGCTGGTGCGCCGGTTCCAGAAGATCGACGTTGCGGAGCCGACGGTCGCGGATTCGGTGAAGATCCTCAAGGGGCTGAAGCCGTATTACGAGAAGCACCACAACGTGCGCTACACGGCGGAGGCGATCCGCGCATCGGTCGAGCTGTCGGCGCGCTACATCCACGACCGCAAGCTGCCGGACAAGGCGATCGATGTGATCGACGAGGTCGGCGCGGCGCAGATGCTGCTGCCGGAATCGCGGCGCAAGAAGACGATCTCGGTGAAGGACGTCGAGGCGGTGGTCGCCAAGATCGCCCGCATCCCGCCGAAATCGGTGTCCAAGGACGACACCAAGGCGCTGCAGAACCTGGAGCGCGACCTGAAGACCGTCGTGTTCGGCCAGGACAAGGCGATCGGCGCCCTGTCCGGCGCCATCAAGCTGGCCCGCGCCGGCCTGCGCGAGCCGGAGAAGCCGATCGGCTGCTACCTGTTCTCGGGCCCGACCGGCGTCGGCAAGACCGAGGTCTCGCGGCAGCTCGCCCGCATCATGGGCATCGAGCTGCACCGCTTCGACATGTCCGAATACATGGAGCGCCACAGCGTCAGCCGGCTGATCGGGGCGCCGCCGGGCTATGTCGGCTTCGACCAGGGCGGCCTGTTGACCGACGCCATCGACCAGCATCCGCACGCGGTGCTGCTGCTGGACGAGATCGAAAAGGCGCACCCGGACCTGTTCAACATCCTGCTGCAGGTGATGGACCACGGCAAGCTGACCGACAACAACGGCAAGTCGGTCGATTTCCGCAACGTGATCCTGATCATGACGACCAATGCCGGGGCCGCCGACCTTGCCAAGCCGGCCATGGGCTTCGAGCGCGAAAAGCGCGTCGGCGACGACCAGGACGCGATCAACCGGATGTTCACGCCGGAATTCCGCAACCGGCTGGATGCCATCATCGGCTTCGTCGCCCTGGAGCCGGAGATCGTCGCCCGCGTCGTCGACAAGTTCGTCATGGAGCTCGAGGGCCAGCTCGCCGACCGCAACGTGACCATCGAGCTCAGCGACGCGGCACGCCAGTGGCTCGCCGAGAAGGGATACGATCCCGCCTTCGGCGCGCGGCCGCTGGGCCGGGTCATCCAGGACAGCATCAAGAAGCCGCTGGCCGAGGAGCTGCTGTTCGGCAAGCTCGCCAAGGGCGGCCTGGTGCGGGTCGACCTCAAGGACGGCAAGCTCGTTCTCAGCTATCCGCCGGCCGAAACCGGAGAGTCCAAGGTTCCGGTCCCGGTCGAGGGCTAGGCGCCTACGCGATCCGGGCCGGCAGGCCGGACAGAAAAAAAGGCCGTCGCGGAGATCTGCGACGGCCTTTCTCTATGCGCCCCGGGCACGGCGGGGAGAGCGCCGGCGCCATAAGATCCGCAGGGCCGGATCAGGGCAGGAGAGACAGCAGGGTCATGGTGCCGAAACAGAGCATGGCGGCGATCATGAAGGCGAAATAGGCGGCAATCATCCGCTCCACCGCGCCCATGCGCCGGACGGCGCCATACCAGGGCCGGAAGGATGGTGCTGCAAATCCGCTCATCGTCATCATCGTTTCCGCCAGTCCATGCCCGAATGCGACGGTATGAGACTGTCAACGAAAAAAGGCCGATCCATGGCGGCAAGCGGGCCATTGCGTGAAGAAAAACCACGTCGCCGTGCCGCGATTCCGGCAACCGACTTGACTTGCGGCCGCGGTCGAGTTTATCGGCCGCCGTCGCGCCGGTACGGGGAGGCCGCCAGCATCGCGTCCTTTTCCCGCAGGACCTGACGGGCCTCGCGCTGCACGAAATCGCGCACCGGCTCGCGCAGGCCGCGGTCGGCGATCCAGTGGGCACTGAAGGTGTCCACCGGCAGATAGCCGCGCTGCACCTTGTGCGGCCCCTGCGTGCCGGCCTCGACGCGGCCCAGCCGGTTTTCGATCGCAAAGTCGATCGCCCGGTAGTAGCAGGCCTCGAAATGCAGGAACCGGTAGTCGCCGGCGGCGCCCCAGTTGCGGCCGTAGAGGGCGTCGGATCCCCGCAGATTGAGGGCGCCGGCGATCGGCCGCCCGTCGTATTCGGCCATGACCAGCACCACGCGGTCGCCAAGCCGTTCGGTCAGCAGGTCGAAGAATTCGCGGTTGAGGTACGGATAGCCCCATTTCCGGTCGTAGGTGTCGACATAGAATCTGTGAAACGCGTCCCAGTGCCGCGGCCGGATGTCGTCCCCGCACAGGATCGGCGTGCGGATCCCGGCCTCGGCAACGCGCCGCCGTTCCCTGGCGATGGATTTCCGCTTGCGGCTGATCAGGCGGGCAAGGAACTCCTCGAAGCTGCCGTAACCCTGGTTGTGCCAGTGGTATTGCATGCCGCGCCGCACCAGCCAGCCCCGTTCCTCCAGTGCCCTGATCTCGGATTCCTCCGCGAAGGTGACGTGGACCGAGCTCAGCCGATGGCGCTGGACGAGTTCGACCATCCCGGCGGCCAGCGCCGCACGTGCCTGCCCGGCGCCCGGATCCGGACGCAACAGCAGGCGGCGGCCGGGGACCGGCGTGAACGGGACCGCGCACTGAAGTTTCGGGTAATAGCGTCCGCCGGCGCGTTCGTAGGCGTCGGCCCAGCCCCAGTCGAAGACGTACTCGCCCTGGCTGTGGCCCTTCACGTAGAGCGGGGCGACGCCGCGGATCGCGCCCTCCGGGTCCTCGACCGCAAGATGGTGGGGCAGCCAGCCGGACGCCGCCGACACACAGCCGGCGTCTTCCAGCGCGCTGAGAAAGGCATACGACACGAACGGATCGTCGCTTCCCGCGCAGGCATCCCACGCATCGGCCGGGATTTCGGCGATGCGTTCGGCGACTCTGACCGTTATGTGCTCGCTTCCATCCGGCATCAGTCCGTCCTGTCGACACACAGAATAGGCCACCGCGTGCGGCCGGCAAGTGCAGCCGGCTCGGCCGCGCTTGACACGGCGGCGCGGCGGCGTCGATGATCGCCATGCGGCAGCACCACAACGGGCGGGAGTCGACACAGTGGACGCGGCTTCGGAAATCCTTGTGGCGGGCGGTGAGCGGCAGCATCGGCTGTTATTGCGCTTCGCCAACAGGCACGGTCTGATCACGGGTGCGACCGGCACCGGCAAGACGGTCACGCTGCAGGTGCTGGCGGAGGGATTGTCCGCGGCCGGCGTGCCGGTGTTCGTCGCCGACGTGAAGGGCGACCTGACCGGTCTCAGCCAGGCGGGGACGGACTCGCCGAAAATCGCCGAGCGGGCCGGCATCATCGGCCTGCCGGAACGGGAATTCCGCGCCTCCCCGACGCTGCTGTGGGACCTGTTCGGTGAACAGGGGCACCCGGTGCGCGCCACGGTCTCGGACATGGGTCCGCTGCTGCTCGGCCGTATCCTGGACCTGAACGACGTCCAGACCGGGGTCCTGAACATCGTGTTCCAGATCGCCGACGACGAGGGTCTTCTCCTGATCGACCTGAAGGACCTGCGGGCGATGCTCGGCTTCGTCGCAGACCATGCGAAGGACATTCGCACGCAGTACGGCTCGGTCAGCGCCGCGTCCGTCGGCGCCATCCAGCGCGGCCTTCTTACGCTCGAGCAGCAGGGCGGCGACCTGTTCTTCGGCGAGCCCGAGCTGGATCTCGACGATTTGATGCTGACGGCGCCCGGTGGCAGGGGCGCGATCAGCCTTCTGGCGGCGGAGCGGCTGATGCGCAGCCCGCGGCTCTATGCGACGTTCCTCCTGTGGCTGCTCGCCGAGCTGTTCGAAAACCTGCCGGAGGTCGGCGACCTCGAGAAGCCGAAGCTCGTGTTCTTTTTCGACGAGGCGCACCTCCTGTTCGACGATGCGCCGGAGGCGCTGGTCGACAAGGTCGAGCAGGTGGTGCGGCTGATCCGCTCCAAGGGCGTCGGGGTGTTCTTCGTCACCCAGAATCCGCTGGACATACCGGACGAGATCCTCGGCCAGCTCGGCAACCGGGTGCAACATGCCCTGCGCGCCTTTACGCCGCGCGACCAGAAGGCGGTGCGTGCGGCCGCGCAGACGTTCCGCCAGAACCCCGCGCTCGATACGGAAACCGCGATCACCGAGCTCGGCGTCGGCGAGGCGCTGATTTCGTTCCTGGGCACCGACGGCGCGCCGGCCGTCGTCGGGCGCGCGCTGGTGGCACCGCCGCTGTCGCGGATCGGTCCGGTGACGGGTGCCGAGCGTGCCGCGGTGCTGGCCGACAGCCCGCTCGGCGGCGTCTACGACGAGACGGTCGATCGGGAGTCCGCCTTTGAGGCGCTTCAGGCCCGAGCGGCCGAGGCAACGCAGGCCGTGGGCCCGTGGCGGCGATCCGGCGGCGCTGCGCGGACGCCGGGGCCGTGGCGGCAGGAGCCAGAAGCCGACGATCGGCGCAGCCGTACACCGCGCGCGGCGAAACGGGAGAAGAGTGCCGTCGAACGCGTCATCCTCGGCGACGGGCGGCGCCAGGGGCTGGCCGAGGCCATGGCGAAGAGCGCGGCACGGACCGTCGGCCGCAGCATCGGGCGGCAGTTGGTGCGCGGGCTGCTCGGCTCGCTGTTCAAACGGTGAGCGGCGACAACGAAAAGGGGCCGTCGCCCTATCGCGCGATCGTGAGCGAGGCGACGCGCACCGAGCGCAAGCAGTTCGCCGCGGCGGCGGAGCGCAACACGGCCCCGATCCTCTCGGTCCTGGAGTCGATCGTGCCCGGCACCGGCCGCGCGCTGGAGATCGCCAGCGGCACGGGGCAGCATTGTGCCGCCTTCGCCGCCGCCTTCCCCGGCGTGCACTGGCAGCCAAGCGATCCCAGCGCGGAGGCGCGCGCCAGCATTGCCGCCTGGGTCGAACACAGCGGCCATCCCAACCTTGCGCGACCGCTCGACATCGACGTGACCCGGCCGGACTGGGCGGCCGGCGCCGGCGGGCCGTATGACCTGATCGTCTGCATCAACATGGTCCATATTTCGCCGTGGGCGGCCTGCCTCGGTCTGATCGCGGGCACGGGCGCGCTGCTCGAGACAACGGGCCGGCTTTATCTGTACGGGCCGTACCGGCGAGACGGCGCCCACACCGCGCCGAGCAACGAGGCCTTCGATCGCTCGCTGCGGACGCGCAATCCGCAATGGGGCGTACGGGACATGGGCGAGGTGGCGGAGGTCGCCGCCGCGCAGGGCCTCGAATGGGAACAGACGGTCCCGATGCCGGCCAACAACTTCTCGCTGGTGTTCCGAAAGACGGGGGGCTGACGGCCGGTCGTCTCGTCAGCCGACTCCCGCTGCCCGCTCCAGCAGCTCCCGCACGGCCCGCCGGTTGCCCCTGTCGAGCCATTTTTCCACGGTGATGTGCAGCCAGCCGAGGGCAAGGTAGGCCGACGACACGCCGAGCATCCTCAGGCCCGACAGCAGCAGCACCGGGCTTCGTCCGTCGAGCGCTGCCCAGGCCGCGGTACCGCCGAGCGCGGCGACGAGCGAAACACCCAGGAACGCAAAGCCAAGCGAGAGATAGGCGTAATACACGACGGCGAGCGTCGGGCGCAGGATGTACCGGCCGGTGATGGCGACACCGCCGGCGGCGCCATCGATCTGGCCTGCGAAATAATAGGAGCCCGGACCGATCGGCCAGATCAGCGGCCTCGTGCGGTGCTTCAGGGCGATCCGCCGGTCGCGGACGCGCCCGACGAACGGCCGGTTGAAGCGGAATTTCGGCAGCGTCAGGAGGAGCGGCAGCCCGTCGTCGGCGGCCTCCTCCACAGCGGCGACGGCGGCCTTGCGATCCGCCGGCCCGGTGATCCGCCACTCTTCCTCGCGAAAGAAGCGGCGGCGCTGCCATTCGAGGACAACGCGCAACGGACGTGGCAGGCGCTCGAGCATCCCCCATTTGTGCGCCAATACCCGTTGCTGCCCGGTAAATGCGGTGGAAGTTTCGTGCCTTGCCACCACGGAAGACGTGCGGGTGACCGCACCTTCAGGCCGGCGCCGTGGCCCGGAAATAGGTCTCCGTGATGCAGTCGTGAAGACTGCCCAGCATGATCTGGAAGTCGTCGATGAAGCGGTTGAGATTGCGCTGCTCGAGGGTCTCGAGATCGGCGTCGGACACGGACTTGCGCATCCGCCTGATGATGTCGACGGCCCTCTTCTTCCGCGGCAGCCGTGCTAGGCACGCCTCGATCTCGCCGAGGCAATGGAAGATCGCGCGGGGAAAGTCCTCGTCCTTCAGCAGGAACTCGAGAACGTAGATGCGACGCACCGACTGGTCGACGTGCTGCCGGTACATCTGATAGCCGGACAGGGATTTCAGCACGCTCATCCACTGGATCGTCTCGAACGGCCGCAGGCCGCCGCCCTGGTCGGACAGAAGGTCCGCCGAGCGGACATCGATGATGCGGCTGGTCATCTCGGCGCGCTCGAGGTTGCGCCCCATGCGCAGGAAGTCGTAAGCGATATCCTGGCTCATGGTGCCGGCGAGGAGGCCGGTGATGGTCTGTGCGCCGTGCACGATCGATCGCAGATACTGGTCGCGGTCGGGCAGCAGCTCGTCCTTGCGGATGTGGCGCGCGGCACTGGCGTGCAGGCCGCTGATCTGTTCCCATGCCTCGCGCGGCATGATGTCGCGCATGGTGCGCGCGTTTTCGCGGGCGTTGCGCAGGCTGCCGATGATCGACGCCGGGTTGCGCTCGTCGCTGACCAGGAAGGCGACCACGTTCTTATCGCTCGGCGTCCTGTACAGTTTGCGAAACAGGGGCGCGCTTCCGGTGATCGCGATCAGCGGCTCCCAGCCGGTGCGCGCCCGCGCCGGAAGGTCGAGCTGCAGATGTCCGTTGACCCCGACCATGCGCGCGGTGTTCTCGGCCCGCTCGATATAGCGCGCCAGCCAGTACAGGTTTTCCGCAACACGGGACAGCATCACGAATCTTCCGAGTCGTCGACGATCCAGGTGTCCTTGCTGCCGCCGCCCTGTGACGAGTTGACCACCGTCGATCCCTTGACCAGGGCGACCCGGGTCAGTCCGCCGGTGGTGACGGACACGTCGCGGCCCGACAGGATGAAGGGCCGCAGGTCGACGTGGCGCGGCTCGGCGTGGCTGTCCACCAGCGTGGGCACGGTCGACAGTTTCAGCATCGGCTGGGCGATGTATTCGCGCGGATCGGCCTTGACCTTGCGGCCGAAAGCGGCGCGCTCCTTCTTGCTCGCATGCGGCCCGATCAGCATCCCGTAGCCGCCGGATTCGTTCGCGGGCTTGACCACCAGCTTGTCGAGATTGGCCAGCACGTAGGCGCGGTCGTCCGGCTCCATGCAGCGATAGGTCGGCACGTTTGGAATGATGGCGTCCTCATCCAGGTAGTAGCGGATCATCTGCGGCACGTAGGCATAGACTACCTTGTCGTCGGCGACGCCGGCTCCGGGCGCGTTGACCAGCGTGACCGTGCCCTTCTTCCAGGCGCGCATCAGGCCGGGCACGCCGAGCATCGAGTCGGGATTGAAGGCTTCCGGATCGAGAAACAAGTCGTCGATCCGCCGGTAGATGACATGGACGCGCTCGGCCCCGCGCACGGTGCGCATGTACACCCGGTCCTTATTGTCGACGAACAGGTCGGAGCCCTGGACCAGTTCCGCACCCATCTGCTGGGCGAGATACGCATGCTCGAAATAGGCGGAGTTGTAGATGCCGGGCGTCAGCACCACGACCTCGGGGTGCTTCACGGTCTTCGGCGCGACCGAGACCAGCATCTCCAGCAGCTGCGAGGCGTAATCGTCGACCGGCAGGATGCTGTAGTTCTCGAACAGGCCGGGAAACACGCGCTTCATGACCTGACGGTTCTCCAGCATGTAGGACACGCCCGAGGGGACGCGCAGATTGTCCTCCAGGACATAGAACGTGCCGTCCTTGTCGCGCACCAGGTCGGAGCCGCAGATATGCGCCCAGATGCCGAGCGGCGGGTCGATGCCGACGCATTGCGGCCGGAAGTTGCGCGACTTGGCCAGGACTTCCGCGGGAAAGACCTTGTCCTTGACGATCTGCTGCTTGTGATAGATGTCGTCGATGAAGAGGTTCAGCGCCTTGACGCGCTGCCGCAGGCCCGCCTCGATACGCTCCCATTCGCTTTTCGGGATGATCCGCGGGATGATGTCGAACGGCCAGGCCCGGTCGATGCTGCCGCCCTCTTTCTGGGAATAGACGGTAAAGGTGATCCCCATCGTCTGGATGGCCAGATCGGCCGCTGCCTTGCGCTGGCGGATGGCCTCGTCGCTGAGCTTCGAGAGCCGCACGCCCAGCGTTTTCGCGGCAACGCGAAGCCGCCCGCCCGGCCGGACCAGTTCGTCGTATACACCGGTCGCCGGATACTCACGCCAGCGAATTGTCATGCCATTGTGCCCGTCGGGATCATTGATTGCGTGCGATTCTACAGATATACGTTGGTTTTTCAAATTCCTGTTTCCAACCGGGCAACGCTGCCGAATATCGCGGCCTGCCGGAGGACCGCAGCGTGACCTACTGCCTTGCCATTCAGCTGAAGGACCATCTGATCTTCGCTGGCGATTCGCGTACCAGTGCCGGTGTCGACAACGTGACGGTGTACAGCAAGATGCACCGCTTCCCGCTCGCTGACGACCGGCTGTTCGTCATCCTGACAGCGGGAAACCTGGCGACGTCGCAGGCGGTGCTGAGCCGCATCCAGCGCGACCTCGACAATCCCCATGCCGAAGAGAGCCTGCGCACCGCCGATTATCTGTTCGATGCCGCCCATTACATCGGGCGCATCAGTCGCCAGATCCAGGCCGAGCACGCCGAAGCCTTCGAGGATGCCCAGGGCAGCCTGGAGGCCAGCTTTATCCTTGGTGGCCAGATCCGCGGCCGGCCGCACAATATCTACCTGGTCTATCCGCAGGGCAACTGCATCACCGCGTCGCCCAAGGCGCCGTTCCTGCAGATCGGCGAAACGAAGTACGGCAAGCCGATCCTCGACCGTGCCATCACCCCGGAGACGCCGCTGGGCGACGCCATGCGCTGCGCGCTGATGTCGATCTCGTCGACGATGCGCAGCAATATTTCGGTGGGGCCGCCGGTCGAGATCGCCGTCTATCCGCGCGACAGCTTTGCCATAGAGCATCACATGATCCTCGACTACGATTCCCGTCTTTTGCTGGAGCTGGAGGAAAGCTGGAGCCAGGGCCTCAGGCGCGCCCTCTCGGAGCTGCCCCGTTTCGACTGGGAGCACGAGCCCGGTCCGCGCGAGGTGCAGACGCGATGATCTCGCCGACCAGGGCCAGCTTGTCAGCGACGATCGCCGAAATCGCGAAGGGGTAGGCGTCCGGCAGGCCCATGCTGCGGTTGAGCGCGTTCAACGCCGCCGTCAGCGCGTGCCAGTCGGTGAGTGTCGGTTCGCGCCAGCCGGCGCCGCGCGCGATCATGTCATCGATGGCGCGGCCGCGGATCGACAGGCCCATGTCCTCTGCGGTTTCCAGCGTATCGGCCATGTGCAGGTAATGCGCCCAGGTTTCGGCCCAGTCCTCCCATGGATGGGCGGCGGCATAGGCGCTGATATGCTCTGACGGCCAGTCATCGGGCGGGCCATCGCGGTAATATTCGGCAAGCGCCTCGTCGTAATCCGCGCGTTCGTCGCCGAACAGGTCCCGGAAGCGGTCCGCCCATGGCGTGTCGCGCACCAGGACGTCCCAGTAGTAATGCGCGATTTCGTGCCTGAAATGGCCGAGCAGCGTGCGGTATCCCTCGTTCATGTCCTCGCGGATCCGCTCGCGGGCACCCGGGTCCGCTTCTTCGATGTTGATGGTGATGATCCCCATCCGGTGTCCCGTCAGGATCCGGTGCTGATCGCCGGCATCGTTGGAGAATTCGTCCGACGGAGGGGTCTCGTCGCGCAGGAATTCGAACGCCAGCCCCGCGTCCGGGTCGACCGACTTGCCGACGAGAGGGAGGTTGAGGGCATCCAGCGTATAGATCAGGCGTCGTTTGGCCTTTTCGACACGGAGCCAGAAGCGCCGGTTCTCGGGCAGGCTGAGGTCCGGAATGGTTCGGTTGAGGCGGCATGCACGGCAGAAGGCGTCGGGTTCGGCGGCCGGAACCATCCAGTTGCAGACCTGCTCGGGATCGTAGTTCTGGCATTTCCGGTACGGTTCGGCGCCGTGCTCCGGGGCGACCGGTGTCCATATGTCGTCGGGTCCGGCCTCGAGAGCCGCGATCCGCCGCTTGTCGGGCAGGTATCCGAGCTCGCGACCGCACTGCAGGCAGACGGTGTTCTCGAAATAGAGGCGGTTGCCGCAGTGGCAGCGGTAGGTCTTCATCGGTGCGTCACGACTCCGGTAGCCTCAGCGAGGCCATAAGCGAGAACACCACGCGCGTCAACTGGCCCGGTAGGCGGGCATTGGCCGGCGTGCGCCGTCGTCCCGAGGACAGGACGCGAACACGACAACCAACGAGGTCGCGCCGGAGCAAGCATTTAATTTAAATTATAAATATATTTGGAATACATGCGATTTATTTATTGTTGAGTAACGTTTCGCTCCACCTTAGTGTATTACCCTTTATCAGTATAACGCAAGCAACAGTCAATTTCGACGTGCGGGGATAGTGTTATGTCTGTCGGGGAGAGGGTTTCGGGCATCCGGGGCTTTGCGCTGATCGTGGCGGCGAGCCTGTCGGTTCTGCTGATCGCGGGGCCG
>JBFIFO010000086.1:0-16826 GCA_041602815.1 Alphaproteobacteria bacterium | reverse complement strand
GCCGATGCAGATCAACAGCGAGGAATCAACCAAGCTGGCGATCTGGGTGGGCGGCAAGCATTCCAACGCCCGCTCCAAGCCGACCTTCCACAAGCTGGTCGCGGCCGGTATCCCGAACAATCCTCCGCGCTGGCCGGAGGCGGCTGAGATCGTCAAGAAAATCCTGTATGCCTACAAGGAAGACGGGCGCCCGTGGGAGCGCATGGGCGAGTGGATCGAGCGGATCGGCTGGCCGCGCTTCTTCGAGCTGACCGATCTCGCGTTCACGCGGCATCACATCGACGACTGGCGCGGTGCGCGGCGCAGCCTGAACGCGTCGGCGCACATCCATTTCTAGCCCGTTCGGCGATAAGGAAGGGATGCACCTGAGATGAAGTTCGGGATACTGGTGAACGAAGGGCCGTTCACGCACCAGGCGTCGGATTCGGCCTACCAATTCGCCAAGGCGGCGCTCGCGAAGGGGCACGAGATCATGCGCGTGTTCTTCTATCACGACGGCGTCAACAACGCGAACAAGCTCTCCGAACCTCAGGCGGACGACCGCAATCTCGTGGAGCTGTGGGGCAAGCTGGCGGCGGACAACGACATCGACCTCGTGGTCTGCGTTGCCGCCGCGCTGCGCCGGGGCATCAAGGACGATGTCCTCGCCCCCGGCTTTCGGATTTCCGGGCTCGGCCAGCTGATCGAGGCAGGCATCGTCAGCGATCGCCTGGTCGTGTTCGGCGACTGATGCACGGTGAGCGAACAGGATACGGACGACGGCCATGATGGAAGAAGACGATTTCGATCCCGAAGTCATAAAGCGTTTCATGTTCGTGAACCGCAAGGCGCCCTACGGCACGGTCTACGCGCTGGAATCGCTGGAAACCGTTCTGATTTCGGCGGCCTTCGACCAGGATGTCAGCGTGGTGTTCGTTGACGACGGGGTGTTCCAGCTGAAGAAGGGGCAGGACACGACGGGCGTCAACATGAAGAACTTCTCGCCGACATTCCGCGCGCTGGAGGGATACGACGTCGAGAAGCTCTATGTCGAGAAGGAGTCGCTCGAGGCCCGCGGGTTGACGGCGGACGACCTCGTGGTCGATGTGGAAATCCTGAGCACCGACGAGCTGCGCGAGATCATGGCCGCGCAGGACGTGGTGATCAGCGCTTAAGGAGGCCGGCATGCTGCACACGGTGAACAAGTCGCCCCTCGAGCGGAACACCCTGGAAAGCTGCTTGCGGCTGGCCAAGAGTGGCAGCGCGGTCCTCCTCATCGAGGACGGCGTGTACGGCGCGCTGCGCGGAACCCGCGCCGCCGACACGCTCGCTGCCCGGATGAAGGATTTCAGGATTTACGTCCTCGGGCCCGACATGGCCGCCCGGGGACTCAGCGGGGCCCCGCTGATCGACGGCATCGAGGTCGTCGACTACGGTGGCTTCGTCGACCTCGTGGCGGAACACGAGGCACAGCAGGCGTGGCTCTAGGAGAGGGATACGGTACCTGACGACGTTACGACGTGGCTTACCAAGGAGGAATGTCAAGAAATGGCGTACACGCTGAACGGCAACACGTACGAGGCGGACGAGGAAGGTTACATCAAGGATATCAGCCAGTGGTCCCGCGAGCTCGCGATCCTGATCGCTGAGGATGAGAATATCGAGATGACCGACGACCATTGGGAGGTCGTCAACTTCCTGCGCGAATATTACGAGGAATACCAGATCGCGCCCGCCATCCGTGTCCTGACCAAGGCCATCAAGAAGACGATGGGTGCGGACAAGGGCAACAGCAAGTATCTTTACGAGCTGTTCCCGTATGGCCCGGCCAAGCAGGCCTGCAAGATCGCCGGACTGCCGAAGCCGACGGGCTGCATCTGACGCATTGGACTGCTCAGCCTGAAAGCCCCGGTGTCGCTTAGGCGCCCGGGGCGATAGGGGGACTTGGCCGTGCTGACCGCGATCTATACTGCGGGATTCTATGCCGCGACCGCGTGGCTGGTCTACGGGCTGGCCCGCAAGATCATACAGTACTGGCGCACGCCGGCCCCCCTGAAGATTCCCACCATGCCGGCGCCGCTGACCACCGGCGGCGTTGTCATGCGCATCGTGCGCGAGGTGGTGCTGTTCGAGAGCCTGTTCAAGTCGAACAAATGGATCTGGCTGTTCGGCTGGATGTTCCACGCGGCGCTGCTGCTCGCCATGCTGCGGCACCTGCGCTACTTCATCGAGCCGGTCTGGGGCTGGGTGGTGCTGGTGCAGCCGTTCGGCACCTATGCCGGCTTCGCCATGCTGGCCGGCTTGGCCGCGCTGTGGTTCCGGCGCATCTTCGTCGAGCGGATCCGCTACATCAGCGGCCCGTCGGACCACCTGATGCTGGTCCTGCTGCTGGCCATCACGGCGAGCGGCCTCGCCATGCGCTATGTCGCGCGCACCGACATCGTCGCGCTCAAGAAATTCATGCTCGGGCTGATCCGGTTCGACTGGCAGCCGGTGCCGGCGGATCCGATCCTGCTGGTCCATCTCGGGCTCGTGATCGCGCTGATGGCGATCTTCCCGTTCTCCAAGCTGCTGCACGCACCGGGTCTGTTCTTCAGCCCGACCCGCAACCAGGTCGACAGCGCGCGCGAGAAGCGGCACCTGGCGCCCTGGGCCGCGAAGCTCGAAGCGGGAGGCAAGTAGGATGGGCGACTACAAGGCGCCGGAGCTGTCCGAATTCACCGAGATCCCGCCGCTGCAGGAAGGGGCGATGTCGCATTCGCATCCCTATCTGGCGGCGCCCGAACACCAGGAACCGCTGGGCTTCCCCGGCGAGCTGGTCGAGGACTGGCACGACAAGGCGATCGCGCGGTTCGGCGAGCTGCTGAAGAAATCGCGCGCCTTGCAGGTTTATCTCGACTCCTGCGTGCGCTGCGGCGCCTGCACCGACAAGTGCCACTACTTCCTCGGCACGGGCGATCCGAAGAACATGCCGGTCGCGCGCCAGGACCTGATGCGCAAGGTTTACCGGCGGCATTTCACTTTGGCCGGCAAGTGGCTGCCGTGGCTGGTCGGCGCCGAGGATCTGACAGAGGAGGTGCTCGACGACTGGTACAGCTACTTCCACCAGTGCTCGCAATGCCGGCGCTGCTCGGTCTACTGCCCCTACGGCATCGACACGGCCGAGATCTCGATGGCCGCGCGCGACATCATGGACCATATCGGCAAGGGCCAGAAATACTGCAACGAGATCATCGGCAAGGTCCACACGATCGGCAACAATCTCGGCCTGCCCGGCCCGGCCCTCGCCAACACGCTGGAGGGCCTGGAAGAGGACATCGAGGACGACACGGGTGTCAAGGTACGGCTACCGCTCGACGAGAAGGGCGCCGAGATCCTGCTGGTCACGCCGAGCGCCGATTTCTTTGCCGAGCCCCATGTCGACGGGCTGATGGGCTACGCCAAGGTCTTCCACCAGGCCGGCGCCAGCTGGACGATCAGCTCGTATGCCTCGGAGGCCGCCAACTTCGCGATGTTCATCGGCTCTTATGAGCAGATGCGCGAAGTGGCGTTGCGCATCCGCAAGGCGGCGCTCGATCTCGGCGTCAAGCGCCTGGTGTTCGGCGAGTGCGGCCACGCCTGGCGGGTCGCCTACAGCTTCCTCAACACGCTGGCCGGGCCGTGGGATTTCCTCGACCAGAACTATCCGATCCCGCAGCATATCTGCGAGTACACCTACGACCTGATCCAGCAGGGCAAGCTGACGTTCGACAAGTCGGCGAACGACCACATGACGCTCACCTTCCATGATTCTTGCAACGTCGCCCGGGCGACGCGCATGGGCGGCGTGCCGGGCGGACAGTTCGAGATCCCGCGCGCCATCGCCCGCGCCGTCTGCAACAACTTCGTCGACATGGCGCCGGAGACGATCCGCGAGGGCACCTATTGCTGCGGCGGCGGCGGCGGCCTTTTGACCGACGATCTGATGGAGCTGCGCGTTAAGGGCGCGAAGCCCCGCATGGATGCGCTGAACCAGGTCGTGCAGAACGACGGCGTGACCCACATGATCGCCATCTGCGCGATTTGCAAGAGCCAGTTCTCCAAGGTGTTCCCGGAATACGGCTTCGGCATGGACCGGGTGGTCAGCCTGCACCAGTTGGTCGGCAACGCGATCATCCTGGACGGCCAGGAAACCGGCGGGAACGGTCAAGATGAAACGGTGGCCGGCGCCGCGCCGGCCGAGACGGAGGAATAGCACGCCATGGACGGCTCACACGGTAAACAGGATCAGGAAAAGCACGGCATGGACGAGACCAAGCTGACGTTCCGCCGCTTCAAGGACGGCGACCACGAGCACCGCCCGTGGCAGGAGGAGATCTTCGTTGCGGACGAGTCGCACAAATGCCCGACCTACGTGCATCGCACCCCGCCGTGCCAGGGCAGCTGCCCGTCGGGCGAGGACATCCGCGGCTGGCTGAACATCGCCCGCGGCATCGAGAAGCCGCCGGAGGGGATGACCTGGCAGGAATACGCGTTCTACCGGCTGACCGACGCCAACCCGATGCCGGCGATCATGGGCCGCGTCTGCCCGGCGCCGTGCGAGGACGGCTGCAACCGCAACGAGGTCGAGGACCATGTCGGCATCAACGCGGTCGAGCAGTACATCGGCGACTATGCGCTGGAGCACAAGCTGAAGCTGCGCGATCCCGGGCCGGACACGGGCAAGAAGGTGGCCTGCATCGGCGGCGGGCCGGCGAGCCTGGCGGCGGCCTATCAGCTGCGCCGCAAAGGCCATGCTGTGACGATCTTCGACACCCATGAGCAGCTTGGCGGCATGATGCGCTACGGCATCCCCGGCTACCGCACGCCGCGCGAGGTGCTGGACGGCGAGATCCAGCGCATCCTCGACATGGGCGTCGAGACGCGCATGAACACCAAGATCGGCGTTGACGTCACGGTCGAAGAGCTGAAGAAGGAGTTCGATGCGTTCTTCGTCGGCGTCGGCGCGCAGAGCGGCCAGGCCCTCCCCGTCCCCGGCGGCGACGCGCCCAACGTGATCAGCGGCATCGCCTTCCTCGAGGCGTTCAACGACGGCCGCCTGAAGCACAGCGCCAGGAACGTGCTGGTGATCGGCGGCGGCGACACGGCGATGGACGTGGCGGCGGTCGCCCGGCGGCTCGGCCACATCACCCAGGAGCGCGAGCGCGACCGTCCGGAGATGGTCGTGCTCGGCCACACCGCGCACGATGTCGCGAATATCGCCAACCGCCAGGGCGCCGACGTGACCATCGTCTACCGGCGGCCGGTCGAGAAGATGCCGGCGGCCAAGATGGAGATCGAGCACGTGCGCCAGGAGGGCGTGAAGATCCGCAGCTCGCTCGCCCCGGTTTCCGTCGTCGTCGGCAAGGACGGCCGTGCCACCGCGCTGCGCGTGCAGGAGGTCGAGTGGGAAGGCAACAACATGACGGTCAAGGACACGCCCGAATTCGAAATCGAGTGCGACCTGATCGTCGCCGCCATCGGCCAGTCCGGCGATCTGACGGGGATGGAGGATCTCGACAACGGCCGCGGCCTGATCAGCCCGGACGAGTTCTACCGCGCGGCGCAGAAAAAGGACTTTTTCGTCGGCGGCGACATCGTCAAGCCCCATCTGCTGACCACCGCCATCGGCCACGCCTCGATCGCGGCCGAGGGCATCGATCACTTCCTGTCCGGCAAGGAGCCGGCGCGCCGGCCCAGAGTCGACAAGCATCACTTCAATCTGCTGGCCAAGCTGCACGAAGCGCATCTCGACCCGGAGCCATACAGCCACCAGCAGGTCCGTGGCACCGACCATAAAAACTTCGCGGTGCACAATTACGAAGACCGCTCCTTCGCCGAGATCGTACCGGCCGACGAGCTGTTCCTCGGCCACTGGAAATACGAGGCCCGGCACAAGCGAAAGGAGAAAGAAATCGGGCCGGACGACGTGCTCGGCCACTTCGAGGAGCGCATCCACGGGTTCACCGAGGAGGACGCCAAGGCCGAAGCCGACCGCTGCATGAGCTGCGGCATGTGCTTCGAGTGCGACAACTGCGTGATCTTCTGCCCGCAGGATGCGATCTTCCGCGTCGACAAGGCCAAGGCCACGATGGGCCGCTACGTGGACACCGATTACACCAAGTGCATCGGCTGCCACATCTGCGAGGACGTCTGTCCCAGCGGCTACATCCAGATGGGGCTGGGCGAGTAGGTCGACCCGATGCGCGCGCTCGCCCTCCTGCTGGCGCTGTTGGCCGTCCCGTCGATGGCGGCGGCGCAGGACGGCCGGGTCCCCGGCCCGGTCATACCCGAAGCGAAGGGTGAGCGCTGCGTCGCCGATACCGACTACATGCGGCGCTACCACATGCGGGAGCTGACGCATCAGCGCGACGAGACGATGCATCGCGGCATCCGCACGAGGCGGTTCAGCCTCAAGGAATGCATCGCCTGCCACGCGTCGACCGACGCGGCGGGACGTGCGGTATCGATCAACGCACCGGGCCAGTTCTGCGCCACCTGCCACGAATACGCCGCGGTGACGATCGACTGTTTCCAGTGCCACGCGGCGAAGCCGGAGAGTCCCGGGACGGCCGTGCGCCCGGCGCCGCTGCCGATGACCGCGGCGACCAGCCCGGAGGCGGGAGAATGAACGGCTTCGATTTCCAGCGCCGCCGGTTCCTGAGCGCGGCCGCCGCCGCCGCGGGTGTCGTGCTGGCACCCGGTGTCACGCTGTACGGGGTCGGCGCCGCCGCGCGCGAGCCGGACGAGCCGGCCTCGCCCGAAGTCCGCTGGGGGCTCTTGATCGACGTCGACCGCTGTGCGTCGGACTGCGATGCCTGCGTTGCCGCCTGTCATCAGGAAAACGGCGTGACCGGTCACGGACGGCCGGCCACCGACGCGCAATGGATCCGCAAGGTGACGGTGCGCAATCCGAGGACCGGCGAGAGCAAGTATGTGCCGGTGATGTGCCAGCACTGCGCCGAGCCGCCGTGCGTCGACGTCTGCCCGACCGGCGCCTCGTTCAAGCGGGCCGACGGCATCGTGCTGGTGGACAAGCACATCTGCATCGGCTGCCGCTACTGCATGCTCGCCTGCCCTTACAAGGCGCGCTCGTTCATCCATGAGGTCGTGGAAGACCAGAAGCCGCACGCACCGCGCGGCAAGGGCACGGTGGAAAGCTGCACCATGTGCGTGCACCGCGTCGATGCGGGCGGCACGCCGGCCTGCGTCGAGGCCTGCGCGGCGCGGGGCAATGGCGCCATCCTGTTCGGCGACCTGAACGATCCAGACAGCGAGATCTCGCGGCGCATCGCAACCTATGCGACGAGCCAGATCCGCGGCGATCTCGGCGTCGATCCGGCGGTCCGGTACCGCAATCTGTGAGGGCGCGGACCATGGCGAAACAGGTGAAATACCGCGAATTCGAAGGCTGGGGCCCGGGATATGTCGCCCTGATCGGCGGGCTGGGCCTGCTGGTCGCGGCCGGCCTGGGCGCGGCCTGGTACATGGAGCATTACGGCCATTACGTGACCGGCATGAACAACCAGATCGTCTGGGGCATGCCGCACGTCTTCGCCGTCTTCCTGATCGTCGCGGCGTCGGGAGCGCTGAACGTGGCTTCGATCGCGTCGGTCTTCGGCAAGACCCCGTACAAGCCGCTGTCGCGGCTGTCCGGCCTGCTGTCCCTTGCGCTGCTGGCCGGCGGGCTTGCCGTGCTCGTGCTCGACCTCGGCCGGCCGGACCGGCTGATCGTCGCGATGACGACGTATAACTTCAAATCGATCTTCGCCTGGAACATCTTCCTCTACACCGGGTTCTTCGCGATCGTCGCGGTCTACCTGTGGGTGCAGATGGAGCGGCGCATGAACCGGTACACACCGGCCGCCGGCTGGTTCGCCTTCGTCTGGCGGCTGGTCCTGACCACCGGTACCGGCTCGATCTTCGGCTTCCTCGTGGCCCGCGAGGCTTACGATACCGCGGTGATGGCGCCGCTGTTCATCGCCATGTCGTTCTCCTTCGGTCTGGCGATCTTCCTGCAGGTCATGATGGTTGCCAGCGCCGGCACCGGACGGCCGCTGGGAGACCGGATCCTGAAGCGCATGGCCACGCTGCTGGCGGTGTTCGTCGCGGCGGTGCTGTATTTCACCGCGGTCCAGCACCTGACCAACCTCTACGCCGCCGAGCACATCGGCGTCGAGCGCTTCATCCTGTGGGAGGGCGGCATCTACACCATACTGTTCTGGTGGGGCCAGGTGGTCCTCGGCGGCTTCGTTCCGATGCTCCTGTTGCTGCTGCCCCACATCGCGGGCCTGCGGACCAGCGTCGCCCTGGCATCGGCGCTGGTGATCCTCGGCGGCCTGGTGCAGGTCTACGTGATCATCATCGGCGGGCAGGCCTACCCGCTGGTCCTGTTCCCCGGCATGGACGTGACCAGCAGCTTCACGGACGGCGCGGCGGCCACTTACGTGCCGAGCGTCTACGAGATCGGCCTCGGCCTCAGCGGCGTCGCCATGGCGCTGCTGCTGGTCGCGCTCGCCGTCAAGGTTCTGCCCTTCCTGCCGGCCAGCCTCGCGGACGCGGCCGTGGACCCGCACCACACGCGAGCCGCGGGCGCGGAGCCCGCCCCCGCCGGAGCCTGACATGGCCGGTCCTGAGCATCCCTTCGCGCCCTATGTCCGCATCCTCGGACGCGGCAAGACGCTGACGCGTTCGCTGACGGCGGACGAGGCCGAAGCCGCGATGACGATGATCCTGCGCGGCGAGGTGCTCCCAGAACAGCTCGGCGCCTTCCTGATGCTGCTACGCGTCAAGGAGGAAAGCCCGGAGGAGATCGCCGGTTTCGTACGGGCCGCGCGGCGGCTGTTCACTCTCCCCTGCCCGCCCCCGAAGGTCGATCTCGACTGGTCTTCCTATGCCGGCAAGCGCCGGCAGCTGCCGTGGTTCCTGCTGGCGGCGCTGCTGCTGGCGCAGAACGGCACGAGCATGTTCATGCACGGCGCCGAGGGCCACACGCCGGGCCGGCTGTATACGCGCGAGACGCTCGAGGCGCTGGATATCCCGATCGCCGGAAGCCTCGACGAGGCGGCAACGCATATCGAGGCCCGGAACTTCGCCTATCTGCCGCTCGCCGATCTGAGCCCGCGGCTGCACGCTGTCATCGAGCTGCGCCCCGTCATGGGCCTGCGCTCGCCGGTCCACACGATCGCGCGGATGCTCAATCCGTTCGGCGCCCCGGTGATGCTGCAGGGGATCTTCCACCCCAACTACATGGGCATACACCAGCAGGCGGCGATTCTGCTGGGTCAGAAACACATGTGCGTGTTTCGCGGCGAAGGCGGCGAGATCGAAAGACGCCCGAGCAAGCTGACCGAAGTGCGCAACGTGGTCGACGGCATCGCCGGCTCGGAGGACTGGCCGCCGCTGCTGGCCGATGCGGTGCAGCCGACTGACCAGGAGATGGACATTGCGCGCCTCAAGGCAGTCTGGACCGGCGAGGCGGATGACCCCTACGCCGAAGCGGCAATCACCGGAACCCTTGCCATCGCGCTGAAAACGCTCGGCCGGGCCGCCGACACCGCGGATGCGCAGCACAGGTCCGAAGCCATGTGGCAAGCCCGCGACCGGGCGCGCCTCGGCATCGCGGCATAACGGCCATGGCGCATCTGCTGATCGCAGCCACGCAGAAATCCTCCGGCAAGACGACGGTGACGACGGGCCTTGCCGCCGCCCTGACGCGTCGCGGCATGGCCGTGCAACCGTTCAAGAAGGGCCCGGACTACATCGATCCGATGTGGCTCGCCCGGGCCGCCGGCCGCCCCTGTTACAATCTCGACTTCCACTGCATGGAGAAGGCGGAGATCATCGCCGCCTTCTGCCGCCGGCAGCGCGAGGCGGACATATCTCTGATAGAGGCCAACAAGGGGCTGTTCGACGGCGTCGACCTCGAGGGGCGCGACAGCAACGCCGCACTGGCGGCGCTGCTCGGCGCGCCGGTGGTCCTCGTCCTCGACACGCTGGGCATGACCCGCGGGATCGCGCCGCTGGTCCTCGGCTACCTCAACTTCGATGCCGGCGTGCGCATCGCCGGCGTAATCCTCAACAAGGTCGGCGGACCCCGGCACGAGGGCAAGCTGCGGGCCGCGCTCGAGCACTACACCGACGTGCCCGTGCTGGGGGCGATCGGTCGCGGCCCGGCGATGGAGATCCCCGAGCGGCATCTCGGCCTGGTCCCCGCCAACGAAGCGACCGGGGCCGACGATACGATCGCCCGCATGGCGGACACCGTGGCGGCGAGCATCGACCTCGACAGTCTCGTCGGTATTGCCGGTGCGGCCGCAGGGCCAAAGGCTGCGCCGGCCCTGGCGTGGAACCGGGCGCCTGCGGGCGCCGGCATCCGTATCGGCATCGCCCGCGACGCCGCCTTTGGCTTCTATTACCCCGACGATCTCGAAGCGCTCGAGCGGGCCGGCGCCGTGCTCGTCCCGTTCGACACGCTGCGCGAAGCGGCATTGCCCGCGGTCGACGGCCTGTTCATCGGCGGCGGCTTTCCGGAAACGCAGATGGCGGCGCTGCAGTCGAACCGGACCATGCGCGCCAGCATCCGCACGGCCCTCGCCGCCGGCCTGCCCGCCTATGCCGAGTGCGGCGGCATGATGTACCTCTCGCAGAGCCTGACCTGGAACGGCGCGACATACGACATGTGCGGGGCCCTGCCCGGTCACACCGTGATGCACGGGCGGCCCCAGGGTCGCGGTTACGTGGTCCTGGAGGAAACCGGCGCCGGGCCCTGGCCGATGCCGCCCGCCAGGACGGGCATACCGCCGCGCTTTCCCGCGCATGAGTTCCACTACGCGTCCCTCGAGGACCTGCCGCACGACGTGACCTTCGCCTACCGCGTGATCCGCGGCCATGGAATCGACGGGGCGCATGACGGCATCGTCCAGGGCAACCTCCTTGCCAGCTTCAGCCATCTGCGCGATGTCGGCGGCAACCGCTGGGCGGCTCGCTTTGTTTCGTTCGTGAAACAGCACAGTCTCAGTCGCTGCCTTCAGGCTGCGAACAGCTGAACGACGGGGCCGGGCGGCAGCCCGCCTCATACCCGGCACCACCGCCATCCACAACCATCTGTAGACATATCATGTCCGGCGCGCCGCAATGCGGGTCTGCGCCCTGGCGAGTCGACGCCGTTCGGTGGCGGTCCTGGCCGGTTCCCGGCGCCCGCGTTCCGCTACTTCTGGCCGGGCCGCTCCCGCATGGCTTGAAACGGGAAATAGATAAAATGCCGATCAAACGGGGAATAAAGCTTAGACCTCACCGTTGTATAAATAATTAACAAATCGTTAAACGGCACAGGTAGGGAAGCATTGAGAACCGCACCGTTGGAACGGGGATCGGAGTAATGCTTTTCATGATCGAGGAAAAGATCAAGAACAACGGGTTCGGATTTGGCCGAATACTGCTTTCACCGGCTGCATTTGCAGCGGGTGCCTTGACCTTTGCCCTCGTACTGTCCGCGCCGGTAACGATCGATATTGGCGACGGCGATCGCGACCTGGTCGCACCGGCGGCCGCATATGCCAAGAATGGAAAGGACGGCGGACGCGGTGGCGGCAATGGCGGCGGACGCGGTGGTGGCAATGGCGGCGGCAAAGGCGGCGGCAATGGTGGCGGTAAAGGCGGCGGCACCGGTGGCGGCACCGGCGGCGGTACCGGTGGCGGCACCGGCGGCGGTACCGGTGGCGGCGGTCAGGACAACGGTACCGGCGGCGGCGGTCAGGATAATGGCACTGGCGGCGGCGGTCAGGGTGGCGGCAACGGCGGCGGCAACGGTAGCCGCAACGATGGCGGCAATACATCGGACGAGCGCGATAACGATCGCGATCAGGCGCGCCGTGTGCCGACGGAGCCGACGGTCGCATTGGCGGTTTTTACCACGGCAATCCGGAAGCGTTATCCGGCCAACGACGTCGAGGTCGTGAACGACCCGCATCAGGCGGTTTCGTTCTTCAACGAGCTGCACGCCATGGCCGGCAAGAGAATCACGCATCGCTGGCTCCATGAAGGCACCGTCATGTTCGAGGCGAACTTCGACGTCATGGCGCAGCGTTGGCGGATTTGGTCGACCCATCTCCTTCCCGCCGACCAGTCGGGAGAATGGACGGTCGAGGTCGTTGACGAGGATGGCAACATCCTGGAAACGCGAAATCTTATTTATAGGCCAAAAGACCCTGAAATCCTGGCCTTCAACGGAATAAATAAACAGGTCGGCCGCCTTTAGCCCCCGGCCAGACCTGACCTGAGCGCGTCGTACCGAACTCGTTACGACGCGCTTTTTTTTGCCCGGCGGTCCGGCCCGGTTCGCCAGTTTTCATGCACGTCGGCCGCATCCCGTGCACGTCCGCATCGAAGGATTGCCGGCGTCGACGCAGATGCCGCCGAACGCGCAGCGGTTAATCCTTTCCACCGCGGACGTCGACCACATTCTGGCCTTCGTGCGGACCATAGAGCCTGCATCGTAGGATGGTCGACGAGATTCGACCGCGCGGGGCGCGCCGGGCGGCGTCCTAACGCAGCTGCCGCGCGTAGGTCTCCGCAAGGGCAAGATACCGCTCCGCGCGGCCGGGCCACTCTCGCGCCTCGTGCGCGCCCGCAGGAGTATGGTTCACGATCGCCGACCGGGCGCACATCATGGCGCGGCGCGCCTTGTAGAAGGCGAGGAGCTCGGGAGGCGGCTGGTCGCCCAGACGGTCGCAACAGGTTTCGAGGATCACCTTGCCCGCCCCGGGAGACCCGAGCATTTCGCATTCGGCTGCGAGAAACGACAGTTCGTCCGCCGCATCCAGAATACGGCCGTCGCGGCTGAACTCGAGACAATCGATCACCGCGGCTTTCGGACCCAGATAGACGTGCTCGGCACGCAGGTCGCCGTGCCCCTCGCGAACCCGGCCGCGACGGACACGCCTGTCGAACAGCGATGCCTGCCCCATGACGAACTTGCGCAGCGTCGCGGTAACCGTCCCGACCGCGCGGCTCGACAACCCAGAGGACGGATCGGCCAGGACCCGACGGCTCGCCGTGATCGTATCGGCAAGCCGTCGCCGGTATTCGCCCGGCGGTATCGCCACCGGGACGGCAGCCCTGAAAAACCGTGCCAGCAGGGCGGCGACGGTACGCAGTTCCCGCGTCCGCACATCGCCCGCCCGTATGGCCCGGTCCAGCATCGCTCGGCCCGGCAACAGGCGCATCCTGACCAGCCAGTCGACCGGCGCGCCGTCGCCGCCGATTGCCAGAGATCTCCCAGATTCACGGGTAAGCGGCACCGTGCCAAGGTATATATCGGGCGCCAGCCGCCGATTGAGGCGCACCTCTTCGTCGCAGTAGTGATGACGCGCCTCCATTGTGCGGAGATCAGCCAACTCGTGGACCGCGGGTTTCTTGAGCTTGTAGGCGAACTGGCGGGTCAGGAACACCCACGACAACGTCGTTTCCACGGCGCTCACCTCGGTGCTGCCATCCGGATATGCCTGCGGCCGGGTCAGGAAGGCCACCTTGTCCAGAAGCTCGCGGTCGGCCGGTTCCGGTGACGTGCGTTGCATCGATTCGATTTGTCCCGACAGTCCGTATGTCCAGAGCCTTGCGGCCGAAGCCGCGAGCATAGTGCCACGGTCGCCGATCCGCCATGGTTGACGTGTGTCAATGCGATCGACCGCAGGAATCCTTATGTTTGCCGGACATCGTTGAACAGCTGGGGCATTTGAGTCATGACTGAACCCGACCCGAATGGCACCGAAGCCACGGCGAGCGATGTTCTCGAAATCCTCGGCCCTATGCCCGATGAGCGCATCGCCGCAATTCTTGCCACCGGCGCGACGGTGCGGCAGCTCGAGGAAGCCGCCGCATGGGCAACCGGCGAAAGCGATGTCATGGGCGAATTGCGACGGCCGGTCAGCGGCCCGGTTGCCGATGTGTACGATATCCTGACCGCCGACGAAGCCTACGCCGAAGAGCGCAACTGAACCGCCCGACATGCGATCGGGGCGTGCGCGCCGCAAGCGGGCGGCCCGCTGCCGTTCAGGCCATGGCGGCGTTCTTGCGGTAGTGACGCGTGCATTCCGCCTCCCGCCCGCGCACCACGCGCCGCCCCTTGAGCGGGCCATAGGTTTCGCTGACCACGGTTCGCTGTCCCTCGGGGCCACTGTCGGTATGGAAATACAGAACCACCCAGTCGCCGGTCCGGCCAAGTTCATGGGCCCGCGCGGTGTTCGAGAACAGGGCCGTAAACTGCCAGTCGTCCCGTTGCGTGTGCAGGATGGGAAGCCACGCCTCCCCTTGCGGATTGAACCGGCGCGGCGCGATCTTCCGCAGGATGCCCGCCCCAGCCTTTTCGCGGTACTCGCGGTCGACATCGAGCAGAACGTCGACCGGCGGTTCCAGACCTGTTCGCGGCGCAGGGCCCGGCCGGCGTTGCAGCATCTGGGCGAGCGCCGCGGCGATCATCCGGGCCCGTCGGGGACCGATTCCGTCGACCTCATGCAGCCGGCCGTCGTGCGCGGCGATCTCCAGCGCCTCCAGGGTATCGACGTGAAGCTGGTCATGGATGCGGCGCGCCATTTCCCGCCCGACGCCGGGGATCGACCGGAACACGTGCTCCGGGTCGAGGACGCCCCGCAGTCGTTCAAGCTGCATCCAGCGCCCGCTTCGCAGCATCTCGTCGACGGCGAGCGCAATGGAGCGGCCGATCGCCGGCAGGGCCTCAAGCGCCTCGACCCCGCCGCGCTGCCGGATGGCGACGAGCGGCTCCGCATGTCCGGCGACCGTACGCGCCGCCCGCCGATACGCATTGACGCGAAACGGGCTGGCGTCCTGCTGCTCGAGCAGGTCGGCCATTTCCAGAAGCCTGGACGCGATGTCCTGGTTGCTCCAGCCGGCCATCGGAAGATCTGCCCCTGGCTGTGCCGGTCGACGACTTTCGACAACTATACCCGGGTCCACCGCCCGAGCGAAAGGGTAGCCGCATCATGAAGAACGCTGCCTGTCGCCACCTGCTCGCCTGGGCGCTCCCGCAACTGGGGTTGTCGCCGCCGGCGTTCCGCAAGGTGCACAGCCAGGTCTGCAAGCGAATTGCCAGGCGCATGCGGGACCTCGGCATATCCGGTCACGATGAATACCGCCAGCGCATCGAGGCCGAACCGGACGAATGGGCGATGCTGGACGCCCTGTGCCGGATCACCGTCACCCGCTTCTGCCGCGAGCGCGCGGCCTGGCTGCATTTGCGCGACGTCGTGCTGCCCGGTCTGGCCGCCGACGCCGCCGCGGCCGGCAGACAGGAGTTACGGGCGTGGAGCGCCGGCTGCGGCGGCGGAGAGGAAGCCTATACCCTGCGCATGCTCTGGGACCTGGAACTGGCGCCCAGGTATCCGTCGCTGCGCCTGGAGATCGTCGCCACCGATGCGGATTCGACCATGCTATGCCGCGCGCGTGCGGCCACCTACCGGCGTGGTACGCTGCGCGAGCTGCCGCCCGGCTGGATTGCGCGAGCGTTCGAGAAGACCGGTGAGATGCTGCGGCTGCGTGCCGAATTTCGGACCGGCATCCGGTTCGAGCAGCAGGACATGCGCCGGGTCATGCCTGCCGGCCCGTTCGACCTCGTGCTGTGTCGCTATCTCGCCTTCACCTATTTCGACGCGGATGGCCGGCGCGCGGCGCTGCACGGGATCGCGCACCGGCTGCAGCCCGGCGGGTCCCTGATGGTGGGCGTGAAGGAATATCCTTCGGCATGGTCGACCGGACTCGTTCCAGAGTATTGCGAACTCGGTTTCTGGCGCCGGGTGGACCGGGCTTGAACCCCGGCGCGGCGGGCGGCACGATACTCGCGCCCCATGCGTTGCGTCGACGAAAGGTAGAAGCGAGCCGTGCGGCCCCTGATTCATAGCCGGCTGGTCAACCCGCCTTTCGGCGACCCTGGACTCTACCTCGAGTTCATGTTCGAACGACGCGGGATGCTGTTCGACCTCGGTGACCTGCGCCCGCTGTCGGATCGGCGCTTGCTGCGGATCAGCCACGTGTTCGTTTCGCACACGCACATGGACCACTTCGCCGGTTTCGACCGCATGATCCGAATTCTCCTGGGCCGCGACAGGACGCTGTACCTGTTCGGCCCGCATGGTTTCATCGAGCGCGTCTGGCACAGGCTCGCCTCCTATACCTGGAACCTGGTCCGCAATTTCAAGACAGATCTGGTGTTCGTCGTCGGCGAATATGCCGGCGGCAGCAGCGTGACCCTGGCGCGGCTGAGCTGCCGCGACGGCTTCGTGGTCGAATCGCTGGCCCCGCGTCCGGCGCCGCACGGCACCCTTGTCGACCGCCCCGACTACCGGGTGCGCGCGGCCGTCGTCGATCACGGCATTCCCTGTCTTGCATTTACGATCGAACAGAAGCAGCACGTGAATGTCTGGCGCAACAGGGTCGAGGAGATGGGGTTCCGCGTCGGGCCCTGGCTGCGCGAGCTCAAGCAGGCGATCCTGCGCGGCGACGATGCCGATTCGGTATTTCGCGTGCACTGGCGGGATGCCGACGGTACCGCGCGGCAGGCCGTGCATCTGCTCGGCGAGCTGCGCGACCGGCTGACCCGGATCGTGCCGGGGCAGAAGATCACCTACGTCACGGACGTGCGCTGGTCGCAGCCGAACCGGGACGCCATCGTCGAACTCGCGCGCGACAGCGACCTGCTCTACATCGAGGCCGCGTTCCTGGACGCTGATGCCGACCTCGCGGCCGCGAAGAATCACCTGACCGCGGCGCAGGCCGGGCAGCTGGCGCGCGACGCCGGCGCCACACGCATGCTGCCG
>JBFIFO010000085.1:0-16860 GCA_041602815.1 Alphaproteobacteria bacterium | reverse complement strand
GGGTCGCGAGCGGCTGTACAGCCTGCGCCTGGTCAACACGCATTTCTGGATCGCCACCATCGGCATCGTGTTCTACATCACCGCGATGTGGGTGTCGGGCATCATGCAGGGCCTGATGTGGCGCACCTACGACGCCCTCGGCTTCCTCGAATACGCGTTCGTCGAGTCGTCCGAGGCGATGTACCCGTATTATCTGATCCGGGCTCTCGGCGGCATCCTGTTCCTGATCGGTTCGCTGATCATGGTCTACAATCTGTGGCAGACGATCCGGGGCCGGACCCGTGCCGAAAGACCCCTCGGCATGCCCGAACTGGACAGGGAGGATCGATGATGTTCATCAAGCATTCGACGATCGAGACCAAGCCGCTCCTCCTGCTGGTCCTGATCATCGTCACCATCTCGATCGGCGGGCTGGTCGAGATCGTCCCGCTCTACACCGTCGAGACGACGATTGAGCGGGTCGAGGGCGTGCGGCCCTATTCGCCGCTCGAGCAGATGGGCCGCAACATTTACATCCGCGAGGGCTGCTATGTGTGCCACAGCCAGATGATCCGGCCGTTCCGCGACGAGGTGGAGCGGTATGGCCACTACAGCCTCGCGGCCGAGAGCATGTACGACCACCCGTTCCAGTGGGGCTCGAAGCGGACCGGGCCCGACCTCGCCCGGGTCGGCGGCAAGTACTCGAACGAATGGCACGTCACGCACCTGATCGACCCGCGCTCGGTGGTGCCGGAGTCGATCATGCCCGGCTACCCGTTCATGATGCGCGAGCTCGCCGCAGACGATATCGAGGCGCACCTTTCGACCCTGCGCATCGTCGGCGTGCCGTACAGCGACGACATGGTGCTGAACGCCGCCATCGACCTCGCCGCGCAGGCCGATCCCGAGGCCGACCACGAGCCGCTGCTGGCCCGCTATCCCAAGGCGGTGGTCGGCGATTTCGACGGCGACCCGACCCGGCTGACCGAGATGGATGCGCTGGTCGCCTACCTGCAGATGCTGGGCACGCTGGTTGACTTCGCCGACGTGCAGCCCGGCGACCTGACGCAGTAGGAGGACGCCATGACGTTGCTCGAGCTGTCCGAGCTGGCCCGCGCCTGGTGGGGCGTGTGGCTGATGCTGCTGTTCGTCGGCATCGTCGCCTGGGCGCTGTGGCCGTCCGAGCGGCGCCGGCAGGAGATGCGCGACAATGCCCTGATCCCGCTGCGCGACGACGACGCGCCCGACGCCGATACCCGTTAAGGAGAGCGTACCATGCCGACGAACGTGGAAAGGGATTCCGTGACCGGGACCGAGACGACCGGCCACGAATGGGACGGCATCAAGGAGCTCAACACGCCGCTGCCGCGCTGGTGGCTCATCGTCTTCTGGGTAACGATCATCTGGTCGGCGCTGTACTACATCGTGTACCCGACATTTCCCGGCTGGGACGGCCTGTGGCAGTACACCGCCCGCAAGGACATCGCGGCAACGATGGCGGCGGTACAGGTCGACCGCGCCGTGTGGATCGATAAGCTGGCCGCCGCGCCGCTCGACGAGATCGAGCAGGATCCCGACCTGCTCGAGTTCGCGGTCGCCGGCGGCCGCGCTGCCTTTGCCGACAATTGCGCACCCTGCCACGGGGCAGGCGGCGCCGGCGGGCCGGGCTATCCCAACCTGCTCGACGATTCCTGGATATGGGGCGGCACGCTGGATGCGATCCTCACGACGATCGTGCACGGCGTCCGCTGGCCCCGCGACGACGAGACCCGCCTGTCCGAGATGCCGCGGTTCGGCGTCGACGGGCTGCTGACTCCGGCGCAGATCGACGATGTCGCCGAGTACGTGCTGTCACTGTCCGGCAACGCCACCGACGCTGCGGCAGCCGAGCGCGGCCAGGAACTCTTCGCCGAGAACTGCGCCGCCTGCCACGGCGAGAGCGGCGAGGGCAATCCCGAGTTCGGCGCGCCGCGGCTCAACGACGCCATCTGGCTGTACGGCGGCGACAAGGACACCATCGTGCGGACCATCAACCGCAGCCGCAGCGGCGTCATGCCGGCCTGGGGCGACCGGCTCGATACGGCGACCCTCAAGCAGCTGGCGGTGTACGTGCATTCGCTCGGCGGCGGCGAATAAGGATGACGCCCGGGAACATGAACACGGTTCCCCCGTCCCTCGTCGACCGGCCCGGAAGCGCTGCGGAAGCCGACAGCCCGCCGCTCTACGCCGATCGCGTGCGGGTCTATCCGGCACGCGTGTCCGGCCCGTACCGGCGCTTCAAATGGGCGGCGCTCGTCGTCCTCCTCGGCATCTACTACGTCGGACCCTGGCTGCGCTGGGACCGCGGCCCCGGCGCCCCCGACCAGGCGCTGCTGATCGACATGCCGGCGCGTCGCGCCTATTTCTTCTCGCTCGAAATCTGGCCGCAGGAGATCTATTACCTGACCGGTCTCTTGATCGTCGGCGCCGTCGGCCTGTTCCTCGTCACCTCGCTGTTCGGACGGGTGTGGTGCGGATACAGCTGCCCACAGACCGTCTGGACCGACCTGTTCATGTGGGTCGAGCGCCGCATCGAGGGTGACCGCAACGCCCGCATGCGGCTCGACCGGGCACGCTGGACGGCGAGCAAGATCGCCAAGAAGGTTGCCAAGCACGGCGTCTGGATCGCCATCTCGGTGGCCACGGGCGGCGCCTGGGTGATGTACTTCACCGACGCGCCGACCCTGGTTGCCGACATCGTCCGCCTCGAGGCCTCGGCCGCCGCGCAGTTCTTCATTGGCCTGTTCACCGCGACGACGTATCTCCTCGGCGGCATCGCGCGCGAGCAGGTGTGCACCTACATGTGCCCGTGGCCGCGCTTCCAGGCCGCCATGTTCGACGAGGACACGCTGATCGTCACCTACGAGGCCTGGCGCGGCGAGCCGCGCGGCAAGCACAAGCAGGGCGACAGCTGGGAGGGCAGGGGCCATTGCGTCGACTGCCTGCAATGCGTGAACGTGTGTCCGACCGGCATCGACATCCGCGACGGCAACCAGCTCGAATGCATCGGCTGCGGCCTGTGCATCGACGCCTGCAACCGGATCATGGACCGCCTCGGCCTGCCGCCCGGGCTGGTGCGGCTGGACACGGCCAGCAACCAGGCGGCGCGCGAACGGGGGCGCACGGCGCTGTTCCGCGTGTTCCGGCCGCGCACCATCATCTACGCCGGGATCCTGGCCGCCGTGCTGGCCCTGATGGCGTTCGGCCTAGGCAGCCGGTCGACCCTCGATGTCAGCTTGTTGCGCGACCGGAACCCGCTGTTCGTGACCCTGTCGGACGGCGCAATCCGCAATGGCTACACCTTCAAGATCGTCAACCGCGCGCGCGCCGACCGCGAGTTCGTGCTGACGCTCGAAGGCATACCCGACGCCACGATCAGCATCCGCGGCGGCGAGACCGATGTGCGGCAGGCGATGCTCGGCGCCCGGCCCGACCGGGTCGAGGCCTACCGGGTGTTCGTCCGCGCACCGCGCCAGCGCCTTGCCGGCGAGTCGACGCCCCTGCGCTTCGTCCTCGAGGAGAACCTCGCGGACGGCGAGCGCTCGGTGCAGGACACCGTGTTCCGGGGGCCGCACTGACCATGGCACCGCGGGACGGCATCCGGGACCGGCGGCAGGGCCGCTGGATCCCCTGGCTCATCGTCGCTTTTTTCGGCGTGGTGTTCGCCGCGAACGCGGTCATGGTCTATATCGCAACGACCACGTTCACTGGGCTGCAGACCGAGGGCCACTACCTGAAGGGCCTGGCGTACAACCGGGTTATCGAGGCGGAGCGCGCCGAACAGGCCCTGGGCTGGCAGGTCACCGTGCGGTTCGAGTCGACCGGCGAACGCCGCGGGCGTATCGTCGCCCGTGCAAAGGACGCCGCGGGCGCGCCGCTGGACGATGCCGTCGTCGTTGCGCGCCTGGTGCGGCCGACCCAGGACGGTTATGACATGAGCGTCACCCTCGCCGCCGAGGGCAGCGGCGTCTACGCGGCGGAAATCGACCTGCCGCTTCCGGGACTATGGGAAATCCAGACACAGATCGTGCATCCGTCGGGCACCTATCGGACAGCGCAGCGGCGCGTCACGCCGTAGCGGTCTGCCGGCACTGCGGCGGTTCGCTGGACGGCGGCGCCGGCGGATTCTGCTGCCCGGGCTGCGCCGCGGCCTGGCAGACGGTACGCGGACTCGGCCTGGAGGCGTATTACCGCCGCCGGGTGCTGGACCCGTCGGTGCGGCCGACACGGCCCGACCAGGAGCAACCGCGCTTCGATTTCGCGCCCTACGTGACGGCGGCCCCCGATGGCCGGGCGGCGCTGACGCTCGCGGTCGACGGCCTGCACTGCGCTGCCTGCGTGTGGCTCATCGAATCGCTCCTGGCGCGCGAGCCGGGGCTCGACTCCGCCCGCGTCAACATGACGACGCGCCGCCTGCGTCTCGTCTGGCGGCCTGACTCTCAGGGACCCTCTCCCTTGAGGGGGGAAGGGGTTGGGGAGGGGACTGACGTTCGGGCTTCCGAGAGTTACGAAGGACTGCAACGGGTCGTCGGCAAGATCGCGGCGTTGGGCTACCGGCTGACGCCGTTCGACGAGGCAGGCGCCGACGACGCCGGCGCGGCACGGCAGCGGGCCCTGCTGCGCGCCATGGCGGTGGCCGGATTCGCGGCCGCCAACGTCATGCTGCTGTCGGTGTCTGTGTGGGCCGGCCACGTGCAGGACATGGGACCGGCCACCCGCGACCTCATGCACTGGATCTCGGCACTGATCGCCGTGCCGGCGATCGCCTATGCCGGGCGCCCGTTCTTCCGCCCGGCGCTGGCCGCGCTGGCGGCGCGGCGGGTCAACATGGACGTTCCGATCTCGCTCGCCGTCCTGCTGGCCACCGGGATGAGCCTCGTGCAGACCGCGACCGGCCAGCCGCACGCCTATTTCGACTCCGCGGTCACGCTGCTGTTCTTCCTGCTGATCGGCCGCTATCTCGACGCCCGCTCGCGCGGCCGCGCTCGTCAGGTGGCGGCGAATCTGCTGGCGCTGCGGGCGCGGGCCGTGACCGTGGTCGATGCGGCCGGCGGCACGCGCATCGTTGCACCGTCGGAGGTGCGCGTGGGCATGGCCGTGCTCGTCGGGGCGGGCGAACGGATACCGGTCGACGGCCGGGTCGTCTCCGGCCAGTCGGACCTCGACACCGCGCCGATCACCGGCGAGAGCGTGCCGCGCCCCGCCCGCTGCGGCGATACGGTGCTGGCCGGCACGGTCAACCTGACCGGGCCGCTGCGCGTCGCCGTCACCTCGGTGGGCGAGGACACGGTGCTGGCGGAGATCCTGCGCCTCGTCGAGGCCGCCGAGCAGGGGCGCGCCCGCCATGTCGCGCTCGCCGACCGCGTCGCCCGCCTGTACGCGCCGGCGGTGCACAGCCTCGCGCTGGTGACCTTCCTCGGCTGGTGGCTGGTGCTTGATGCCGGGGTGCAGGCGGCGCTGCTCAACGCCATCGCGGTGCTGATCATCACCTGTCCCTGCGCCCTCGCGCTGGCGGTCCCGGCGGTCCAGGTCGCCGCGGCCGGCCGGCTGCTGCGCGGCGGCGTCCTGATCAAGTCGGCGACGGCGCTGGAGCGCCTGGCAAGCGTCGACACGGTGGTCTTCGACAAGACCGGAACCCTGACGGCGGGCCGCCCGCAGCTGCTGCGCGACGGCGGCTGGAACGACGACGACCTCGCCGCAGCGGCGGCGCTGGCGGCGACCAGCCGGCATCCCCTGGCGCGCGCCCTGGCCTTGGCGGTTCCCGGCGTTGCCGCGGCCAACAGCGTCGAGGAGGTGCCGGGGTCGGGCTTGCGCTGCGGGGAGGTGCTGCTCGGCAGCCGCGACTGGTGCGGCGTGACCGCGGAGTCGGAGGCGGAGGGACCGGAGCTGTGGCTGGCCCGACCGGGCATGATACCGGTGCGCTTTGCCTTCCGCGACGCGCCGCGTCCGGACGCGGAGAGCGTGGTCGCGGCGCTGCTCGGCGCCGGCTATCGGGTCGAGCTGCTGTCCGGCGACCGGCCGCTCGCCGTTGCCGCGCTGGCCGGCCGCCTCGGCATCGCGCGCTGGCGGGGCGGCTGCACGCCGGCCGAAAAGGCCGCGCATCTTGCTCGGCTGGCGCGCGAAGGCCGCCGCGTGCTGATGGTCGGGGACGGGCTGAACGATGCGCCCGCGCTCGGCCATGCCCAGATCTCCATGTCCCCCGCCGACGCCGTCGACATCGCCCAGAACGCCGCCGACGTGGTCTTTCAGGGGGACCGGCTGGCGCCGGTGCCGGAGACGATCGGGGTGGCCCGGAGGTCGCATCGTCTGGTGCTGCAGAACCTCGGACTCGCCTTCGCGTACAACGCGGTGACGGTGCCGCTGGCGATGCTCGGGCTGGTCACCCCGCTGGTCGCCGCGGTCGCCATGTCGGCGTCATCCCTCGCGGTGGTCGGCAATGCGCTGCGGATCGGCCGCGGGCCCCGGCGATGAACGCGCTCCTGTTCCTGATTCCGATTGCCGTGCTGCTGGGCCTGCTCGGCCTCGTCGCGTTCTTGTGGGCGCTCAAGAGCGGCCAGTTCGACGATCTGGACGGCGCGGCGAGCCGTATCCTGTTCGACGACGACGAGTCACCGGAAGACAACGATTCCTGAGGTTGGCCCGTGCCCGATGCGGCCAAATGTCGCTTGCGTATACCCATTCTTAACGCATAGACTCGGAAACTGGATAAGGCGGGCAACAATCCTAAGGTATGGTATTTTGATGGGTCTCGGTGAGCCAAAACCAGGGCCGTCCCGGGCGGAGGCGGAGGGGCTGAGTCCCTGCGCGGCCTGTTCCGTTCGGGAAATGGCGTTCTGCGGCGTCCTGACGGACGAGGAACTGCCGCGCCTGCTGGCGATCTTCACGACCGTCGACGTCGACCCGCACCAGCCGATCATCGATGAGGGCGAAGTCGCGGACTACCTGTTCAACGTCACCGACGGCGCCGTCAAACTTTACAAGTTGCTGCCCGACGGGCGACGGCAGATAACCGGCTTCCTGTTCGCCGGCGACTTCCTTGGTATCGCCATGAACGAGAAATACGCCTACAGCGCGGAAGCGCTGGGCAAGGTGTCGCTGTGCCGGTTCCCGCGGCGCAAGCTGGAAGCGTTGCTCGACGAATTCCCGAAACTCGAGAAGCGCCTGCTCGGAATGGCGTCGAACGAACTCGTGCAGGCACAGGACCAGATCTTGCTGCTGGGTCGCAAGACAGCGCAGGAAAAGATCGTCTCCTTCCTGTTGAGCCTGTCCGATCGCGCCGTCAAACGCGGTGCGGACCCGGCGCCGATCCTGCTGCCGATGGGCCGCGCCGACATCGCCGACTACCTCGGCCTGACCACCGAGACTGTCAGCCGGACCATCACGCATCTCAAACGCGACGGGCTGATCCGCCTGATGCAGGGCGGCCGGGTGGACCTGCCGAACCTGGCCGCGTTGCGGGATCTCGCCGACGGATCGTGACCGGCGGGCCACTGCACGACCATCTGTTTTCCCGCATCGATGCCGCGCGCGACGACCTGGTCGCGCTGACCCGCGAGCTGATCCGCATCCCCACCGTCAATCCGCCCGGCGACGCGTACGCCGCGTGCAGCGAGGCGATCGGGAAACGGCTGGCGCAGCGGGGCTTCGCCGTCGAATACCTGCGCGCCGAAGGTGCGGTCGGCGACAGCGACCGGCATCCGCGGACCAACGTGGTGGCCCGCATCGAGGGCTCCGTGCCGGGCCCGTGCCTCCATTTCAACAGCCATATCGACGTCGTGCTGCCGGGCGGCGGCTGGACGGTCGACCCGTTCGCCGGCGAGATCCGCGACGGCCGCGTCTACGGGCGCGGCGCGTGCGACATGAAGGGCGGACTCGCCAGCAGCATCGTCGCTGTCGAGGCACTGCTCGAGGCCTGGCCGGACTTCCCCGGCGCGATCGAGATCTCCGGCACGGTGGACGAGGAGACCGGCGGCTATGCGGGCGTCGCCTGGCTGGCGGAGCGCGGCTACTTCTCGAAGCCGCGGGTCGACTACGTGATCATTCCCGAGCCGCTCAACAAGGATTGCGTCTGCCTCGGCCATCGCGGCGTGTGGTGGGCCGAGCTCGAGGTCACCGGACGCATCGCGCACGGCTCGATGCCGTTCCTCGGCACCTCGGCGATCCGCGGCATGGCCGCGGTCCTCGAACACATCGAGCGCGAGCTTTATCCCGCGCTCAACCAGCGCCGTACGGCGATGCCGGTGATCCCCGAAGGGGCCCGTTTCTCGACCCTCAACCTCAACTCGATCCACGGCGGCTCGGCGGAGGGCGGGGCGGGATTCCCGTCGGCCCTGGTCGCCGATTCCTGCCGGCTGGTGCTCGACCGGCGCTACCTGATCGAGGAGTCGGAGGACGAGGTGCGGCGTGAAATCGTCGACCTGCTGGAGGCGATCCGGGCCGAGCGGCCGGATTTCCGCTATGCGCTGCGCGATCTGTGGTCGGTGCCGCCGGTGATGACTGATGCGGATTCGCCGCTGGTACGGGCGCTCGACCGCGGCATCGAGCGCGTGCTCGGCCGGCCGGCCCGGCACGTCGCGTCGCCCGGCACCTACGACCAGAAGCACGTGCAGCGGATCGGGCAACTCAAGGACTGCGTTGCCTACGGGCCCGGCATCCTCGACCTTGCGCACCAGCCGGACGAGTATGTCATCATCGACGACATGGTTGATTCGGCCAAGGCCATGGCGGCGGCAGCGGCGGCGCTGCTGTCCGGCGGCAGGGTTGCGGCATGATCACGCCGGGCCCGCGCAACCTGATCACCGACGTGCCCGGCATCACGGTCGGCAATGCCGGGCATGCGCCCCATCTGACCGGCGTGACCGTGGTGCTGCCGGAGCGCCCGGCGGTGGCCGCCGTCGACGTGCGCGGCGGCGGGCCCGGCACGCGCGAGACCGACGCCCTCGATGCCGCCTCGCTGGTCGAGCGCGTCGATGCGGTGGTGCTGTCGGGCGGCTCGGCCTTCGGACTCGACGCCGCCTCCGGCGTTTCCGCCTGGCTTGCGGCCCGGGGCCGCGGCTTCGCGGTCGGCGAGGCGCGGGTGCCGATCGTGCCAGCGGCGATCCTGTTCGACCTGCCGCACGCCGGCCAGGCAGACTGGGGCGCCGCGCCGCCCTACCGCGCCCTTGCCGCCACCGCCTGCGACTCCGCCGGCGCGGACTTCGCGCTCGGAAACCAGGGGGCCGGCCTGGGCGCCGGCGCAGGGGCGCTGAAGGGCGGCCTCGGCAGCGTCTCGGCGGTCGATGAGGACGGGCTGATGGTCGGCGCGCTGGCCGCCGCCAACCCGGCCGGAGCCGTGGTCATGCCAGGGCAGTCCGCCTTCTGGGCCTGGGCGCTCGAGCAGGACGGCGAGCTCGGCGGCCAGACGCCGCCGCACCGCCCGGTTCCGCTGGAGCCGGACCTGCCGGCGGAGCTGCAGACCGGCGCCAACACCACCCTCGCCGTGGTCGCCGTCGGCGAACGGCTGACCCGGGCGCAGGCGCAGCGTGTCGCGATCATGGCCCAGGACGGCATCGCCCGCGCCGTGCGCCCGGCCCACACCCCGTTCGACGGCGACACCGTGTTCGTGCTGGCAACCGGCACCGGCCATCCGCCGGGGCCGGCGATGGTGGCGCGGATCGGCGCCCTCGCCGCCGACTGCGTCGCCCGCGCCATCGCCCGCGGCGTGTTCGAGGCCGAACCCGCCGGCGGCCTGCCGTCCTACCGCGAGACCTACGGGTAGGCGGCGATTTCCCTGTTTGTCGCCATCCCGCCCCCTGTTATGCTGCACTGCGAAAGCCCGCGCCTCAGCCGGGCGCCAACAGCAAGGATGGGGTTAGGATCATGCGCAAATGGTTGGTGGCCGCCGCCGTGGTGGCGGCCGGTGCGATCGTCGCCGTCGTCGTGCTCGAGCCGTGGGAGCCGGCGCAGCGGGACAGCCTGGTGCTCGGTATGCCGCTCGAGCCGCCGCATCTCGACCCGACCGCGGGTGCCGCCGCGGCGATCGACGAGGTTGTCTACGCCAACGTCTTCGAGGGGCTGACCCGGATCGACGAGAGCGGCGCCGTGCAAAAGGCGCTGGCGGCGGACTGGACGATCTCGGAGGACGGTCTGACCTACACCTTCACGCTGCGCGGCGGCGTTGCCTTCCACGACGGCACGACGTTCGATTCCGCGGACGTGAAGTTCTCGCTGGACCGCGCCCGCGCCGCCGATTCGACCAACGCCCAGAAGGGCCTGTTCGAGGCCATCGAATCGGTGGAGGCGCCGGACCCGCTGATCGTCATCGTCAGGCTTTCACGCCCGGAGGGGCTGTTTCTGTGGAACCTGGGCTGGGGCGATGCGGTGATCGTGGCGCCGGAGACGGCGGCGACCAACAAGACCGAGCCGGTCGGCACCGGCCCGTTCCGCTTCGTCGAATGGAGGAAGGCGGACAGCGTGCGCCTCGCCCGCAACGAGAACTACTGGGGCGAGAGGCCGGCGCTTGCCGGCGTCACCTTCAAGTTCATCTCCGATCCGTCGGCCCAGGTCGCCGCGCTGCTGGCCGGCGACATCGACGCCATCCCCAATGTCGGCGCTCCGGAGAGCCTGGAGCGCTTCAAGGCCGACGACCGCTTCGAGGTCCGTGTCGGCACCACCGAGGGCGAGACCATCCTGGTCATGAACCACCGCCGCGAACCATTCAGCGACGTCCGCGTGCGCCAGGCGATCAGCCAGGCGGTTGACCGCCGGGCCATCATCGCCGGAGCGATGTTCGGCTACGGCACCCCGATCGGCAGCCATTTCGCGCCGCACCACGCGGCTTACCGGGACCTCTCCGGCGTCTATCCCTACGATCCCGCGGCGGCCAAGGCGTTGCTGGCGAAGGCCGGCTACCCCGACGGCTTCAGGGCGGTGATGAAGCTGCCGCCGCCATCCTATGCGCGGCGCGGCGGCGAGATCATCGCGGCGCAACTCGGCGAGATCGGTATCGAGGTCGAGATCGTGCCGGTCGAATGGGCGCAGTGGCTCGACGAGGTGTTCCGCAACCAGCATGACTTCGACTTCACTATCGTCTCGCACACCGAGCCGCTCGACATCGGCATATACGGGCGCGACGACTACTACTTCGGTTACCGCTCCGCCGATTTCGACGCGGTCATCGCCGACCTCAAGGGCGAGGCGGACCCGGCCGAGCGCGCGGCGCTGTATGGCCTCGCGCAGGAGATCATCGCCGACGACGCGGTCAACGTCTTCCTGTTCCAGCTCGCCCGCACCGGCGTTCAGAAGAAGGGCCTCAAGGGGTTGTGGCTCAACGCCCCGGTGCAGGCGAACGACGTCACGAAGGTGTATTGGGAGTAGCGGGGCGGGGCGCCGGACCGGCTACCCGCAGCAGGAAGCGCCGACCAGGGCGGCGAGCCGGCCGATGTCGGGGATCGCAAGCGCGCCCCCGCGGCGCACCGCGATGCCGTCGCGGGCAAGCGCGCCGAGCGCCCGCGCCACCGTCTCGCGCGTCGTCCCGGCCCGCGCCGCGATTTCCGCGTGGACTGGCGCGGGGTCGATCACGGCGGCGCCGCCGGGTCCCGCCTCAGCGCAGGCGAGGCGCAGCAGCTCGCCGTGCACCCGGCCGGGCGCGCCGAGAGTGCTGAGATCCATGATCCGGCGGTCGGCGTCGCGCACCATGGCCGCCAGCTTCTGCATGATGGTGAATGCGATGTCGGGATGTTCGGCGACCAGGCGCCGGAACGGATCGGGGCCCAGGCTCGCGGTCAGCGTGTCGTCGAGCGCGAAGACAGTGGCCGAGCGCGGCCCGCCGTCGATGGCCGAAAGCTCGCCCACCGTGCCGCCGGCGGCGATGTCGGCGAAGCTCACCTCGCGGCCGCCGGCGGAATAGTTCACGACCCGCACCGCGCCGGCGACGATGAAGCAGATCTCGCGACTCTCGCTGCCGGGCCCGAACAGCTGCTGGTGCGGCGCCCAGTGTCGCCAGCTGCAGTTGCGGGCGACCCGGGCCCGTTCCGCCCCCGTCAGCCCGGCGAGCAGAGCGATGTTGTCGAGGGCGAAGGCACGGTCGGGCGCTTCCATGTGCACGGGGGCGTCGTGGCTCATGGCCGCAGCATAGTTCGGCCACGTGCGTCGTTGCGCACCCGATCCGGCCTTCGTGATCAGCCGTGAAGCGTCGCGAGCGGACGCCGGGGGCCGGGGCGGGGACGACCGACCAGCAGGTCGAGGACGCCGTCCCAGCCATTGGCGCGACAGGCGAAGATCGCGCCGTCGATACCGAGACTGTCGATCAGGGTGAGCGCGAGCCGGGCCTGCTCGCGGCGGTCGGACGGCAGGATGTTCTGGCGTTCGGCGATGATCATCTCGGGGTCTCCCGTGTTCGATAACCTGAACGCATCGTTCCAGACGCCAGCGGTGCCGGCTGTGACGGCGGTCACGGGTCACGCCGTCGTGACGCTCCGTGACGCAATCCTCTCCGCACCACCCCGCCGCAGCACGTCGGTCGCATGTCGGTAGCCGACCTCGACGATGCGATCGAAGGAGTTCCAATCGCGCAGGTCGAACGATGCGACCGGCGGCTCGAACAGAAGATCGACCTCGCGGCGAGATTCTGCCGCGCGCGCATCGCTGGACACGGTCGCGGCGCGCATCAGCAGTTCAACGATGCCGGGCGCGCCGCCGCGCCATTTCCGCAGCAGCCGGGAAACCGGGCCAAGAGCTGGGGCGGTGCCGCAGTCGCCGACACAGCGCACCCGGCCGACATCGCTGCCGATGATGGGGCCGCGTCGCATAGAGGCCAGCGCATCGACCGGAAAATTGTTGAGCGTGCCGCCGTCGACCAGAACCTCGCCGTCCTCGATGATCGGAGGCAGCAGGCCGGGTATGGCGACGCTCGCCCGCAGCGCACGCCATAAAGGCCCGTTGCGGTGGGCAAGCTGGCGACCTGTCGTGAGGTTTGCCGAAACGGCGAAGTAGGGGCGCCACAGATTCTCGATGGCGAAGTCACCGAAATGCCGCTGCAGCCGGCGCGTTACCCGCTGGCCCGCCGTCAGGGACACCAGCGGCAGCGTGACGTCGGCCAGGGGGTTGGTCTCCACGAAACAACGCTTCATGCGCTCTTCGAATTCCGCGGCGCTCCATTCCATGGCCACGCCGGCGGCAGCGATCGCCCCCATGCTTGTCCCGCCAACGATGTCGATCGGTACACCCGCTTCACGCAGCGCCCGGATCACACCGAAATGGGCGAATGCCCGGGCGCCGCCGCCGGACAGCACCAAGCCGATGGCCCGCCCGGTCAGCAACCGGACCAAGCAACCCAAATCGTTGCGGTTGCTAAGGCGGACATGGCTGTGGAGCGTCGCCGGAACGGCGGCGAGCCACGGTGCCGCGTTGCGCGGGCGCGTTGCGCCCGAAGGATACAGCAGAACCAGGTCGCAAGCGCGGGTGGGCATGACATGCGGGGGCGGGATCTCGTCCGCCGCAGCGGCGAAAACGACCCTGTCGGCCTGGCGCAGGCATTGCTTTGCCCACGTGGAGTCGGCGTTGCGCGCCTCGTAGACGACAAGGTCGTGCCCCGCCTCCAGTTTATGAAACCAGTCGACCGGTTGCCGCGCGTGCTGCGGTCCCACCACGACGCACCGCCGCCCAGAAGACATCAGGTTCCTGGCAATATGCCCCGCCAGCGATGCGGTCCCCTGATCTGCCGTCAGGGGGACCACCGCGATCGTCTTCGGGGCGGCGCCTGTGGATTTCGGGTGCGCGGCATGGTTCAACCGTTCAGCCAGCACCCGCCCGACCTGACGCATGGTGCGAGGATGCCGGTGGAGGAGCTCCTCGAAGACGCTGCGCGGCAGGCGCAGGAGTTCCGTATCGCGCAGCGCGACAAGCGTGGCCGAGCGCGGCATGCCGGATAGCATCGCCATTTCGCCGACAATCTCCCCGGCGCCGACCTCGCCGATCGCCTCCCGGCCACCATCGGGGCCGTTTACCAACGCGCCGAGCCGGCCGGCGAGCACGACATGGACGGCGTGCGCCGGATCGCCCTCCCGGAGCAGAGTCCATCCTCCAGGCAGGCAAAACCATTGGGCCTGCGAAAGCACGCGGAGCACGTCGCGCCGCGGCAGTCCGGAAAACAGGGGGATTTCCCCAACCTGACCCCATGAGGGATAGGGTGCTGCCGCAGCGCGTCTCGTTGTCCATGAAGTCGTCATCGGGCGATCACGAATGCCGCGCGAGCAATGCGGGCTTCCGTCTCCGTTTCGGCAAGACTTCGCTTGACGACATCGCCGATGCTGAAGATTCCGCACAGGTGGCCGATCTTGACAACCAGCATATGGCGGACGCGGTGCCGGCCCATGGCCACCAGGGCATACTGCAGCTCGCCGTCGGGACCGTGTGTCATGCCTGCGAGCCGTCGAGCAGCGGCCGTTTGATCTCCAGCCAGTGCTCGCCGACCGCGATCACGCAGCTCTCGCCCGCCGGGGTGGTCGTCACCAGCGTCCAGCTGGCGCTGTCCGGCGAGGCGAACAGCTCGATGAGGCGCCCGCCGGCCTCGAGCCCGGCGGCGACCGGCCGTTCCGCGAAACGCTCCGCGAGCAGCCGGACGAGCCTGTCATGCGCCTGGCAGCCAGCGGTCTGGGCCGCGGCGTCGGAGGCGGTCGCGAGGATCAGCGCCAGCCCCAGGGCCAGCCCGCCGGCGAGCCCGACCAGGGCGCCGCGGACGGTATGGAAAATCAGGGAATGCCGTGTCATGTCGCTGTCCTCCGTTGCTGTTCTCGGGCAGCGTCCCACGCGCCGCGCGGCCGCGCTGTGACGGCCGTCACAGCTCACGGACATGTCAACGGAGAAGGGCGCAGCGAGGGAGAGATTCGCGCGGCGGCGCGACCGCCCGGCCGGCTCGGGACGTCGTCGGCGCGCATTCGGGCGTGGTCGCCGCGTCGATACCGCGTCGCGTCAGGGTCGGCGCATCGCGACGCTGCCAGTCGGGCGCGGGCTCTCGGCGCCGCTGCGGGCTGCCGCCGCGGTGCGCCAGCGGGCTTCGCGGCCGCCGGCGACCAGGAAATCCAGAACGGTGTGCCACCCGCCGGCGTGGCAGGCGAGGATCGCCCGGTCGAGACCGAGGCTGTCGACCAGCGCCAGGGCGAGGCGCACCTGCTCGGCGCGGTCGTAGTGCGGGACGGATTCGATTTCGACGGTGATCATGTGGCACTCCTTCACGATCCGTCTTCGAAGTAGCTTTGCCCCGATCCCCATCGCCAACGGAGCTTCGGCAAAGCGGTCGCGTTCCGTATCGGCCGGGCCTCCGCAGACCCGGAATGGCGGTAGCTAGCCCACCGTCGCGGCGCTCAACACGAGGATCACGGCGAGCCCCAACGCGAGACCGCCGGCGAACCCGACCAAGGCGCCGCGCAACATATGAAAAACCAGGGAATGCTGTGTCATGCCGCTGTCCTCCCTCGGTAACGACGCCACCGTCGCACAGGCGGGCGGGCCGCCGCAGTGGGGAAACTCACACCTCGCGGGTTTTGCTTGCGGCTAACTCGCAGGCAGGCCGGCGATGACGAGCCGTCCCCGGCGTCGCACCGCGGGCAGATAGCGTCGTTTGCGTTGTAGTGGGGTGCCTTGCCCTCTCGGCTATGCTGGCGGCAAGCGCGGGCGGATCCCGGGCGGGGCCGTCCGCGCCAACGACGACGCGGCGAAATGCCGCCGGACAGCGAGGGAGTGAGACCATGCCCGACCGTTACGAGACCGGTTACGAAGTCGGCCAGGACAACCTGCAGAAGTTCGGCCTGGACATCCACCATCCGGTGTTCTGGATCGCCAGCCTGCTGGTGCTGGTGTTCGTCATCGGCACGCTTATCGTGCCGATCCAGGCCAAGGAGGCGTTCGACGGCGCCAAGCTGTGGTCGATCGACAATTTCGACTGGCTGTTCATGCTGGGCGGCAACATCTTCGTGGTCTTCTGCCTCGTGCTGATCGTGCTGCCGGTCAGCAAGATCCGCATCGGCGGCGCCGACGCCAAGCCGGAGTACACGACCCTGTCGTGGTTTGCCATGCTGTTCGCCGCCGGCATGGGCATCGGCCTGATGTTCTGGAGCGTCGCCGAGCCGACCGCCTACTACACCGACTGGTGGGGCACGCCGCTCAACGCCCCGGCCCGGACGCCCGAGGGCGCGCGCATGGCGATGGGCGCGACGATGTTCCACTGGGGCCTCCATCCCTGGGCGATCTATGCGGTGGTCGGCCTGTCGCTGGCCTTCTTCACCTACAACAAGGGACTGCCGCTCACCATCCGCTCCGGCTTCTTCCCGCTGCTCAAAGACCGCTCCTGGGGCTGGTTCGGCCACCTCATCGACGTCGTCGCGGTGATGGCGACGATTTTCGGCCTCGCCACCTCGCTCGGCTTCGGCGCGCAGCAGGCGGCCAGCGGCCTGTCGTTCCTGTTCGGCATCGAGGCCGGTATCGGCACGCAGGTCGCGATCATCATCGGGGTAACCGCCGTCGCCATCTTCTCCGTCGTGCGCGGCATCGAGGGCGGCGTCAAGGTGCTCAGCAACATCAACATGGGCATGGCCGCCGGCCTCTTGCTGTTCGTCATCATTGCCGGGCCGACCCTGGCCATCCTCGGCACCCTGCTCAGCACCGCCGGCGCCTATGTCGAGAACATCATCCCGATGAGCAACTGGTTCGGCCGCGAGGACGATAAGTTCTACCACGGCTGGACGGTGTTCTACTGGGCCTGGTGGATCTCATGGTCGCCCTTCGTCGGCATGTTCATCGCCCGCATCTCCAAGGGCCGCACGGTGCGCGAGTTCATCACCGCCGTTCTGCTGGTCCCGACCCTGG
>JBFIFO010000084.1:0-17033 GCA_041602815.1 Alphaproteobacteria bacterium | reverse complement strand
GGGCGGCCAGCGCATCAAGTCGGTCGGCGCCGCCGCCCGCGCGGAGCTGGAAGCGATGCTCGGCTGCAGGGTGCACCTGTTCCTGTTCGTCAAGGTGCGCGAGAAATGGGGCGAGGACCCGGAGCGCTACCGCGACTGGGGTCTGGATTTCGACGTCTAGTGGCGGCGCAAGGGGACGGAAACGGCAGACGGAGGATCCGCAACATGACCGACACCTACGAGATTTACGCGATCAAATATGCGCGGCACGAGCGCCTGTCGCGCTACAACTTCATCGGCGGCGACCCGCATGAAGTGATGATGCCGCTCGACTATTTCGTCTGGGCGCTCGTGGGCGAGGATCGCACCTTCGTCGTCGATACCGGATTCGCCCCGGACATGGCCGAGAAACGCGGGCGCGAGATGCTCAATCCACCGGGCGAGGGGTTGCGCGCGATCGGGCTCGATCCGGCGACCGTCAAGGACGTGATCATCACCCACATGCATTACGACCACGCCGGCAACCACACGCTGTTTCCGAGCGCCCGCTACCACGTGCAGGATCGCGAGATGGCGTACTGCACCGGCCGCTGCATGTGCCACGAGGCGCTGCGCAGCGCCTTCGAGCCGGAGGACGTCGCGGTGATGGTGCGGCGCGTGTTCGAGGGACGGGTCGCCTTCCACGACGGCGCCGCCGAGATCGCGCCCGGCATCAGCGTGCACTGGGTCGGCGGGCACACCGCCGGCATCCAGGTGGTGCGGGTGCGCACCAGGCGCGGCTGGGTGGTGCTGGCCTCGGACGCGACGCACTTCTATGCCAATCTCGAACAGGCGCGGCCGTTCCCGATCGTCCACAGCGTCGGCGACATGCTGGAGGGCTACGAGACGATGAAGCGGCTCGCGGACTCGCCGGCCCATATCGTGCCGGGCCACGATCCGCTGGTGATCGAGCGCTATCCGGCGCCGAACGAGGCGCTCGAGGGCTGGGTCGCGCGGCTCGACGCGCCGCCGGCCGAATAACCGGACGAAGGGCAGACAGGAAGGCAGGGCGATGGCAGGACAGACACTGGGATTCGTCGGGGTCGGCCAGATGGGCGGGCCGATGGCGGCGCGGCTCATCGATGCCGGGCACGACCTCGTCGTACACGACCCCAACCCGGCGGCGACCGAGCCGCTGGCCGCGCGCGGCGCGCGGATCGCGGCCTCGGCCGCGGAGGTCGCCTCGGCGGCCGAGCTGGTGCTCGTCAGCCTGCCGACGCCGGCCGTCGTGCAGGCGGTGGCGCTGGGGGAGGGGGGCCTGATCCACGGCGTCAGGATCCGCTGCGCCGTCGACCTGTCGACCACCGGGCCGACGGTCGCCGGGCAGGTCGCTACCGCCATGGCCGAACGCGGCATCGTTTGGGCCGACGCGCCGGTGAGCGGCGGCGTCGCCGGCGCGGTGGCCGGCACGCTGGCGGTCATGCTGGCCTGCCCCGCGGCCGAGCGGGCCGCGCTCGAACCGGTGCTCGCGGTCTTCGGCAAGGTGTTCGATGTCGGCGAGCGGCCGGGTCTGGGGCAGGTCGCCAAGCTCGGCAACAACCTGTTGTCGGTGGCGGCGCTGGCGCTCACCTCCGAGGTCGTCGCCATGGGGGTGAAGGCCGGGCTCGACCCGAACGTGCTGGTCGACGTCTTCAACGCCGGGACGGGCCGCAACAGCGCAACGCAGGACAAGTTCCCGCGCCGGATTCTCACCCGCAGCTTCGATGCCGGCTTCGCCACCGGTCTTGCCTACAAGGACGTTCGCCTGTGCATCGACGAGGCCGAGGCGCTCGGCGTGCCGATGCTGGTCGGCGCCGTGGTGCGCGAGATGATGGCGGTGACCAACGCCAAGTTCGGGCCCGATTCCGACTTCACCGAGATCGCCCGGGTGATCGAGGAGTGGGCCGGCGTGGAACTCCGCGGCTGACAATTCCGCGCGTGACAGACCGCCGCACCGGCAGTAGCATGTTCCCATAATTTTTCCCGAAAAACGGATGTTTAAATCCGATCGAGAGCGGGAGGGCAGGACGCGCCGCGACGGTGCGGCGGGGCCTGTCAAGGCGGTTCAATGTGCCGGCGGCGCGCGGTTCCGGAACCCGACGGGGCGGAGCCGCGGCACGAGGCGGGTCGATGGGAGGATACGATGGTCAGCTTCACTCTGAATGGCAGGCCGGTCGCGATCGAGGCCGAGCCTGATACACCCCTGTTGTGGATTATTCGGGAGCACCTTAAGCTCACCGGAACGAAATACGGATGCGGGGCGGGTCTCTGCGGCGCCTGCACCGTGCATGTCAATGGCGAGGCGGTGCGCGCGTGCCAGACCGGCGTGTTCCGGGCCGAGGGCGCCGAGGTGGTGACGATCGAAGGCCTGTCGCCCGACGCGTCACACCCGCTGCAAAAGGCCTGGATTGCCGAGCAGGCACCGCAATGCGGCTACTGCCAGTCAGGCCAGATCATGAAGGCGGCGGAGCTTCTGGCCAGCAACCCGACGCCGAGCCGCGACGAGATCGTCGCCCATATGGACGGCAATATCTGTCGCTGCGGCACCTACAACCGGATCATCGCCGCCATCCAGCGCGCATCGAGGGAGGGCTGAGCCATGACACAGCTAACCTCCAACGGACCGGAAATTTCCCGCCGCAACCTGCTGGCCGGGGCCGGCGGCCTGTCGTTCTGTCTTGCGCTGGGGGCGCCGGGCCTCGCCCTGATGCCGGCGTCGTCCGCCGCCGCGGGGCGGCGGATGTCGGCCTGGGTTACGATCGCACCGGATGAAACGGTGACGATCCTCAGCGCCGGCGCCGAGATGGGTCAGGGGTCGATGACCTCGCTGCCACTGATCATCGCCGAGGAAATGGACGCCGACTGGGCCAAGGTGCGGGTCGAATGGGCACCGGCGGACGCCGAGACCTATGGCTACACCTCGCGCGGAAGGAAAAGCATGGCGATCGTCGGCAGTCGCGCCGTGCGGTCGTATTTCGGCGATCTACGGGTCGCCGGCGCCCAGGTTCGCAAGGTGCTGCTGGAGAATGCGGCGCGAAAATGGGGCGTCGCTGCGGCAGGCCTGCGGACCGAGCCGGGAGCCGTCCTCGATCCGGGCTCGGGACGGCGTCTCAGCTATGGCGAGATCGCCGGCTTCGGCAAGGTCCCGGATGTGCTGCCGTCGGTCGATGAGAGCGAGCTGAAGCCGCGCAGCGCCTTCCGCCTGATCGGCAGGAGCGTGCCACGGGTCGACATCCCGGCCAAGGTCGACGGCTCGGCGCAGTTCGCCATCGACGTCCAGCTGCCCGGGATGGTCTACGCCACGACCCGCCATTCGCCGGTGCACAACGGCGCGCCGGAGAGCTGGAACCAAAGCGAGATCAAGGCGATGCCCGGCATCGTCGGCACGGTTGCCCTGGACAACGGCGTGGCCGTGGTCGCCGACAGCTTCGAGCGGGTGCTGGCCGCCCGGGACGCCCTGAAGGTTATGTGGAAGAAGGGCGCCAAGGCCGAGGGTTTCGACTCCGAGCCGCAGCTGTTGGACACCTATTACAAGGTCCACGGTGACCCCGGGGCACAGGCCGAGACCCTCGATTCCAAGGGCGATGTCGAGGCGGCCTTCGCCGGTGCGGCGAAGACCTACCGCGCCGACTACCGCAGCGATCTCGGATATCACGCGCAGATGGAGCCGCTCAACGCCGTGGCGCGGTTCAATGCTGCCGGAGACCATGTCGAGGTCTGGGACGGCTCGCAATCGCCCGACCGCAGCCGCGCCGGCGTCGCCAAGGCGCTGGGCATGACGCTGGGGCAGGTGACCCTGCACCAGTGCTACATGGGCGGTGGGTTCGGCCGCCGGTCGCTCGGCGATTACGCCGCCGAGGCGGCGCTGATCGCGCGCGATGTCGGCCGGCCGGTCAAACTGATCTGGACCCGCGAGGAGGACGTCGCCCACGGCATGTTCCGCCCGCAGTCCTTCCAGTGCATGGAGGCGGCCAGGGACGGCGACGGCAACGTCGTCGGCTGGCGGCACTGCGTCGTCGGCGACGGCAAGGGCCTGCTCACATCCGGCATCAAGATCCCCTATTACGGGATCCCCAACCAGCACATCGAGCGGCGCGGGGTGTCGCACGGCATGCGGCTGAAGCACTGGCGTGCCGTTGGGCACGTGTTCAACGTCTTCGCCATCGAAAGCTTCGCCGACGAGCTGGCGGCGGATGCGGGGATGGACCCGGTCGAGTTCCGCTTCCGCCACATGGCGCCGACGCCGAAGGCGCGGCGCGTCTTCGAGGCCGCGGTACGGATGTCCGACTGGAACGCGAAGCGGCGCGAGGGGCGGGCGGTCGGCATCTCGCTCACCGAGCGCTCGGGCTCGCTCGGCGCCGGGGTCGCCGAAATCTCGCTCGACCGTAACACCGGCAGGATCCGGGTGCACAAGGTCTGGATCGCCGTAGACGGCGGCCTCATCGTGCAGCCGGATGCGGCGCGGGCCAATGTCGAGAGCGGCGTCGCCTATGGGCTGTCGAGCGTGCTCCGCGAGCGGATCACCGTGCGCGGCGGCGCGGTCGAGCAGTCCAACTTCCACGATTATCCGGTGCTGCGGATGTCCGACCATCCGGAGGAGCTCGTGGTCGAGTTCGTCGACGGTGAGGGGCCGCCTACCGGCATCGGCGAAATCGGCAACCCGATGGTCGCCGGCGCCGTGGCCAACGCCTTCCACGCGCTGACCGGCAGGCGGCTGCGGTACATGCCGTTCACGCCGGAACGGGTGCTGGAGGTGCTCAAGACCTGAACGGCGCTCTGCGCATCCGGGAAGGCCGCGGGGATGCCCGCGGCCTTTCCCGTAGCGCCGCCCGCAGGGACCGTTCCGCCGACCCTCGACGGCGCCGGGACGATCGAATAATCTCGCAGCGACCGCACTGGCGCTCGCGACCCGAAAACAAAAGCTCACGACAGCCGAGGACGTCCCATGACCCGCATCAACATCCAGTTCACCCGGTTTTCCGCCTTCTATAGCCCGCTGATCGCGACCGCGGCCGGCGGCTTCCTGGCCGGGGAGGGGCTGGAGCCGGAGCTGTCGATCTCGCCGCCCGGCGTCTCGGCGATCGCGGCGCTGCTCGACGGCAGCGCCCATGTCGTGCAGTCGGCGCCGTCGCAGGGGCTGAGCAGCCTTGAGAAGGGCGAGGACCCGCCGGCGGTGCATTTCGCCCAGGTCAACGAGAAGGACGGATTCTTCCTGACCGCGCGGGCCCCCGACCCCGACTTCACGTGGTCGAAGCTCGCCGGGAAAAGGATGCTGGTCGACCATGGCGGCCAGCCGCTGGCGATGTTCAAATACGCCTGCCTGAAACAAGGCCTGGACTACGAGTCGATCGTCGCCGTCGACGCCGGCAATGTCGACGAGATGGACGCGGCGTTCCGCGCCGGCGAGGGCGACTACATCCACCAGCAGGGCCCGGCGCCGCAACAGCTCGAGCATGACGGCGTCGGCTACGTGGTCACGGGCCTGGGCGATGCGATCGGCCCGTGCGCGTTCTCCAGCCTCGCGGCCACGCGCGAATGGCTCGAGACCGACATGGCGCGCGCCTTCACGCGCGCCTACCGCAGGGCCCGCAAATGGGTCAACGCGACGCCGGCGGCAGAGATCGCCGCCGCCGAGCAGTCGCATTTCCCCGACATCGACCCGGCGGTGCTGGCCAGCACGATCGCCGCCTATCAGAGGCTCGGCAACTGGACCGAGCATGTCGAGATCACCCGCGCGGCCTTCGAGGTCACCCTCGACGTGTTTCGCAATGTCGGCCGTACCGTCGAGGGCGACGCCTACGCCAAGGTGGTGGCCCCGCCGCCGGAGGGGTGAGAGTGCATGTGGTCGGCCTTTGCTGACAGAAGACCCTGGGCGACGCTCGTCCTCGCCCTGCTGCTTGGGCCGGTTGTGGCCATGTTTTACCTCGGCCGGGCGCGTGCGGGACTGATCTACCTGCTCATCCAGTTCGTGTTCGTGCCCGTCATCTTGATCGGATATCCGCACAGCTACATCGTCGCAAGACGACAGCGCGGCAAAAGGCCGACGGCGTGGCACGGCAAGTGGTACGGCCTCATCTTGATCATGTTCGTTTCCGCCCTGACGATCGGTGAGGGTATGCGGACATTTCTCTGGCAGACGTTTCATTTCCCCTCCGCCAGCATGGTTCCGTCTCTTACGACGGGCGATCGGTTCTTCGTATCGAAATTCGCTTACGGATATTCGCGCTATTCATTTCCGTATGGAATTGCGTGGTTCGAGGGGCGCCTGCTCCCGCGCGAACCTGAACGAGGCGATATAATGGTATTCCGGCATCCGCAGGACATCGAGGTGGATTACCTCAAGCGCATCGTAGGGGTGCCGGGCGACACCATCCAGATGAAGGACGGGGTCCTGCACATCAACGGCGAGCCGGTCAAGCGGGAGCGGATCCAGGATTACGAACTCAGGCCAGGGCTCTTCGTGCCGCAGTATCTGGAGACATTGCCCAACGGGCGCGCCCACCGGATTGTCGAGCAGCACGGGGACAACTTCCGCCTGGACGAGACGCCGGAATACACGGTTCCACCGGATCAATACTTCGTCATGGGCGATAACCGCGACAACTCGGCGGACAGCCGTGTGTTCGGCTTCGTACCCAAGAACAATCTGATAGGCAAGCTAACCGTGGTCTTCTGGAACGGGCGTGACGGGAAACTCACGTGGTCCACCCCGGATTAGGTCGAATACGGAACCCTGGTACGGTAACCCGCAGGTGGGGCGTTGTGACGGTATGATCGACTGCTCGCATCCTGTTACATTCTGAGCATGGAATGGACTGATGACGGAATCGTGCTGGCGGTGCGGCGGCATGGCGAGGCGGCGGCGATCGTCAGCCTCTTGACCGCCGCGCACGGCCGCCATGCGGGGCTGGTGCGCGGCGGCGCATCGCGGCGCCTGCGCGGGGTCCTGCAGCCGGGCAACACCCTGGCGGCGACCTGGCGGGCGCGGCTCGAGGACCATCTCGGCGCTTACACCGTGGAGCCGCTGCGCAGCGGCGCAGCGCTGTATGACCGGCCGGGGCCGCTGGCGGCGCTCATATCGGCGACGGCGCTGCTGGAGGCGGCGCTGCCGGAGCGGGCTCCGCATGCGGAGCTGTTCCGCGCACTCGGCGGCCTTCTCGAGGCGCTCGAGACGCCCGACTGGGCGAAATCCTACGTCCACTGGGAGCTGTTCCTGCTCGCCGATCTCGGCTTCGGGCTGGACCTTTCGTCCTGTGCCGCGACCGGCACCAACGACAGTCTTGCCTATGTGTCGCCCCGGAGCGGCCGGGCGGTCTCGCTGTCGGCCGGCGAGCCCTGGCGCGACAGGCTGCTGCCGCTGCCCGCCTTCCTTGTCTCCGGGAGTGGGGCTGCCGACGTGCGGCAGGTGCTGGACGGGCTGCGGCTGACCGGCTGGTTCCTCGAGCGCCACGTGTTCGCGCCGCACGGCCGCAAGACCCCGGACGCCCGCGAACGGCTCATCACCCATCTGCGCGGGCTCGACGCGGGCCGGCGAGACATAGTATAAGCCGAAATACACGACACCATATCTGGTAGGAGATTCCCCGATGGCCAGTCGTCCCGTGGCCGACGACAACGGCGCCCAGCCGGCGCAGCTCGCCGACATCCTGCAGGAGCGTTATCTCTCGTACGCATTGTCGACGATCATGGCGCGCTCGCTGCCCGACGTGCGCGACGGCCTCAAGCCGGTCCACCGGCGCCTCCTCTATACGATGCGGGAGCTGCGGCTGAACCCGACGGCCGGCTTCAAGAAATGCGCCAAGATCGTCGGCGACACCATGGGCAACTTCCATCCGCACGGCGACGCCGCGATCTACGATGCCATGGTGCGCCTCGCCCAGGAGTTCGCGGTGCGTTACCCGCTGGTCGACGGGCAGGGCAATTTCGGCAATATCGACGGCGACCCGGCGGCCGCCTACCGCTACACCGAGGCGCGGCTGACCGAGATCGCCGAGGCGCTGATGGACGGCATCGACGAGGACGCCGTCGATTTCCGCGAGACCTATGACGGCGCGAGCGAGGAGCCGGTGGTCCTGCCGGCCGGCTTCCCCAACCTTCTGGCCAACGGCGCCGCCGGCATCGCCGTCGGCATGGCCACCAACATCCCGCCGCACAATGTCGGCGAGATCTGCGCCGCGCTGCTGCACCTCATCAAGTTCCCCAACGCCGGCTTCGACAAGCTCCTGTCGCTGATGCCGGGCCCGGACTTCCCGACCGGCGGCGAGCTCGTCGAATCGCCCGAGACGATCGACGAGGCATACCGTACCGGCCGCGGCAGCCTGCGCCTGCGCGCCCGCTGGGAGGTCGAGAAGCTGAAGGGCGGCACCTGGCAGATCGTGGTCACCGAGATTCCGTACCAGGTGCAGAAATCGAAGCTGCACGAGCGGATCGCCGACCTCCTCTTGAACCGCAAGCTGCCGATGCTGGCCGACGTGCGCGACGAATCGGCCGAGGACATCCGGCTGGTGCTGGAGCCGAAGAGCCGCAACGTGGATGCGGCGCTGCTGATGGAATCGCTGTTCCGCAACACCGATCTCGAGACCAAGTTCGGCCTCAACATGAACGTGCTGGACGCCGACCAGACGCCGCGGGTGATGAACCTGCGCGACGTGCTGCAGGCCTTCCTCGACCACCGCCACGAGGTGCTTAAGCGGCGCACGGCGCACCGGCTGGGCAAGGTGGAGGCGCGAATCGAGATCCTCGACGGCTACCTCGTCGCGTATCTGAACATCGACGAGGTGATCCGCATCGTGCGCGAGGCGGACGACCCAAAGGCCGAGCTGATGGCGCGCTTCAAGCTCTCGGAGACGCAGGCCGACGCGATCCTGAACCTGCGCCTGCGCCGCCTGCACAAGCTGCAGGAGGTGGAGATCCGGGGCGAGCACAAGGCGCTCGGCGAGGAGCGCAAGCGGCTGAAGGCGCTGCTCGGCGACGAGGAGGGGCGCTGGGACGCCATTGCCGGCGAGATTCGCGCGATCCGCGACCGCTTCGGCAAGGATCCTCGCTACGGCCCCCGCCGTACCGTGCTGGGCGAGGCGCCGGCCGCGGTCGTCGTGCCGGTGGAGGCGATGATCGAGCGCGAGCCGGTGACCGTGGTGTGCTCGCAGCGCGGCTGGATCCGGGCGCTGCGCGGCCACCTGCCGGCGGACACCGACCTGAAATACAAAGAGGGCGACGCCCCCCGCTTCCACCTGCATGCGGAGACCACCGACAAGCTCGTCGTGTTCGCCACCAACGGACGCTTCTACATGCTGGGGGCCGACAGGCTGCCCGGCGGCCGCGGTTTCGGCGAGCCGCTCAACCTCATGCTCGATCTCGGCGGCGAGAACGACGTCGTCGCTATCTTCGTGCACAGGCCGGGCCGCCGGCTGCTGGTCGCCGCCAGCGACGGCCGCGGCTTCGTCGTCGAGGAGGACGGCGTGCTCGCCCAGACCCGCGCCGGCAGGCAGGTGCTGAACGTGTCCGGCAAGGTGGAGGCGGCAGCGTGCGTGCCGGTCGACGGCGACTCGGTCGCGGTCATCGGCGAGAACCGCAAGCTACTGATCTTCGGGCTCGACGAGGTGCCGGTGATGTCTCGCGGCCGCGGCGTCATCCTGCAGCGCTACAAGGATGGCGGGCTGTCGGACGTCAGGGTGTTCCGCCGCGCGGACGGCCTGGCCTGGAAGCACGGCGGCGGCGAGCGTACCGAAACGCGCCTCGACGGCTGGCTCGGCAAACGCGCCCAGGCAGGCCGCCTGCCGCCCGCCGGCTTCCCGCGCAACAACAAATTCAACTAGGGAATCGCCGGGCGGGCCGTTATAAAGCGACCGGGACACGAACACGGATTTGAGAGGCGATCGCGATGAGCAGCTCCACGACCTTCCCGCAGCAGACACTGATCGGCGCCATCTGGCCCGAGGGCAGGCTTTCGAGGCCGCTTCGCCTGGCCGTCCTGGCGCTGGCCGGCACCGCGCTCCTGGCCCTGTCTGCCAAGATTCAGGTGCCGTTCTACCCGGTGCCGATCACCATGCAGACCTTCGTCGTGCTCGCAATCGCACTGGCCTATGGCTGGCGTCTCGGCGGCGCGACGCTGCTCCTCTACCTCGCCGAGGGCGCGGCCGGCCTGCCGGTGTTCGCCGGCACGCCGGAGAAGGGCATTGGCCTTGCCTACATGATGGGCGGCACGGGCGGCTACCTCGTCGGCTTCGTCGCCGCCGCGGCGCTGGTCGGCTGGCTGGCCGAGCGCGGCTGGGACCGCAGCGTCGCGACCACGGCTCTGGCCATGCTGGTCGGCAACATCGTCATCTACGTCCCCGGCCTGTTGTGGCTCGGCGCGCTGTTCGGATGGGACAAGCCGATCCTTGCCTGGGGCCTTTATCCGTTCCTTATCGGCGATGCCTTCAAGCTGGTTCTCGCCGCGGCGGTCATGCCGCTGGCCTGGAAGGCGGTGCGGCGCTGGCGCGACGGCTGACGCACGGGCGGGCCCGGAAACGACACGGCCGCCGGAGCGATCCGGCGGCCGTCTGCATGACGCTGTCCGCGCTCCCGATCAGAACCGGAACACCGCCTGAACCGTCAGGATGTCGAGGTTGTTCTCGTAGTTCGCCGTCAGGGCCGGCAGCGCGGGGGTCGTATAGCCAGCCGGCAGGTTGACGACCGCGTCCTTGATGAAGATGTGCGTGTAGCCGGCGTCGATGGTGATGTTCGGCGTCGGGTGGAACTGGGCGCCGATCGCGAGCCAGGTACGGTCCTCGTCGGTGATGCGCGGGGTCCGCCGATCGTCCGGGATCGGCGTCTGGTCATACGCGACGCCGCCGCGCAGGGTCCAGTTCTCGCTGGGCTTCCAGGTCGCGCCGAGGGCGAAGAACCAGACGTCCTTCCAGTCCTCCGGCGTGTTGCTGATCAGGCTGCCCGCGCCATCCTCGATGCGCAGCTCGTCGAAGGTGCTCCAGCGGGTCCATACGGTCTCGGCCATGACCGCCAATTTGTCGTTGTACTCGTGGTAGACGCCGGCGGAGATCGTGTCGGGCGACGTAAACTTCGCCTCGGCATTGCTGAAAAACGCACCGCCGACTGTAAAACTACCCTCCAGGGTCTGCGAGACCTGAGAGCGGTATCCCAGCCCCATGCGGGTTGTGTCGGAGAATTCGTAAAGTGCGCCGAGGGTCACGCCGTATCCCCAGTCGTCGCCGGTGATTTCGGCGAGTCCGCCGGGCGACATCTGGCTCAGCGTTACGTCCATATATTGGAACTGCAACCCGAAACCGAGCGACAGGTTCTCGTTCACGCGGTAGGCGATGGCCGGGTTGATGTTGACCGTCATCATCGCCGATTCGACGGCGTGAAACCGGCCCTGCCAGGTCTGGCTGTATTCGGTGGTCAGGCCGAACGGCGCATTGATCCCGACACCGAGCTTCAGGTCGGGGCTCGCCGACCACATCAGGTAGGTGGCCGGCACGAAAGCATCCTCGGCCGCATCGCCCGAGGTCGACTCGCCGCCGACCCCCGCATTCGCATTGTTCGTCTCGCCGCTGACGATGATGTAGCTGCCGACGACCGCGGCCTGGTGGCCTTCCTGCCGCGTCAGGCCCGCCGGGTTGAAGAACATGTAGGTCACGTCCTCGGCGCCCGCGGTGGCGCCGGCGAAGGCGTTGCCCAGGGCTTTCGCGCTCTGCTCCTTCAGCGCGAAGCCGGCCGCGGTCGCCTGGCTCGACGGCAGGGCGCTCAGCGCGCCGGCGAACGCGGCAAGCGCCGTCGTGGCGAGCAGTCGGGCGCGCAGGCAGGGTGTCGGTGTCGTCCGGTGAAGCATGAAACTCTCCTCTGTTTCGGGCCGGCGATTCATTGACGCGAATCCCGTTCGTATGCGGCAATACTGGCGCAAGGAAATAGCCAAGGGAAGAAATTATTCCTGTGTCTTGCCGGGCACGGCTTTATCGTGCGGAGAGCTCGGTCAGGGTCGACCGGTAGTTGGCGTCGTCCGGGTCGCTGGCGACCGCTTCGCGGGCGGCGCGGATGGCCTCCTCGTTGCGCTGCAGGCCCGCCAGCACGTAGGCAAGGTTGTTCCAGGCCGGCCCCGCGGCACCCGGCCGCGCTGCGATGGCCTGCCGGTAGGCGGCCTCGGCGCCGACCAGGTCGGAAAGCGCGTAGCGCACGTTGCCGAGCCCGAAATGCGCCTCGAAGCTTCCCGGCCAGCGCTCGCCGATCGCCCGGTAGGCGGCGGCGGCGGCATCGTATTGCGCCACGCGTTCGAGGCCGGCGGCGGCGCGCAGCACCGCCAGCTCGTCGGCGTTGACCGGCAGCTCGCCGGGCCGAAGGACGGCCAGCGCCCAGTAGCCGCCGCGCTGCCATGTCCGTTCGAAGGTGCCGAGACCCTGCCGATAGTACTCGGTCGTGCCCGAATGCAGGATCAGTTCGCGCGACTCGAGATCGTAGCCGATGGCGACGGCGAAATGCCATTGCGGGAACCACGACAGGCCGAGGTTCTGGAACACCAGGACCGGCCGGCCGGCGGCGAGCTCGGCCAGAAGGTCGGGCAGGGTTTCGACCGTCACGGCAAGGCGGCCGTTGCGCCGCATCGCGGCGATCACGTCCGGCTGCAGCGTGCCCTCGCGGCCCGGCGTGTAGACCTGCGGCACGAGGTCGTCCTGGGTGACCGGCAGGCCGGTCCAGGCCAGCGCCATCGCCGTCGCCGCGGGGCCGCAGTAGAACCGCTCCTGCGGGAAGAACGGCACTCCCTCGACCATCGCCCGCGGCGGCAGCGTCCCGGGATCGTCCAGCAGCCGCGCGGTCTGCCCGGTCCCGGCGCATGCCGCCACCGTCAGCACAAGAGCCGCCGCCGCAATCCGCCTTACGATCCGCATCCCGGTCGAGAAGCCTTTCCGTCTGTGAATGCCGTGGCCCCGCGCAGTCGCGCCAGTGCTACACGAGCAGGAGGATGATGATGATCAGCAGCAGGACGACCACGATCGAGACGCCCTCGGCCTGCCCGGCGGGCAGGTTGTCGATCTCCTGCGCCACCTGGAGCACCTCCGCATCGGACAGGCCGGCGACCCGACGTGCCGCTTCGTCCGGGGCGACGCCGAGTGCGGCGATGCGCTCCCGCACGTCCGATCGCGCAAGGAAGGCGGCCACCTCGGCGCGCCGTGCATCGACCTCCCGGCGCTCGAGGACCCGCTCCGTCGGCACCATTTCCGCCCGCACGACGCCGAACGGCATAGAGGCCGCGAGCATGGCCGCCGCCAGGGCCGGGGCGATCGCGGGACGCAGATTCCGAAGATGTTTCATGGGGCAACCACCTTTCCGCGGTCAAGCATACACGCGATGGCCCGCACGGGTCAGGCCACGCATGCGCATCCAAATCACATCCAGGCGCCGAACGGCCGCCGCCCGCCGCTTCATTTTCGGGGCTGGCGGCGCCGTCGAACCGGGTACCTAACGCCGCGCCTTGCCGCCCTTGACGAACGGGAAGACGTCGGTAACCCCCATCAGGTCGGTAACCAGAAGGATAAGGAAAATGAGAAGTGCCGCGCTGATCAGCGCGACCGCAACGTCCTGGCCGGCCGGAAGCTCGTCGATCCGTGCCGCCACCTGCCGCACCTCGGCGTCCGTCATGACGGCAACGCGGGCGGCCGCCTCGTCGGGATTGACGCCCATGGCGCGCAGGTTTCGGCGTACGTCCTCACGCGCGAGGAACGCGGCCACTTGCGCCCTGTCGGCTGCGATTTCCGATTTGTCGATGACCTGGTCCGTGCTCACCAGCGCCGCCTGCGCCGCCCCCAGGGGCATCGATACGGCCATCATCAGGGCCGCCAGCGGCAAAGCGACAAACCGGGAATATTTGCGCAGGAAAAACATCCGGGTACCTCCCTAAATGGAACGGTTGCTACCGCCTTAACATCCCCTCATCATCGCGCGAGTTTAGCCATGGCGTTCGAACAATGCAACGCTGCTTTCTACATTATCTTGTCGGTCTTCGGCCCTCGCGCCACGATATGTAGACTCCGCTCGCGACGATCACGGCGATGCCCGTCCACGTCCAGCCGTCGGGGAAATCGCTGAAGATGAACCATCCCACGGCCGTCGCCATGACGATCTCGGAATAGCTGTACGGCGCCAGCAGCGAGGCCGGGGCGTGGTCGAAGGCGCGAATCAGCAGGAAATGCCCGAAGGCCGCGATCGCGCCGATGCCCGCCATCATCACAAGCTCGCCCGGCGGCGGCGTGACCCAGTGGGGGATGACGGCGATACTCATCACCACAGCGCCGGTCACGGCGGTATAGGCCAGGGTGACGAGCGGCGGCGCGCTGCCCGCAAGTTTGCGCGTCAGCAGGGTATAGAGGGCGAAGGACACGCCGGCCCCGATCGCCAGGTAGGAGCCCAGCTGCGCGACGCCGAAGCCGGGCCGCAGGATGATCAGCGCGCCGATGAATCCAATGATGACGGCGGTCCATCGGCGGACGCCGACGCGCTCGCCCAGCAGCACCGGCGACAGCGCGGTGACCACCATGGGCGAGACGAACAGTAGCGCCAGCGCATCGGCGATCGGCATGTGCGCGATCGCCGCGAAGAACAGGATCGTCGCCAGCAGCGTAAAGCCGCTGCGCACCAGCTGCAGGACCGGCTGTGCGGGCCGCAACGCCGCCCCGCCGTGGCGGTACAGTACGATCGGCGCGAGGATCATGAAATGGAAGAAGAACCGCGCCCAGGTCAGTTGCGTGACGGCGTAGCGGTCGCTCAGGTATTTCGCGAGCGCGTCCATGAACGGCACCACCATCATCGCCGCGACCATCAGGGCGATTCCCGCAAGGTGGTTCTCGGCGGCCGGCGCCGGCACCGCGCCGGGCGGCGCGGCGATCGCCCCGGTCTCTTCCAGGGCGATCTCCACTGCTCTGCTGCTCCGTTCGGTCATGCTCGAACCGTTGGTTGTCCTTGGCGCAATCTATACCGAGCGATCTCACACTTCGAGACGGCGCTCCGCGCCTCCTCAGCATGAGGTCACTCCGAGATCAGTGATGCGAGACGGAGTTGGCCGCCGTGCCGCGTCAGCCGCCCAGCGCCCGCGCGAGGTCCTCCTTGAGGTCCTCGACGTCCTCGAGGCCGACCGACAGCCGCACCAGGCCGTCGGTGATGCCGAGGCGGGCGCGCTCCTCGGCCGGCAGGCGCTGGTGCGTGGTGGTCGCCGGATGGGTGATCAGGCTCTTCGAATCGCCGAGGTTGTTGGAGATGTCGATGATCTCCAGCGCATCGAGGAAGCGGAAGGCGTCGGCCTTGCCGCCGGAGAGCTCGAACGAGACGATCGAGCCGCCCTTGCGCATCTGCCTGCGCGCGAGCGCCGCCTGCGGGTGGCTGTCGAGATGCGGATAGAGGACGCGGCTGATGCTGTTGTGGCCCTCGAGGAAGCGGGCGACCTCCAGCGCGTTCTCGCACATCCGGTCGACCCGGAGGTCCATGGTTTCCAGCCCCTTGACCAGCACCCAGGCGTTGAACGCGCTGAGAGCCGGGCCCGTGTGGCGCAGGAAGGTCTTCAGCTCGCCGGTGACGAAGTCCTTGCGACCGAGCACGGCGCCGCCGAGGGTGCGGCCCTGGCCGTCGATATGCTTGGTCGCCGAGTAGACGACGACGTCGGCGCCGCGCTCTAGCGGGCGCTGCAGCAGGGGCGTCGCGAAGACGTTGTCGATGACGACCTGGGCGCCGGCGCGGTGCGCGAGTTCAGAGACCATGTCGAGGTCGATGATCTCCAGCGCCGGGTTCGACGGCGTCTCGAGGAACACCGCCTGCGCCGGTGTCGCCAGCGCCGCCTCCCACTGCGCCGCGTCGGCACCGTCGACGAACTCGTGGGTCACGCCGTAGCGCGGCAGGATGTCGTTGACGATGAAATGGCAGGAGCCGAACAGCGCCCGCGAGGCGACGATACGGTCGCCGGCCTTCAACAGGCTCATCAGCGCCGCGAACACCGCCGCCATGCCGCTTGCCGTCGCCATGCAGGCCTCGGCCCCCTCGATCAGCCGCAGCCGTTCCTCGAACATGGCCACGGTCGGGTTGGCGTAGCGCGAATAGATGAACCGGTCGGCGTCGCCCTTGAAGGCGGCCTCGGCCTCTTCGGCGGACTCGTAGATATAGCCCGAGGTCATGTAGATCGCCTCGGAGGTCTCGTCGAACCGGCTCCGCGTCAGGCCGCCGCGGACCGCCTGGGTCTGCGGCCGGGTCTCTGTCTTCTTCCCCTTGCCCATGGTTCCTTGCCCTTCCTTCGGGGGCGCGTCAAACGGCCGCAGAGGGATAAGCCGGTCCATCCCTCCTGTCAATTGCCGGGCTTGCGTTCCGCGGCGCCGCTCCGCAGGATGCGCCGCGAATCCGGCAAGCCGGGGAGGGCGATACCATGCGCATGATCGATGCCGAGATGGTGATACGGTGCACCGAGTTCGCGGCGCTCATCGAGGCGATCCGCGAGATGTTCCGCGCCGACTGCGTGATGCCGGTGCGCCACCACCACACGATCGCGGTGCCGGGCGAGCCGGATGCGACGGCCCTGCTGATGCCGGCCTGGACCGAGGGCGCCTATCTCGGCGTCAAGCTGGTCAACGTCTTCCCGGGCAACGCGGCGCGCGGCCTGCCGGCGGTGAGCGGCGTCTACGTGCTGTTCGACGGCCGGACCGGGGCGCCGCTCGCCACCATCGACGGCGGCGAATTGACGGTGCGGCGTACCGCGGCGGCCTCGGCCCTGGCCGCGGACTACCTTGCCCGCACAGACGCAGCGCATCTGCTGATTGTCGCGACCGGCCGCATGGCCCTGAACCAGGTCGGCGCCTACCGCGCGGTGTGCCCGATCGAACGGGTCACCGTCTGGGGCCGCAATCCGGACAGGGCGGGGAAGATCGTCGAAGGGCTGGGGGACGACATCGACGCCGGCGTCGCCACCGACCTCGAAGCCGCGGTCGCGGAGGCCGACATCATCTCCTGCGCGACTTTGGCGAGCGAGCCGCTGATCCGCGGCGCCTGGTTGCGGCCGGGCCAGCACCTGG
>JBFIFO010000083.1:0-17052 GCA_041602815.1 Alphaproteobacteria bacterium | reverse complement strand
GGCCGCCCGCATGCGCGCGGCGATCGAAGCCGCGAAGGAGGCCCCTGCATGACGGGCTGGATCGGACCCAAGCTGGAGCCGGGCGAGCGCATCGTCCTCCGGCACCCGGACCATAGCGGCGGCGGGGTCTGGGCGGGGGTCTTGGCCGTCCTTGTCGCGGTCGAGCTGGTGGCGCTGGTCGCCATGGACAAGTTCTTCGGATTCGGCCGGACGGAAACGATGATCCTGCTGCTGGTGCCCGTCCTCCTGGTCGCGGCCGTCGTGACCCGCTGGCGTCTGATCGTCACCGACCGGCGGCTTCTGTGCCGCCCGGGGCCGTTCGGCGCCCGGTACAACGAGATCCGGCTGGACGCGGTCGAGGACGTACGCATCGAGGCGGGCGCGTTCGCCGAGCGGATCGTCGTTCGCGCGAACGGCCGCGAGACGGTGGTCGCGACGATCGGCGTCGATCCGGCCCCCGTGGTCGCCGCGATCCGCAAGGCGCGGGAGGCCGCGGCATGAACCGGCGGTTCAGACGCCGGCTGCAGCCGGGGGAGCGGATCCTTCTGCGCTCCACCGAGGGCACGACGGCCTGGTATCTGGCCGCGGGGGTCGTGGTTCTCTTCGTCGCGGCGTGGCTGCGCAATATCGGGGACGTGCCGTTTCTCGGCTTCAAATTCTGGAACGCGACCCTCTTCATGTTGTTTTTCACGGTTCCCGCCCCGATCCTCGCCTGGCTGTGGACGAGCTGGAAATGGGTGATCACGGATCGCCGCGTGCTGAAAGCCTATGGGCCGTTCTCCTCGGAAATCGGCGCCATGCGCCATGAGGCCGTCGAGACGGTGCGCCTGGACGACCGAAAGCTGGTCGTGAACGGCAGCGCTCAAGGGTGGGACCTGCCGATCAACCCCAATTTCTTCCAGGCAGAGACCCTGCATCGCCTGTACGGCGACCGCTTCGTCGATCCCGGCCTGCCGGCGAAACCGGTCGGCGAGATGCTGGAGGCCGGCGAGACGCTGCTGTGGCGCTATTCGCCGCTGGTCACCGAACTCCTGCCCTGGGCGGTGCTGCTGTCGGGGCCGGTCCTGCTGTTCGCCGAGCTGGCATGGATGGACGCACTGGCAAGCTGGTATTTCAACCCGATCATCTTGATAGGTCCGTATGCGGTGCTGCTCGGCAACATCGTCGCCGCCTGGCGGCGGCGCGGCTGGCAGGCGGTGCTGACCGACCGGCGGCTGCTGATCCGGCGGCCGCACTGGCCGGCGCGCTGCGATGCGGTCCCGCTCGACGCTGTGACCGAGGCCTACTGGGACTCGAAGGGATGGGAGCTGGTCGTCGTCAGCCCCGGCCGCACCGATACCATCTTCTGCCTGCCCTGGACCGCGCGGCGCCTCCTCGCGGCGCTCGAGCGCAACGACCGCGGCGAGGCGCTGGCCTGATGGGCTGGTTCAACCCGAAGCTGGAACCGGGGGAGCGGTGCTCTTGCGCCTGCCCGTGCCCGAGCGCGTGCCCTGGCTCTGGGCCGGGTTCTGGCTGTTCTGGCCGCTGGCGTGGATTGCGGGCATGCATCTGGCCCGGGGATTCGACCTGGACGACCCGCAGGACTGGCTGATGGGGCAGTTTCTGGCAGCCCAGGGCGTCGTACTGGGATTGATGCATCTGATCGCGCCTATCGCCACGCGCTACCTGTGGCGCATCGTCGTCACCGACCGGCGGGTGAGCGCGTGGCGCGGGATGCTGCGCAGGGAAGCGCAGGAAATCCGCCGCAGCGACATCGAGCGCGCGACGCTGGACGGCGACGATCTGCTCGTGCACGGGGACGGGCGGGCCCTGCGGCTGGACCTGCGACGCGTCTCTGACGCGGCCCTGCAGGCCGCGCTCGGCGGTACTGCACCGCCGCCGGGCCGCCAGGCCGGGTCGCTGAAGCGCATCCTGCAGCAAGGCGAAAGAGTGATTTTGCGCCACCCTGCGATCCGGAATTGGGCAATCCCCGCTGCGATGACTTGCCTCCTGGCGGTCCTCCTGTTGTTCTGGACAGGGAAATTGCTGGGTTGGTTCAGCACACCCTCGCCGCCGGGCAGTCCGGCCGGCCTCGCCGTCATACTGCTTGCGGTGCCCATCCTGTTAAAGCTGTACCTCGATGCCACATGGTCCGCCGTCGTGACGAACCGGCGCGTTCTGCTGCGCCGGCTGCACGACCGCACCCGTTACGACGAGCTTCCGCTGGACGCCATCGAAGAAATCGAAGCGCCCCACGAGGGCAGCCACCGGGTCTACCTCCACGCGTGCGGCCAGCGCTACGAATTCCGTCCGCGCTCCCTGCGCGCGGCCGAGCGCATGTACGCCGCCATTCGGCGTGCAATGGGCAGGCCCTCAGGGCGCGGATGAACCTGACGGCGCCGGGAGCGGAACCGGTCGGGCGCGCTCAGCCCCGCGGCGGGGCGGTCGAGCCGCGCACGACGAGGCGGACCTCGACGCGGGTGCGGTGGCGCGCCGGCTTGCCCTCGATGCGGTTGACGAGATAGTCGGCGGCCAGCGCCCCCATCTCGCCGGACGGCACGTGCATGGTGGTCAGGCCCGGCGGGATGTGGCTCGACAGCTCGGCATCGTCGAAGCCGACGACCGAGAGGTCGCGCGGCACGTCGAGGCCCATCGAAGCGGCCTCGAAGATCGCGCCGAAGGCGAGCAGGTCGTTGCCGCAAATGACCGCGGTCGGGCGCTGCTCCGGCGGCCCCGCCAGCACCGCGCGCAGCCCGTCGCGCCCGGCGCCGACGCCGTAGGGCTCCTCGACCAGGCGGTCGTCGTCCAGCCGCAGGCCGCGGCGGGCCAGTGCCTCGCGCACGCCGACGATGCGGGCCGCGGCGCGGTCGTTGCCTTCGGCGATGCCGGCGATCATGGCGAAGCGCTGATGTCCGAGATCGAGCAGGTAGTTGGTCAGCCGCACCGCCGCCTCGACATTGTCGAAGCCGATGCAGGGATGCGCCGCGTCGCCGGCGTCGACCCAGGTGTTGACATGCGGTGCGCCGCGCGTCTCCAGCAGCATATACAGCGACGGGTGATGCTCCGTCCCCGTCAGCATCAGCCCCTCGATGCCGCGTTCGAGGAGGTTGATCGCCTGGCGCAACTCCTTGTCGATGCGGTAGTCGGAGCTGGCCACGACCAGCGCGTAGCCGCGCTCGTTGAGCCGCGATTCGAGCCGTTGCACGCCGGTGGCGAAGATCGGATTGTCGAGGGTCGGCACGACGGCACCGATGGTGCGCGAGCGGCGCGAGGCCAGCGCCCTTGCCGCGGCATCGGGCACGTAGCCGAGCGCCGCGGCGGCGGCGCGCACCCGGTCCCGCATTTCGGTACCGACCTTGTCGGGCGTGTTGAGGGCCCGGCTGGCGGTCGCCGGGGACACGCCGGCCAGCGTCGCGACGTCGGACAGCTTGACCGTCTGCGACGTCGCCTGAAACCGCTTTCTCTTTGCACCCGGTTGCATCCTCCTAGCCTGCGCTCAAGCGTTGGCCAGGGCAAGAAGAAAGATTTATAATAAATAACATATAGTTGAGTGGAATATTCCCTATTCGTTCCGACGCGGCCGGAAATTTCCTGTTGACAGCGCATGCCTGTTTTCCGTTAACTTCGCATAATCAATGAAAGCGCTTTCATGACCGGCTTCTAATAGACATGAGGGCGCGCGGCCCGCCACGGGCATGAACGGGGAGGCCACGCATGACGCGGCCGGGACAGGACGACACAGCCAGGGGACATGGCGCCGGACGGCCCGGCAACGGGTTTCTCGCCGTCTTCTTCGTCCTGTTCGGGCTGTTTACCCTCAACGTGCTGCTCGGCAAGGCCGGCATCCAGTTCGGCTGGGATGTCCCGTTCCTGCTGGGCGACGTCCTCGAATTCCTGCTCCTGCTCGTCGCCGCCGTCTTCCTGATGCTGGCGGCGCTGCGGCGCGAGCGGGGCCGGCCCGACGACGAACCCTAGAACCACTCGAACCTCACAGGGAGAACCGGAACAATGACCGATCGCAACGACGACACAACCCCCCTCCTGAAGCCGATGGCGGACCAGGACCGGCGCGGCTTCATGCGGACGGCCGCGAAGTTCGGCTTCACCACCGCGGTGGTCGCGGCCGGGGCCGGGACGCTGGGCAAGCCGGCCGCGGCGCAGACCAGGGCCGAGGAGCAGGAGCGCCAGGCGGCCGCCAAGTACACGATGACGGTCGGCACGGCCTACAAGATCGGTACCACCCGCTCCTATCCGATCATGCAGCTGAACCTGAAGGAGAACATCCAGAACCTGACCAATGGCCAGGTCTATGTGAAGCTGGCCCCGGGCGGCGCTCTCGGCGTCGGCACCAAGCTGGTGGAGAAGGTCCAGGCCAACACCATCCAGGCGGCGCAGCATTCGCTGTCGAACTTCGCGCCGTTCGCGCCGGCGGTCGACCTGATCAACCTGCCGTACTGGTGCGGCGAGAACCAGCGCTTCGTCAACCTCGTGACCTCAGGCGTGTGGGAGCAGGAGGTCAACAGCCGGGTCAAGGCCAAGGGCTTCAAGCCGCTGTTCTACTTCTGCATCGATCCGCGCACCGCGGCCAAGCGGCGCGGCCTCAGCGACGAGCCGTTCCGCACCCCGGCCGACCTGCAGGGCATCAAGTTCCGGGTCCCGGGCTCGAAGATCCTGCAGCAGTTCTACCGCCTGCTCGGCGCCAACCCGACGCCGGTCGCCTGGGGCGAGACGCCGTCGGCGATCAAGCAGGGCGTGGCCGATGCGCTCGACCCCGCGGTCGAGGCGCTGTACGCCTTCGGCTTCAAGGACATCCTGTCCTGGGTCACCTTCAACCGCTCGGTGCCGGACAGCCAGGTCTATTCGTGCAACCTCGAATGGTTCAACGGACTGCCCAAGGACGTGCAGGAGGGCATCGACTTCGCCAGCGTGGTCACCTTCCAGCAGAATCTCGCGCAGGTGCCCGCGTCGCGCGCCTACGCGATGGCCGAGATGGCCAAGGCCGGCGTCAGGTTCCACGCGCTCAGCAAGGACGAGTACGCCGCCTGGGTCGAGGCGGCCGGCCAGCAGCGCAAGGAATGGGACGAGTGGAAGAAGGAACTCGGCGGCTCCATCGCGACCTTCGACAAGCTGTACGAGGCGGCGAACACGCAGAGCAAGTATACCGTCCACGACGTGTAGCCTCGATGTTGCGGGGGCGGCGCGGACGCGCCGTCCCCGTCTTCCAGACAGCTCTCAGCCAATCGATCGGAAGGCGGGTGGCGTGATGCTCGATCTCTTGCGAAAGCTCGACCGGAACGGGGAGCGCGTGCTCCTGCTGATTCTGTACGCGTTCATCGTCCTCGTCATCTTCATCGAGGTGGTACGGCGCTTCGTACTGCTCTACTCGTCGGTGTGGGGCGAGGAGACGGCCCGCTACGCCTTCATCTACCTCGTGTGGATCGGCGCCGCGGTGGCCGTCAAGGAGCGCGCCCACATCCGCATCGACGTGCTGCTGCATTACCTGCCGCCGCGCGGCGTCGCGATCTTCTATCTGGTCGCCGATGTCCTGACGGCGGTGCTCGCCTGCTTCGCGATCTACTGGTCGATGGACCCGGTGCTGGTGTCGTGGAAGTTCGGCAACGTGACCGACGGGCTGCGCATCGTCCGCGTCTGGTTTCTCGCCGCCGTGCCGCTCGGCTTCACCCTGGTGATGATCCGCCTGGTGCAGTCGATCCTCCGCGATATTGCGGATCTGCGCGCCGGGCGAGCGCCCTATACGGGCGAGAAGCTGTTCGATTAGGGGGCGCCGGCGATGTACAACATGTATGGAATCCCCGAAGCCTCCACCGAACTCGGCTGGGCGATCGGCTTGCCGCTGCTCTTGATGGTGCTGCTGTTCGCCATGGCCGTGCCGGTGTGGGTGTCGCTCGGCATCTGCGCGATCGCGCTGCTGCTGTCGACCGAGGTGTTGCCGCTGACCCTGTTCGGCGAGGCGCTGTTCTCCGGCATCGACGCCTTCGCGCTGATCGCCATCCCGCTGTTCATCCTGACCGGCGACGTGCTGGTGCGCTCCGGCCTGTCCAACAAGCTGCTCGATGTCGCCGAGGCGACCATGGGCAGCCTGCGCACCGGGCTCGGCACGTCGACCGTGCTCGGCTGCGGCTTCTTCGCCTGCATTTCCGGGTCCGATGCGGCCGGGGCGGCGGCGGTCGGCCGCATCACCGTCAAGCGGCTGACGGAAAGCGGCTATCCGCTGCCCTATGCCTGCGCCCTGGTGGCATCGGGCGCCTGCACCGGGATCCTGATCCCGCCCTCGATCGCGTATATCATCATCGGCCTCGTCCTCGGCATCTCGGCCTCGACCCTGTTCCTGGCGGCGGCGGTGCCCGGCGTCATGATCATGATCTCGATCATGATCACCAACATCATCATCAACCGGCGCCGGGGCTATGAACACAGCCGTGCGCAGTTCTCGCTGTCGCGCTGGGGCCGGGCCGTGTGGGACGGCAAGTACGCGCTGATGATCCCCTTCATCATCCTCGGCGGCATCTATTCCGGCATCTTCACGCCGACGGAGGCCGCCGCCGTCGCGGTTGTCACGACGATCGCCATCGGCCTTCTGCAGGGCACGCTGACTCTGGCCGATTTTCCGAAGATGCTGGAGAGTTCGGCCAAGGTGAACGGCGTGATCGTGCCGATCATCGCCTTCGCGCTGCCGCTGGCGCAGGTTCTCGCCGCGCTTGAGGTGCCGCAGACGTTCGTTCAGGGCATTACCACCCTGACCGACGAGCCGGTGCTGATCACCCTGATGATGCTCGGCATTTTCATCGCGGCCGGCTGCGTCATGGAGACGACTCCGAACATCGTCATCCTGTCGCCGATCATGCTGCCGCTGGCGCAGGAAATCGGCATGAACGACATCCAGTTCTGCATCTTCATGGTGACCTCGCTCGGCGTCGGCTTCATCACCCCGCCCCTGGGTCTCAACCTGTTCGTGCTGTCGGGGCTGACCAAGCAGTCGGTGCTCGGCATCGCGCGCCGCGCCGTGCCCTATGTGCTGTCTATGCTCATGGTGGTGCTGCTGCTCGCCTTCATTCCCGAACTCTCACTCTGGGCAATTCCGGAAAACCTCCGGTAGCCCGACCGGCAAAGGATTTGCGACCATGGCTGTCGAATATCTGAAGAAAGCGCAGAAGACCCCGGCGACCGGCGAGGAGGACACCCGCCGCATCGTCTCCGAGATGCTGGCCGATATCGAGGCCGGCGGCGAGGACCGCGTCCGCCACTATGCCGGCAAGCTCGACGGCTGGACCGGCGATATCGTGGTGTCGCGCGACGAGATCGCCGCCGCGGCGGAGAAAGTGCCGCAGCGGCTGCGCGACGACCTGCGTTTCGCCCATGACCGGGTGCGCAAGTTCGCCGAAGCCCAGCGCGCCAGCATGACCGAGTTCGAAACCGAGCTGTCGCCCGGCCTGTTCGCCGGCCAGAAGCTGATCCCGGTCAGGACCGCCGGCTGCTACATCCCCGGCGGGCGCTATGCGCATGTCGCCTCGGCGATCATGAGCGTGACCACGGCCAAGGTCGCGGGAGTCGACAACGTCATCGCCTGCTCGGTCGCTCAGAAGGGACATGGCGTGCCGCCGGCGATCCTGTATACCGCCGACCTCTGCGGCGCCGATACGATCCTTGCGCTGGGTGGCGTCCAGGGCATCGCCGCCATGGCATTCGGCCTGTTCACCGGCCATCCGGCCGACATCCTGGTCGGTCCCGGAAACCGCTTCGTCGCCGAGGCCAAGCGCCTGCTGTTCGGCCGCGTCGGCATCGACCTGTTCGCCGGCCCGACCGAGATCGCCATCATCGCCGACGCCACCGCCGATCCCGACATCGTCGCCTCCGACCTCGTCGGCCAGGCCGAGCACGGCCCGGACTCGCCGGCCTGGCTGATCGCCCTCGACCGCGGTCTCGCGGAGCAGACCATGGCCCGCATGGACGGGCTGATCGCCAAACTTCCGGAGGTCCAGCGCAACGCCGCCACCGCGGCCTGGCGCGACTATGGCGAGGTGGTGCTGTGCGGCAGCCGCGAGGAAGCGGCCGACGTCTCCGATACCTATGCCGCCGAGCATCTCGAGGTGCAGGCGGAGGATCTCGACTGGTGGCTCGGCCGGCTGCGCAACTACGGCTCGCTGTTCGTCGGCGAGGAGACGACCGTCGCTTTCGGCGACAAGTGCAGCGGCACCAACCACATCCTGCCGACGAAGGGCGCCGCGCGCTATACCGGCGGCCTGTCGGTCGGCAAGTTCATCAAGACGGTGACCTTCCAGCGCATGAGCCGCGAGGCCAACCGCGACGTCGCCGCGGTGGCGGCGCGGATCTCGCGTCTCGAGGGCATGGAGGCACATGCCCGGACCGGGGACGACCGGCTGCGCAAATACTTCCCCGACGCGGACTTCGACACCGAGGCGGCATGACCGCAGCACAAGAGCTGTTCGATCTTGCCGGCCGCGTCGCGCTGGTCACGGGCGGCAGTTCCGGATTGGGTCGGCGCATCGGCCTCGCGCTGGCGCGGGCCGGCGCCGCCGTGGTGCTGCTGGCCCGGCGGGCCGAGATGCTGGACGAGGCGCGGCGCGAGATCGAGGCGGCCGGCGGTCGCGCCGCCTCACTTGCCGGGGATGTCGCGGACACGGCTGCGATCGACGGCCTGGCCGAGGCCGCCGCAGAGCCCTTCGGCGCCCCGGATATCCTGGTCAACGCGGCTGGCGTCAATTTGCGGCAGCCGCCGGCCGAGGTGACGATAGACGCCTGGAACCGGACCCTGGCCCTCAACCTGACGGCGCCGTTCTTTCTCGCCCGGGCGCTGCTGCCCGGCATGCAGGAAAAGCGCTGGGGCAAGATCGTCAACCTCGCCTCGCTGCAGTCCTGCCGGGCCTTCGCGAACGGCATCGCCTACGGCGCATCGAAGGGCGGGATCGTCCAGCTGACCCGGGCCATGGCGGAGGCCTGGTCGCGCTACGGCATCACCTGCAACGCGCTTGCCCCCGGCTTCTTCCCGACCGAGCTGACGGCGCCGCTGTATGCCGACTTGTCGAAGCTCGAGACCCTCGCGGCGCAGACGGCCATCGGCCGCAACGGCGAGCTGAGCGACATCGACGGCCCCGCGGTCTTCCTCGCCGCGCCGGCCTCGGACTACATCACCGGACAGGTGATCTTCGTTGATGGCGGGTTCACCGCGAAATAGCACCGCGCCGGGAGTAAAGGCAGATGAAGGCACTCGTCTATACCGCACCGCAGACGCTGGACTACCGTGACGAGCCGGAGCCGGTCCCGGCGGCCGGAGAGGCGCTGGTGCGGATCGACGCCGTCGGCATCTGCGGCTCCGACATGCACGCCTGGCACGGCCACGATCCGCGCCGCGTGCCACCGCTGATCCTGGGTCACGAGGCCGCCGGCGAGGTCGTGGCCGGCGCCGGCGCCGGGCGGCGCGTTACCATGAACCCGCTGATCATGTGCGGCCGCTGCACCTACTGTCTGACCGGGCGGGGCAATCTGTGCGAGAACCGCACCATGATCGGCATGACCCGGCCCGGTGCCTATGCCCAGTACCTGACGATCCCGGAACAATGCCTGGTCGATCTTCCCCTGGGCATGGCTCCGTCGCAGGCTGCGCTGACCGAGCCGGCGGCAACGGCCTGGCACGCGGTCGATCTTGGCGAACGCGCCGGGTGGCGGCCGCTGGCGGAATGCGACGCCGTTGTGATCGGCGGCGGTGCGGTGGGCCTTCTGACCGCCCTTGTACTTCGATCGCGCGGCGCCCGCACCCTCGAGCTGGCGGAAACGAACGCGTTGCGGCGCAAGACCGCGGAACGGCAGAACATCCGCTGTTTCGATCCGTCGAGTTCGCCCGCGGAGCCGGCAGCGGACATCGTTTTCGATTGCGTCGGCAGCGCCCGCACGCGAGAGATGGCGATCCGCGTGGCCCGGCCGGGCGCGGTCGTCGTGCATATTGGCCTGCAGGACTCGTCGGGCGGGCTGGATGTGCGCAAGATCACCCTTGCGGAACTCTCCTTCATCGGCGTGTACACCTATACGACCGCCGACCTGCGGGCGGCGGTCGACGCCCTTCACCGTGGCGCCCTCGGCGATCTCAAATGGGTCGAGGAACGGCCCCTGAAGGATGGCGCCGAGGCATTCCATGAACTCGATGCCGGCCGGAGCGCGGCTGCCAAGATCGTCCTGCTGCCCCAGTAGAGGGCGGCGATCCGGCTGCGCACAACGGTTCCTTAACCGTTTTCCCATATAACCGGGACGGATCCGCGGTGTTGCGGATGCACGGCAATCGCTGCGGGCTTCATTCGAGAATCCATGACGGCAGTTCAGATCAGCCCGGCCCGGTTCGGCGTCACCGCCGACAGGGCCGCCCTGTTCGCGGGGACGTTCCTCGTCGCGCTGGCACTGCTGGCCTTCGAGGTCAACACCGTGCGCACCATCAACTTCGCCGTCGGGCCGAGCCTGATCTACCTGGCCATCGCGCTGGCCATGCTGGGGCTCAGTGGCGCCAGTTCGCTGCTCAGCCTGTTCGACATTCGCGCCGTACCCGTGCGACGGGAGATCCTGTTGTTCTGGATGTGCGCGGCGATCGCGGTGCTGCTTGTATACGCGCACTTCCTGGCCGCCGACCAGAAGGCGGTGCTGAACGCCGCAGTCGCCGAGGCCGGACGCGCGAACGGCCTGAAAGGAGTGCTGATCGCCGGGATCGGACACGGTCTGAAGACCGCCTTCGTCGTCGGGGTCGGCCTCAGCCTGCCGTATTTCCTGTTCGGCGCGCTGCTGGCGCTCCTGTTCACGACAAGCGACAGCCAGCTGTACGGCCGCCTGTACGCGTCCGATCTGATTGGCGCTGCGATGGGCTGCATGGCCGCGATCCTGGTCATGGAGACCACGGATTACGCAGTCTCCGTCACCGCGCCCGCCGTCGTCGTACTGTGTGCCGGCGTGGCGTACGTATGGCCGGTACATCGGGCCCTGGCCGCAGCCGGAGCCGTCGCCGCCGTGGCGCTGGCCGTCCTGCCCCGCAGCGACTGGTACGCGGAGCGGATCGAGCCGCCGGTCAATGTCAACTACCTTGCCCGCGACTACGGCTACCGGGAGCAAATCCGCGAGGTGTGGCACGACTGGAACAGCTATACGCGGGTTGGCGCGGTGGTCTGGGACGGCGCCAATGCGCGCCCGCATGCCATGATGTCCCTGGCCAATGGCGACGGCATGGCTTGGGTGTGGCCCTACGAGGCCACCGGAAAGACCCCCTGGATACATCCCGCAACGCGGCCGGCGATGCTCCTCGACCCGCCGAGGAACGCGCTGGTCATGTTTGCAGGGGCAGGTGCCGATATGATGAGCCTTTACCGGTATGGGGGCGGCGCGACCCGGGTGACCGGCGTCGAACTCAACGCAGAACTGGTCGCCGGAGCGCGGCGCCTTCCCGGCTATGGTGTCAACGAACTGCTCGATGAGCCGATGGTCGACCTCCAGATCGAGGAAGGCCGCGTGTTCCTCGAGCGCGACACGCAGCTCTACGATCAGATCCTGGTCTCGTTCAGCGGCGCCACCGCATCATACTATGCGGGCGCGCTCGGGGGTACGACCCAGTTCCTGTTCACCTATGAAGGACTTGAAGCGCTCTTCGGGCGACTGACGCCGGACGGCCATGCGGTCATTCTTCAGGTCAACAAGGTCAACGTGATCGGCGCCCTGCGCCGTTATCTCGACGCGCACGGCATCGGAACGGATCCAGCGCGCACCGTCGTCGTGCTTTTCAGACATGACGACCCCGACCGGTTCTGGACCGGGACGTTCGATAACAACCCGCTGCTGTTCAAGCCGGCCGGCTGGAGCGACGCCGAGATCGACCGACTCGAGGCAAGCGCCGCAGCGCAAGGGTATCAGTTCGCATATGCGCCGGGTCGGCCGATCCGCCCGGAGTTCGAACCCTACGCGCGAATCATCGAGGCAACGGACCCGGCAGCGAGCCTGCGGGCGTTGAGCGCGGACACCGGGCTGCGATTCGAGGTGATCACCGACGACCGGCCCTTCTATCTCGACCTGTTCGCCAACGGCAATTATGTCGACTGGACGTTCTGGCGCACGGTGCTGTCGGGCAAGATCACGCGGTTCGACGAGCTTGCCCAGGCCACGCGCGTGATCATCGTTGCAATGATCGCGGTGTTGGCGTTCGTCGTGATCCTCGGTCCGCTGGCGGTGCGTCGCGGTCCGCCACGAACGCGGCGCTCGCTCTACCATCTGACGTTCTTCTTCTGCCTCGGGGCCGGCTTCATGCTGCTCGAGATCGGCATCATGCAGCGCGCCAGCTTGCTGGTCGGAAATCCGGGCCTCGCCATCGCCATCGTCCTGGGGGCGCTGATCCTGTTCACCGGCGTGGGCAGCCTGGCCAGCGACCGTGTCTTCCGGGCCGGCCTGTCGCACGGGGCCGTGGCCGCGGCGGCGGCGCTCTATGCCGTCGCGGTGGGTCTGTTCATCGGCCCGGCGATCGCCGGGATGCTGGCTTGGCCGTTGGCTGCCAAGATCATCGGGCTGGTGGCCCTGATCGCGCCCGGCGGCCTCATCGTCGGCCAGCTGTTCCCGCAGGGGCTCGCGCTGGCGCAGCGGGACGATACGGCTCTGGTACCGTGGGCGTGGGCAATCAACGGCGCGCTGAGCACGGTGACCGCCGGGGCGGCGCCGCTGATCGCCCAAGCCTGGGGCTTCAGCGTCCTGTTCTTCGGCTCGGCGGCACTCTATGCGCTGATTTTGCTGCTGCCACCCTATCGGCGGCTACGGGCGGCTCCGGCCTGACGCAGAATTGAGCCGGCAATCCTTCAATTCCGCCGCATGGCATGTTACTGCGGATTGCGGACGGCGGAGGAGAAGGTCGATGAAAGCCTCGGATCTATTTGTAAAGTGCCTCGAGCGCGAGGGCATCACCCATATTTTCGGCGTGCCCGGGGAAGAAAATGCGGATTTCATGATGTCGCTGCGTGGATCCCCGATCCGGTTCGTCATGACCCGGCATGAACAGGGCGCCGCCTTCATGGCCGAGGTCTATGGACGGCTGACCGGCAATCCGGCCGTCTGCCTCGGCACCCTCGGCCCCGGCGCCACAAACCTGATCACCGGCGTCGCCGATGCGAACATGGATCGCGCACCGATGCTGGTGATCACCGGGCAGGGCGCGACGAGCCGGCAGCACAAGGAGAGCCACCAGGTCATGGACGTGGTCGAGATGTATCGGCCGGTCACAAAATGGGCACAGGCGGTCCGCGACCCCGACACGATTCCCGAAATCGTCCGCAAGGCGGTCCGCCTCGCGCGCGCCGAAAAGCCGGGCGCCGTGTTGATCGAGCTGGCGGAGGACATCGCCAAGCAGGAGTCGTCGACGGAACCGCTCGAGCCACGGCGCTTCCGGCGTCCCGGCCCCGACGACAAGGCGGTCGACCGGGGCTGGGAGATGATCCGGTCGGCTGCGCGCCCGATCATCATCGCCGGGAACGGGGCGATCCGCAAACGCGCCAGCAGACAGCTGCGCAAATTCTGCGAGGCGACCGGGATGGGGGTTCTCTGCACCTTCATGGGCAAGGGGTGCGTGGATCGGGATGCGGACCACTGCCTGTTCACCATTGGCCTGCAGCAGAAGGATTACGGCGCGCTTGCGGTCGACGACGCCGATCTCATCGTCACCATCGGTTACGACATGGTCGAATATCCGCCGCGGCTGTGGAACGGCAGCGGCGACAAGAAGATCGTGCACATCGATTTCGATCCCGCCGAGATCGACATTCACTACCACCCGGCGGCCGAGTGCGTCGGCGACATCGCGCATACGCTATGGATGTTAAACGAGCGCGTCGCGCGGGACGGTACGGCGGATTGGGACTTCGCCCAGCAGTCGCGGCTTCGGACGAGGATGCTGGAGGAGTTCGCGGCACACGCGGACGACCGCACGGAGGGCTCGATTCGCCCGCAGAAGGCGCTGTGGGACGTCCGTCAGGCGCTCGGTCCGCAGGACATTCTGTTGTCAGGGGTCGGCGCCCACAAGATGTGGATTGCCCGTTATTACCAGTGCAACGAGCCAAACACCTGCCTTATCCCCAACGGCTTCTGTGCGATGGGAATGCCGCTGCCGGGGGCAATCGCTGCCCACCTCGTGTTTCCCGAGCGCAGGATTTTCGGGATTGCGGGAGACGGGGATTTCCTGATGAACGTCCAGGAAATGGAAACGGCTCGCCGGCTGGACGCCGACATCACCATGATGATCTGGGAGGACCGCAGCTATGGGCTGATCGCCTGGAAACAGGACAACGAATTCGGCAGCCATACCGACCTGTCGTTCGGCAACCCCGACTGGCTGGAGTTGGCACGCGCGTTTGGCTGGCATGGCCAATACGTCCCGATGGCAACGGATCTGCCGGCGGCGGTCGACAATGCACTGTCTTATAAAGGCCCGTCGCTCGTCGTCGTGCCGATCGACTACCGGGAAAACCACCGCCTCAGCCAGCGGCTGGGAGAGATCGGCTGCACGATTTGATGCGCTGCGTCGCGCGACGACCTTCAACGCGGCTTCTTGCCGCCCTTCTTCGTCTCGCCGGCGCCGGACTCTTTCGACAGCGCGGCTTGCGAGAAACGCGCAAGGGCGCGTTCGGTGGCGGATACGACCGACTCGTACGCGGACGACATGTTTTCTTCCATGTCCCGCCACGACTCCTGGCCCGCATCGAAGAACTTCCGGGTCCGCTGCTCCGCCTCCTCGGCCATCTGGCGCAAGCGGTCGACCTGCTCGTCGAACTCGCGCTCGGCGTCCTTCTGGATCTCCCAGCGCTTCGCGCGCAGCCGCGCTAGCTGGGCCGCCAGCTCGAGCTGATGGGCCTTGAACATCTCCTCGTAGTATTCCTTGGGCTTCATTCCGGGCCGCTCCCCCTGTCCGACATCCGTGTGCTAATCCGGCTCCGCATCACCGTGGTCGGGCCGAAACTCGCCATACCCGACCCCGTTCGCGCGGAGAGAGCCGCCATGTTAGCGCAATTCGCATGACAGAGTCACAGCCGTTTCCTCATGAAGACCCGGTCGTAGCCGGCCTGTCTGCCGCGGCCCGTCTCCTCGTATCCCATTTCCGCGTACATGCGTACGTTCTCGACCATGGTTTCATGCGTATAAAGGCGGATTTCGCGGTAGCCGCGCCGCACTGCCTCCGCTTCGGCGAACGCGATGAGTAACCTGCCGATGCCGCGGCCCTGCACATCCGTATCCACTGCGACGTTGTCCAGGAGCAGATGGTCGCTTTCGGGCAGCAGCACGACGATCCCGCCGATCCGACCCGCGACCTCGACAACGAATGCGGAGCGGTTCGCGACCCGTTTTTCATAATCGTCCAGCATGGGGCCGGGCTCGCGACCCATGCGCGGAACGTACATAGCGTATGCCCGCCGTACGAGGTCGCGGATGGCAGCAGCCTCCCCGACGCGTGCGGGACGGATGGCCAGGCCAGGTTCTTCGCTCATGCCCGTCACCTCGGCACACAGATCGCGTCAATCATCGTACCGCCCCGGACCGGCACCGGAATCCTCATTTCGAGTCCGCGGGTCAACCTCCCGCCAGGACGGTCAATTGCCGGTGCAGTTCGGCGGGGATCGACACGCCCGTATAACGGGCCTCGCGGCGCCGCGCCTCGCGGTTGGCCCCGGGGACGTGGGTGCCCGGCTGCTGGCGGATCTGCGCGATCAGGGCCTCGAGCCGCGGCACGAAGGCATTGCCGGTGAAAATGTCGACCGTGGCGTCGGGGTCGATGGCGATCATTGTCTGGCCGACCCGCGGCGGCGTGCCCTCGGCATCGAAGAACGAACTCGCCTCGTAGCCGTAGTTCGCGCCGGTCAGCGTCGCTGCCAGAATTTCCACCATCAGCACCAGCGCCGATCCCTTGGCGTCGCCCATCGGCAGCATCGTGCCGGCCATCGCCGCCTTGGCGTCGGTGGTGGGTCGGCCGGCGCTGTCGACCGCCCAGCCCTCGGGAATCGGCTCGCCCTTCTGCGCGGCGACCATGATCTTGCCGCGCGCCACCTTGCTGAGCGACAGGTCGATCACCAACGGAGTTCCGGTGTTGCGCGGCGCCGCGAAGGCGATGGGGTTGGTGCCGAAGAGCGCCTTGCTGCCGCCCCACGGCGCGATCGCCGCAGGACTGTTGGCGAACATGATAGCTAAGAGACCGCGCTCCGCCAGCCGCTCGACATGATAGCCCAGCGCACCGCAATGGTGCGAATGGCCGATCGCGGCGGCGGCGATACCGTGCCTTCGCGCCAATGGCGCCATCCGGTCGATCGCCACGGCGATCGCCGGGAAAGCAAAACCGTCCTTGGCATTGACGCGAACGACCGCCTTGTCGGGTTCCTCGGTGACCACCGGAACGGCCGCGCCGTTCACCTTGCCGGTGCGCACCTGCGCCGCATAGCTTGGCAGCCGCGACAGGCCGTGACCTGACAGCCCGTCGGCCTCCGCGACGGACAGGGCGGTGGCGACATGGCCGGCGTTCCCATCGCTGGTGCCGCTGCGCACCAGGATGCGCAGCGCGAGGCCATACATCTCGTTGAGCGTAAGGGTCAAGGTTTCCATTGGCGCCGAGTCCTGCCGAGCACGTTCCGTCCTGCAGACACGCTTGTAACTGATCCGGGCTTGTCGCGGGCACAAATCATTTAGCATGCAATCTTGTTTTGCGGGTCGCCGCCACCGGTCGGCGCCCCCATTTTCCGTGTGGTCCGCAAATGGGGGCTCGACATCCATGTCTTGTCCGTCAGACCGGTCTTGTCTTGCTTGCGCCGGTCCGCCCCCATCGTGTGCTGCACGCGGGCACACGGCGCGCGGGCCCGCATATCCGCGCCGACCGATGCGCTAGGGCGAAACGAGATGATGCTTGCCGACGGGCACCACGGTGCTTGCCTGCGGGCCTTTCTCGCCCTCGCCCGGGTGGATGACGAGGCGGACCTCGTCCCCCGCCTCGAGGGCCTCGAAATCGCCGTCGACGACGCTGTTCCTGTGAAAGTAGACCTCGCGGCCGTC
>JBFIFO010000082.1:0-17153 GCA_041602815.1 Alphaproteobacteria bacterium | reverse complement strand
GGTCAGCCCGCTCATCGAATCGACGGCGAGATCGATGGCGTCGGCACCGGCCTCGGTGGCGGCGAGGACGCTGGCGACGGCGACGCCCCCGGTATCGTGGGTGTGGAAGTGGAGCGGGATGCTGATCTCCTGCTTCAGCGCGCTGACCAGGGTGCGCGCCGCCTCCGGCTTGCACAGCCCGGCCATGTCCTTGATCGCGAGGATGTGGGCGCCGGCCTTCTCCAGCGCCCTGGCAAGCCCGACATAGTATTTCAGGTCGTACTTGCCCGGGTCCGGCGCCGAGAGATCGCCGGTGTAGCAGATCGCCGCCTCGCACAGCTTGCCGCTCTCGCACACGGCGTCCAGCGCGACGCGCATGTTCTCCACCCAGTTAAGCGAATCGAACACGCGGAACAGGTCGATGCCGGCAGCCGCCGCCTGGTCGACGAAGAAGCGCACGACGTTGTCGGGATAGTTCTTGTAGCCGACGCCGTTGGCCCCGCGCAGCAGCATCTGCTGCAGGATGTTCGGCGTCCGCTCGCACAGCCCGGCGAGGCGCTCCCACGGGTCCTCCTTGAGGAACCGCATGGCGACATCGAAGGTGGCGCCGCCCCAGCTCTCGAGCGACAGCAGCTGCGGGAAGGCGTGCGCGTACCACGGTGCGACGGCGAGGATGTCGTAGGAGCGCATGCGCGTCGCCAGCAGCGACTGGTGGGCGTCGCGCATGGTGGTGTCGGTGACCAGCACCTCCGTGCGCTCCAGCATCCATTTGGCGAAGCCCTCCGGCCCCAGCCGGGCCAACAGCTGTCTGGTGCCGTCCGGGGGATCGCCGGAAGGCGGCTGCGGCGGCTCCGGCGGCGGCAGCACGCCGGGATGGGCGCGGCCCGCGACCTCCGGGTTGCCGTTGACCAGCACGTCGCCGATGAAGGTGAGAAGCCGCGTCGCCCGGTCGCGCCGGCGCGGGAAGCTGAACAGCTCCGGCGTCGCGTCGATGAACCGCGTGGTGTAGTCGGCGGCGCGGAACTGTTTGTGGCCGATCAGCGCCTCGAGGAAGGCAAGGTTGGTGGAGACGCCGCGGATGCGGAACTCGCGCAGCGCCCGGTCCATGCGCCGGATCGCTTCTTCGGCCGTCGGCGCCCAGGCCGTCACCTTCTCCAGCAGCGAATCGTAGAACGGCGTGATCAGCGCGCCGGAGAACGCGGTGCCGCCGTCGAGCCGGATGCCGAACCCGGTGGCGCCGCGATAGGCGGTGATGCGCCCGTAGTCGGGGATGAACCGGTTGGTCGGGTCCTCGGTCGTGATCCGGCATTGCAGGGCATGGCCGTTGAGCCAGATCTTGTGCTGCGGCGGCACGCCCGACTCGTCCGTGCCGATGCGCGCGCCCTGGGCGATGCGGATCTGCGCCTTGATGATGTCGATGCCGGTGATCGCCTCGGTCACCGTGTGCTCGACCTGGACGCGCGGATTGACCTCGATGAAATAGAACCGCCCGCTGTCGACGTCCATCAGGAACTCGACCGTGCCGGCGTTGCGGTAGCCGGCGGCGCGCGCCAGCTGCACCGCGGCGTCGCACAGCTCCGCGCGCCGCGCCTCGTCGAGAAAAGGCGCCGGGGCGCGCTCGACGATCTTCTGGTTGCGCCGCTGCATCGAGCAGTCGCGCTCGAACAGGTGCACCACGTTGCCGTGGTGGTCGGCGAGGATCTGGACCTCGACGTGGCGCGCCAGGCGCACCAGCTTCTCGAGGAACACCTCGTCGCGCCCGAAGGCGGCCTTGGCCTCGCGCCGGCCGGCCGCGACCTGCTCGGCGAGCTGCGATGCGTCCTCGACGACGCGCATGCCGCGGCCGCCGCCGCCCCAGCTTGCCTTCAACATCAGCGGGTAGCCGACCTCCGCCGCCAGCTTGCCGACCGCCTTCATGTCCGCGGGCAGGGCGCCGGTCGCCGGCACGACGGGGATGCCGGCCTCCTCGGCGAGGGCGCGCGCCGCCACCTTGCTGCCGAGCTGCTCCATGACCTCGGGCGGCGGGCCGACGAAGGTGACCCCGGCCGCGGCGCAGGCGCGCGCGAAATCCGGGTTCTCGGACAGGAATCCGTAGCCGGGATGGATCGCGTCGACATGGGCGTCGTGGGCGACGCGCAGGACATCCTCGATGTCCAGATAGGCCTGCACCGGCTCCCGGTCGCGGCCGACGAGGTAGCTCTCGTCCGCCTTGAAGCGGTGCAGGGCGAAGCGGTCCTCGTGCGAGTACACCGCCACGGTCCGCAGGCCGAGCTCGGTTGCCGCGCGGAACACCCGGATCGCGATCTCGCTGCGGTTCGCGACCAGGATCTTGCGGAACGGCCGCTGCCCCGATTTACGCGCGGTCCGTTTTGCCAAGGCAGTCTCCCATTCGTCGTGGTCCCGCCCGCTTATAGCGCGTCCCGCTGCCCGCCGGAACCGCCTCCGGGGTGGGGCGATTCCACCGCAACGGGGCACGCGCGTTCAGGCCGTTCACGGGTTCCCTCACGGAAGGCGGCGGCTGAGCGGGCTGTCGGAGACCGGCCAGACCCCGGTGTCGACCGCGCGGCGGCCTTCGAAGACGAGGTAGCTCTTGCCGCCGTAATGGGGAAGCGGCCGCAGCAGCGCCTCCAGGGCCGCCTCGTCGTCCGCCACCACCACCAGGGCCGCCGCGCCGTCGCCGCGGCGAACTGTCCAGACCCGGGCGGTACCGCGGCCGGCGAGGCTGTCCGGCACGCCGTCCAGTCCGGCGGCGGCGACGGCCGGCTCCACCTGCGATGCGATCCCGATGATCAGCCACGGCGCCGCCGCCGGCAGATCGCCCGGCACCCCGCCCGCGAACCGCGGCGTCGTGTCCAGCAGGCGCCCGGCGAGTTGCCGCGCCACCTGCTCCGCGGTGTCCGTGCCCGCCAGGATCAGGGTCGCCGCGTCCGCCGCCAGCGTGACGTCGCGCAGGATCGGCGGCGCCTCGCCGGGCAGCAGCCGGCGGAAAAGGTCGTGGTCCGGGTCGACATGGACGGCGATCGGCCGGTCCGGGACCGTCACGCTGGCAGTCATCTCGGTCTTTGCGAGGGTGATTCGCCGGCGCACGGGACCGCTTTCGGTCTCGATCACGACGGGAACGCCGAGCCGGTACGCCGGGTCGTCCTGGCGCAGCGTGAACGTCACCCGGTGGGCGTCGCTCTTGTCCGACGCCGTTACGTTGCCGAGGCTGAGGCGGGGCGCTCCTGCCCGCTCCAGCCACTGCTCGAAGAACCAGCCGAGCTCGCGGTCCGACGCCGCCTCGAAGGACGCGCGCAGGTCGGACCAGGCGGCGATGCGGAAGCGCTGCTCACGCCAGAACCCGCGCAGCCCGTCGCGGAAGGCGGCGTCGCGCAGCTCCTCGCGCAGCATGTGGAAGATGAATGCGACCTTGCCGTAGCCGACGACCTGCCCGGCATCGTGCCGCTTGCCCGCGAAGGCGGTCACCGGAACGTCGCGGTCGGCCGGCAGCGCCGCATAGTCGCGCAGCCAGGCGAGGCGCATCTCGCGCGCCTGCGCGGCGCCCTCCCCGGCCGCCAGCGCGTAGTCGGCCATGTAGGTCGTCAGCCCCTCGGCCCAGTTGCCGCTCGCGTAGTCGATGGCGACGCCGTTGCCCCACCAGTTGTGCAGCACCTCGTGCGCGAGCGAGCGGCCGCGCATGAACGGCAGCGGCAGCACCATGCGGCCGACATAGGTCAGGTTCGGGAAGCCGAGTCCGACCGGCAGCGGCGACGAGATGACGTGGAAGTCAGGGAACGGATAGGGCCCGATCTCCTCGGCATAGCGCTGCAGGTAGCGGGCGGAATCGCGCAAATAATCGGCCGAAAGACCGGCCAGATCTTCATGGAAATAGGTGCGCAGGCGGATGCCGTCCGCGCGCCGCTCCTCGACCGTATAGGGACCGGCGAACAGGGACGGCGGCTCGGCCGGATAGTCGGCGGCGAAGACGGCGCGGTTCACCGCCTTGCCGAGGGTCTCCGCCTCCAGCCGCCCGGTGGCCACGGCGCGATACCCGGCCGGCACCTCGACGGTCAGGCGATACGCGGTCCAGTCGTCGTCGGTCACCGGGATCCAGCCGGCATAGCCGGACAGGTAGCTGCCCTCCGGTCCGGACGCAGCGGACGGGGTGGCGCCCCGGCCACCGCCCCGCGGCAAGGCCGGCATGGTGCCGTGCAGCCGCAGTGCGACGCGGTGCACCCCGGTATCGGGCAGGTCGATGCGCCACGTACCGGCATGCCCGGTGGTTTCGGCCGGTTGCCCGTCCAGCGTCATGTCCTCGACCGCGAGCCACGGCGCCACCTGGAACGCCAGCCTCGCGCGGCCGCGCACCGTAAGGACATCCGTCACCTCGAGACGGCCGCTGCCGGGGTCGAGCTGCGCTTCGATCTCATGGTGGACCGGCGGGTCGGCGTCACCCGCGGCGAGCGCCGGCTGCATGCCGAGAACGGCGATGATGGCAGCGCAAACCCTGCGGATCATTCGGGCGTCTCGAACGATTTCGGGAACTTGGCGACGAGTTCGATTTCCGCGCCGTCGCGGCGCACCACGAGCGGCAGCCATGTGCCGGGCGCCTGGCGCTGCACGATCTCGATCAACTCGCCGACCTTGGCAACGGGGAAGCCCGCCGCGGAGATCACGATGTCATCGACCGCGATCCCGGTCGCCTCGGCAACGCTGCCCTCGATCACGTTGGCGACGCGCACGCCGCTCTCGGACAAGGTGATCAACACGCCGAGCCGGGCTTTGGGCGGTCCCGCGGCGACGAGCCGGCCGGCCGGCTCGACCACGAACACCGCATCGGCAAGATCCGCCGGCAGCGCGTCGCACGCCGCCTCGCGAACGACCGGCAGCAGGACCGCACTGTCGGCGAGGCCCAGATCGGCCAGCTGGTGCGGTATGCCCCAACGGTGCTCGACATGGCCGCGGCCGACAATGCCGACGACAAGGGCATCGGGCCGCTGCTGCCACGCCTCGGCGAGGGCCTGGGCCATGGCCCGGTCCCAGGTCAGTTGCGCCTCGACGAACCGCGCAAAGTCCGTGCTGTCCATCACAGACGCGATGTCCGGCTCGTCGGCCGGGTCGCCGGCCTCGCCCATTGCGGCATGCGGATCGTCGGGCGCTTCGGCCGCGGCCGGTTCGTCTTCGTCTCCGTCTTCGTCCCGGGCATGCGCCTGTTCGAAGAGGTAGATCTCGGCCAGGGATTCGCGGTAGGCCGCGACGGCCGGGGCCGGATCGGACAGGCCGGCACGTTGGTCTTTTGGGATCGCCGCCCAGCTCTCGTCGCGCACGCGCGATACGAAGTCCCGGTCGACGTTGAGGGCGATCATCGGCACCCTATTCTGCCGCGCGAAATGGAACAGCGGCAGGTACAGCGTCGCGTCGTAGCCCCAGACATTCGGCCAGTCGACCGCCTCGAGGAAGGACTTGTCGTCGAGCTCGCCGTTCACCCAGCGATCGAGCACGGGCTGGACCCTGCGCGGGAAGCTCTCGAACCCGAGCACCATGTCGGGGTTTCTGCCGTGCAGGGCGGCCAGCGTGTGCAGCTGCCAGCGGTGGTGTTCGACGTCGTCGTGCGCCTCGCCGAGCAGGACCACCTTCTGTCGCGTCAGCGAGGCGATGAGCTCGTCGGCCGGGAACGTCGCCCCGGTGGCGGGGTCGAGCCACGCCCCGATGGCGGCGCAGGCCTTCTCGTCGGCGCTCGTCGCCTCGTGGGCGCGGATCGCCAGCGCCATCACGGCGGCGGTCAGCACCCCGGCGAGCAGCGCGCGCCATGCGATGGCCCCCGGTCGGCGGGGCGTCTGCGGCCCTGGCTGTGTCGCCCCGGCCATGCCGGTCAATCGCGGGCGCCCGGGGTGAGCGTCAGCGTCACCCGGTGTCCGTCGCGCAGCACCACCACCTCGACCGGCGTGTCCACCCTGAGGCCGTCGAGCGCGTGCGAATAGTCGTAGATATTGGCGATCGCCTGGCCGGCCATCTCGACCACGATGTCGCCGTCCTGCAGCCCCGCCGCCTCGGCCGGCCCGCCCCGGGCGACGCCGGAGATGCGGGCGCCGGCGATATCGGTCTGCGTGTAGTCGGGAATCGTCCCGAGATAGACCTGCGAGGTGCGGCGCCGCGGCGACGCGCCGGCGGGATCCTGGCGGATGTAGTCGGGCGCCGCCTCCGCCGTCGCGAGGCTGCGCGCGATGAGGGCGATCAGCCGTGCGACCTTCTGCATGCCGTCGTAGTTGAGGGTGTCCGGGGTATCCCGCGGCGTACTGTACTCCGCATGCGGGCCGGTGAACGCGTTCAGCACCGGCACGCCCTTCAGGTAGAAGGCCGTCGCGTCGGTCGCCATGAAGGCGCTGTCGCTGGTGACGATGTTGAGCCCGACCGGCACGTTGCGCGCCTCGATCTCGCGTGGCCACACGGAGCTCGAGCCGACGCCCTGCAGGCTAAGGCTTTTGTCCAGCCGTCCGATCATGTCCATGTTGAGGTAGGCGGCGATCGCCGGGTGCAGGCTGTCGCCGCCTGCCTCCCCGGCGAAGGCGCGTGTGAAATGGGTCGAGCCGAGGATGCCCAGCTCCTCGCCCGACCAGGCGGCGAACAGGATATCGCGCTTCTGCTGCAGCCGGCCTAGCGCCTTCAGGTCCGCGAGGTATTCGGCGACCTCCATGAGCGCGGCGACGCCCGACGCGTTGTCGTCGGCGCCGTGATGGACCTGCCCCGCCTCATCCGGCCGGGCCAGCGACTTGCCCTCGACGCCGCGGCCGAGATGGTCGACATGCGCGCCGACGATCACGACCTCCGCGGAAGGCCGGTCGCCGGCCGGCAACCGTGCCACCACGTTGCGGCCGCGCGCCATCTCCGGCTTCAGGTCGACCGCGGCCGCGACTGTGACGTCCGGCACCGCGAAGCCTGCGACCGGCTCGCCACCGTCCAGCGCGCGCTGCAGATCGCCGAGGCGCTTGCCGGCGGGCGCCAGCAGGGCGTCGGCGAGGTCATTGGAGACCGAGATCGCGGAGAGGGTGGCGCCGGCCGCCGCCGCCTCGAAGGACAGCGGCACCAGCTGCTCCTTGACCGCGGCATTGGGCCCGCTGGCGACGATGATGCCGAGCGCCCCGCGCGAGCGTGCCACCGCCGCCTTGTAGCCGAGCTCGGCATAGCGGCGCAGGTGCTGGCGGCGCTCCGGTGCGATGTCCTCCGGCAGGTAGCGCAGCATCAGCACCCATTTGCCGGCAACGTCGAGCTCGCCGTAGGAATCATAGGCTTCGCTGACACCGTCCTCCGGCGCGACGATGCCGTAGCCCGCGAAAGCAATCCCGGCCGGCCCAGCTTGCCCGTGCGCCGACAGGCCGAGCGGCCGCCAGTCGCGCTCGACGGCAGGGCTGACCTCGATGCCCGCGACGCTGAGGCGGTTGGCTTTGCCGAGGCGCACCGCCGAGACGAAGTCGAAGCCTTGAAAGAATCCGCCCGCGTCGCCCGCAGGCTGCAGCCCCATCGCCTCGAAGACCCCCGCAACATAGGCGGTGGCGCGGCGCTCACCCGGCGTGCCGGTCAGCCGGCCTTCCATCTCGTCCGAGGCGAGGATCTCGACATGGCGGCGCAGGTCCTCGGCATCGATCTCGGCCCGGGTCTTGGGCGGCGGCGGCGCCGCCTCGGTGGGTGCGCCCGCCGGCGCCGATCCGTCGAGGCCGAGCAGGCGGTGCGCCGCGGCGTCGTTCCAGTCGGCGATGAAGATCTGCGGCTTCTTGTCCGGCGTGCGGCTGGTCGACCAGGCGAGACGCGCGCCGTCCGGCGAGAACACGGGCAGCCCGTCGAAGCCCTCGCTGTACGTGACCCGCACCGGCTCGCGCATGCCGGCGGCGTCGACCATGTAGAGCTCGAAGTTCCGGAAGCCGAGCACGCTGGTCGCGAAGATGATGTAGTCGCCGGACGGGTGGAAGAACGGCGCCCAGGACATCGCGCCGAGGCGGGTGACGGCGCGGGCTCCGCTGCCGTCGGCGTTCGCCGTGTAGACCTCGGCGCTGCCGCCGTCGGCGGTGAAGCGGCGCCACACGATCTTGCGACCGTCGTGGCTGTAGAACGGCCCGCCGTCGTAGCCCGGCGTGTCGGTCAGCCGGCGCACATCGCTGCCGTCGGCGCGCATCACGTAGAGCTCCATGAAATAGGACGGGTCGCGCTCGAGGATCGCCTGCTCTTCGGCGCTGAGCCCGCCCTCGTAGGCATGGCGGTTGGAGGCGAAAAGGATGTGCTCGCCGTCCGGCGAGTACGAGCCCTCGGCATCGTAGCCCTTGGCGTCGGTCAGATTGATCGGCTTGCCGCCTGCGGCCGGCACCTCGAAGATGTCGTACCAGGGATCGAAGCTCCAGGAATAGCGCCGAGCGGTGCCTGCCGCGCGCTCGGCCAGCTCCGCCTCCTGCTTGGCCACCGCCTCGGGGTCGAGGTGGGTCGAGACGAACAGCGCCTTGCCGCCGTCCGGGTGGACCCAGGCGCAGGTCGTCTTGCCGGTGCCGGGCGACAGCCGCCGCGTGTCGCCGGTCTCCAGGTCCATCAGGTAGATCTGGTAGAACGGGTTGCCGGGCTCGCGCTCGCTCTGGAAGATCAGCTGCGTGCCGTCACGGCTGAAATAGCCCTCGCCGGCGCGCGCGCCCTCGAAGGTCAGTTGGCGCACGTTGGTCAGCAGCGCCGCCTCCTCCGGCCCCGCGGCCGCCGCCGGCAGTGCCAGCACGGCGCCGAGGAGGACGGCCGCAGCGCTGGCGCCGCGGCGTAGGGCCAAATTCGATGCAGGTTCCACCGTCGCTTTGTTCCCTGACCAGTTGTTGCGGACGAGACGGCCCGGCCCCGCCGGCGTGCCGCATCGAGTGTAGCACCGTCGCTACCGCGGCGCTGTTGCTTCATGTGCATCGCGGCGCGGTTTTTTCAAGGCGGCGGCGCGGGCCGGCGCCGGCCGGATCCGCGAAACGAGCCCATGCGTTAGGGTTTTCCGCGGCTTTCAGGGGGAAGTTATGGAAAACGCCGGGGCGACCGCCCGCTACAACCGGCACATGGCGCTGCTCATGCGGATGAGGCTCTGGCGCGGGATCAGACTGGTCATCTGCAGCGCGACGTTGACGTTGGCGTGCCAGCCGCCGGCCGAGGCGAAGCGCGGGCCGATGAGCTCCGCCGGCGGCACCTCGTCCCACGCCCGTCCCTCGAACAGCCGCAAGTACAGCGCCGTTTTCAGGTGCTCGCGCGGGAACCAGTAGCTGTTGGCGGCGAGCGCGACGCGCTCCAGCGCCGCCGTATCGAGGCCCCGCGATGCGCCGAGCTCGAGGAGGCCGAGCATCGCCGCGCCGTGGTTGCAGTCCTGGAACAGCGCCGGGTTGTCGCAGCACGGCCGGTAGGTGCGCGAAGCGATCTCCGCGACCCGCGCCGCCTGCTCCGCGCTGAGCGCCAGCGTCTCGACGGAATCGAAATAGACGGCGCCATTCGGCGCCTCGCCCAGGGTCCAGCCGGCGGTGCTGGCGAGGCGCGGCAGGTGCGGTCCCGCGGTCGGGCCGTCGGCGTTGAACGGCGCCCTGGTCGCGAGGCCGACCGGCCACAGCAGGGTCAGCAGGTCGTTGGCGGCGGCAGCATCGAAGCGGATCGGCATCTCGGACGGGCCCGCGAGCAGCGCCGCCATCCACGGCTGCATGCCGCCGCGCCGGACGTAGACGGCGCGCAACTTGCCCGGCACCAGGGCGCCGGCGGCGATGATGCGCTGCAGGGAGTCGCCGAAGGCGATGCCGGTGTCGATGCCGCCCGCCGGCAGCACCGCGTCCATGACGTCGCGGAACGGCGCGCCGGGGCCGCCGCCGCGCCACAGCCGGTACCCGCCGGCGCCCAGCACCGTCCCGGCCGCAAGCCCGGCCAGGGCGCCGATGATGAAGCCGCGCCGTCCGGATGAGGCCATCGGTCGGTCCCCTGCGTGGTCCGAAACGACCATCCTTGCACGGGTCGCGTTAACGGCCGGCTAACGGGTCCACGGCGGCAAGCCGCAATACCCGATCAAGCCGATGGGTCGGCCGATGGCCCAGGACTCCGCTGGCGGCGCACGGGCTGGCCGGCTCCGCGCGCACGTGCCATGGCCGCCCCGAATAACCCAGTATCAAAATTGGGTACTTTCCAACGCCGCAAGATTGCGCTAACGTCATGCCTCCGACCCCGTTGGGGGCTGTCGGGTAACGATAGGGAGAGCACCATGCGCACCTGGAAACGGCCTGAGATCGTCGAAATCGCCGTCGGCCTCGAAATCAACAGCTACGCCTGCGCCGAGTAACTCCGGCTGCCGGCAGCGGCGCCGCGCGAGCGGCGCCCACTGTTGCCCCGGTCATGTTGAAGGCCATCGTTCTCGGCGCGGCCGCCGGGGGCGGCTATCCGCAATGGAATTGCAATTGCGCGGTCTGCCAGGCCGCGCGCGTTGGTAATGGGCGCGCGGTCCCGGCGACGCAGTCGTCGCTTGCGGTCACGGCGGACGGTGAGCACTGGTTCCTGCTCAACGCCTCGCCCGACCTGCGCCAGCAGATCAACCAGACCCCGGCGCTGCAGCCGCGCGTCGGCCGTCGTCATTCGCCGATCGCCGGCATCGTCGTCACCAACGGCGACGTCGACCACATCGCCGGCCTGCTGACGCTGCGCGAGAGCCAGCCCCTGTCGCTGTACGGCACGGCGCGGGTGCTCGACGTGCTGGCGCGCAACAGCGTGTTCGGGGTCCTCAACCCGGAGTTCGTGCGCCGCACCGCGCTGCCGCTCGGCGCCGAGACGCCGCTGCTGCGCCCGGACGGCGAGCCTTCGGGCCTCGCGGTCGAGAGTTTCGCGGTGCCGGGCAAGGTCGCGCTGTACCTGGAGGATCCCGGACGCGGCGCCGATTTCGGCACCGTCGCGGAGGACACGATCGGCCTGCGCGTCGCCGCGAACGGCCGCGAGCTGTACTACATCCCGGGCTGCGCCGCCTGCCCGCCGGAACTGGCCGAGCGGCTGCGCGGCGCGGAGCTGCTGTTCTTCGACGGCACCACCTGGATCGACGACGAGATGCAGGCGACCGGCGTCGGCCACAAGACCGGGCAGCGCATGGGCCACATGTGCATGTCCGGGCCGGACGGCTCGATTGCCGCGTTGCAACCGCTTGAAATCGGGCGCAAGGTGTTCGTGCACATCAACAACACCAACCCGGTGCACCTGAAGGACAGTGCGGAGCGGCGGGCGGCCGAGGCGGCGGGCTGGGAGATCGGCTACGACGGCATGGAGATCGAGACATGAGCGAAATGCCGGGCCCGGACCGGCTCGAGGCGCGGCTGCGCGAGATCGGCGCGGCGCGCTACCACGACCGGCACCCGTTCCACAAGCTGCTGCACGGCGGCAAACTGAACAAGGGCCAGGTCCAGGCCTGGGCGCTGAACCGCTTCTGCTACCAGGCGGCGATCCCGCGCAAGGACGCCTCGCTGATCGGCCGCTGCGACGACCGCGAGCTGCGCCGCGAGTGGATCCACCGCGTCACCGACCACGACGGCGCCGGCGACGATGCCGGCGGCATCGAGCGCTGGCTGGTGCTGACCGAGGGGCTGGGGCTGGAGCGCGACTACGTGGTCTCGCAGCGCGGCGCCCTGCCGGCGACCAGGTTCGCGGTCGAGGCCTACGTCCGCTTCGTGCGCGAGCGGACGCTGCTGGAGGCCGTCGCCTCGTCGCTGACCGAGCTGTTCGCGCCGGGCATCCACCGCGAGCGCATCTCCGGCATGCTGGAGAATTACGACTTCATCGGCGAGGAGGTGATGCAGTACTTCCGCCGCCGCCTCAACCAGGCGCCGCGCGACGCCGGCTTCGCGCTGGACTACGTGAAGGCGCACGCGCGCACGCCGGAGCAGCAGGACGCCGTCGCCGCGGCGCTGATCTTCAAGACCGAGGTGCTGTGGTCGCAGCTCGACGCGCTGTACTTCGCCTATGTCGAGCCGGGCATGATCCCGCCCGGCGCCTTCGACCCGGGAAGCCCGCCATGAGCGCCCGCAAGATGGTGACCGGCGCCTCGCGCCCGGCGCTGCCGAAGCACGTGCGGCTGCGCCACGACGAGAAGCGCGGCCGCTGGGTCATGCTGGCGCCGGAGCGGGTGCTGCTGCCGGACGAGATCGCCGTCGAGATCCTGCAGCGCTGCGACGGCGCCGCCACGGTCGACGACATCGCCGCCGCGCTGGCCCAGGATTACAGCGCGCCGGAGGACGAGATCCGCGCCGACGTGATCGGCGTGCTGCAGGACCTCGCCGACAAGGGATTCCTTGACGCATGAGCCTCGCCCCGCCGCTTGCCCTGCTGATCGAGCTGACGCACCGCTGCCCGCTGCGCTGCGCCTACTGCTCGAACCCGCTGGAGCTGGACGCGGCGAGCCGCGAGCTCGACACCGACACCTGGAAGCGGGTGCTCGACGAGGCCGCCGCGATGGGCATCCTGCAGGTGCATTTCTCCGGCGGCGAGCCGACCGCGCGCAAGGACCTCGAGGCGCTGGTCGGCCACGCCGGCGCGGCGGACCTCTACGTCAACCTGATCACCTCGGGCGTGCTGCTCAACGAGAAGCGCGTCGTGGCGCTGGCCGAAGCGGGCCTCGCCCACGTCCAGCTCGGCTTCCAGGACAGCGAGGCGGCGACCGGCGAGTGGATGAGCGGCTATGACGGCGGCCATGCCAAGAAGCTCGCGGTCGCGAAGCTGATCCGCGACGCCGGGCTCGCGCTCACCGTCAACATCGTCGTGCACCGCCACAACGCCGACCGGGTTTCCGAGATGATCGAGATGGCGGTGGCCCTCGACGCCCACCGCGTCGAGATCGCCAACGTCCAGTACTACGGCTGGGGGCTGCGCAACCGCGCGGCGCTGATGCCGACGCGCCAACAGCTCGAGGCGATGACGCGCATCGTCGAGGAGCGCCGCGAGAGCCTGAAGGGCGTCATCGTCATCGACTACGTGATCCCCGACTACTACGCGAACTACCCGAAATCCTGCATGGGCGGCTGGGCCCGAAGGTTCATGAACCTGACGCCGAACGGCAAGGCGCTGCCGTGCCACGCCGCCGAGACGATCCCGCACCTTACCTTCGATACCGTGGCCACGCGGCCGCTGGCCGAGATCTGGGAGCACGGCGAAGCCTTCAACGCCTACCGCGCGCCCGCCTTCCTGCCCGAGGGCTGCCGCGAGTGCGAGCGGCGCGAGATCGACTGGGGCGGCTGCCGCTGCCAGGCGCTGGCGCTGACCGGCGATGCCGCCAACATGGACCCGGTGTGCCGCTTCTCGCCGCACAACGCGGAGGTCCGGGCCCTCGCAGAGGACGACGCCGCCAGCGGCGCGGACGAGCTCGTCTACCGGACGTTCCAGGGGGCGTGAAGAGCGCCGCCCGCTCGTGCGCCGAGCGCCGGGCTGGCCCCGGGAGCGGGCAGCGGATCTTCGATCCGATGCCCATGGCGGCGCGAGGCCCCCTTTGCGGAGAGGCCCACTTGTGCGCCGGGCACGGAGCTGGCATGACGGTGTGCAACGAGCCCGTGCGTCAGGGTTTTCCGCGGGTTACGGTGAAGTTTTATGGAAATTCGCGAAACGGCGCCAAGCGTGTCGCGGCGGCCCTTATTCGAACCCGGAATATTCCTCGGATTCCCGACCTTTGATGTAAACCGCCCCTATGAGGGCGTATCTTGCCCGGCCACCGGGTTTGCCGGATGGCACGATTGACACGGCGACGATGACATTCTTGCCCTTGTCAAGATCGCTCAGCTTGGCACCGTAATGGCGCGGCTGCATGATCAGGCGCGCCCCGCGCGCCCGCACGTCCGGGACGACCACCTCGTGGTTCGCTTCCGCGACCAGTCGCCCGGCGCCACCCTTCTGAGCGAATTCCACCACGCGTGCCTCGATCAGATTGGTGCCGTCAGGAGACGTAAAATCGCAAGGGTCATCTACGAACAACACGATCTTCTTACCGACGAGCGACATACATACGCTCCACTACAGCGCAAGTCGCTTGATGCTTGTTACGAATACCTGCACCCGGTCAAAGGCGAAAAGGAGTTTTCGGGACGGCGTACTCGGCTTAGTTGAGTACGCCGTCCCGAAACCTCTTCGTTCCCAGAACTCTTCCGAATACCGTCTCCAGAACCCCTCGCTCCGTTGAATTCCAGAACGATCGCGTCGCCATCATAGACATATCTTGTCAACGCGCCGTTGATGGCGCCGCCCCGGTCACGCCCCGCGCGAAACGTCACATGCCCAGCGCAGGCCGTTGTCAGGGGCGCGTTGCGGCCCTAGGCTGCGACGGGACGGGCGCGGGGTGGCGATGACGGACGACAACCGGGACGATGCGTTGTGGGTGCTGGCGCTGGCGCCGCCGCTGGCGGTGCGGCTCTACGAGGATGCGCCGGAGGCGGCGGTCCAGCGCGTGGTCCTGGCGGCCGTCGCGCTCGCCATCGCCTATGCCTGGGCGGCGCTGTTCGCGCGCCGGGCCGGGCGGCCGCTCGGCCCCGGCCTGCCGGCCTTCGCGCTCGGCTTCGTCGTGCTGCTGCCGGGTCCCGTGGCATGGGGCGGCGCGGTGCTCGCCCTCAGCTTCGGGGCGGTCCTCGGGCGCGAGGTGTTCGGCGGCCGCGCGGTCCTGCCGCCGGCCCTCATCGGCCTCGCCTTCGCCATCTTCTCGTTCCCCGAAGGCGGGTTCGAGACGCAGGGCACCCTGGCGCTGCCGCTCGACCCGCTGTTCGCCGCATCGTGCCTGCCCGGCGCGCTGGTTCTGGGGCTGCGCCGCCGTCTCGCCTGGCCGGTCCCCGTCGGCGCCGTGCTCGGCGCCGGCGCGGCGGCGCTCCTGCTCGGCGATCCCGCGTGGTGGGAGCATCCCGTCCTCGGCGCCGCGGCCGCCGGCGTGCTGTTCCTCGCCGCCGCGCCCGAGGGCGCGGCCCGCGGCATCGCCGCCCAGGGGCTGCACGGTGCGCTGGTCGGCGCGCTCATCGTCGTCATCCGGCTCAGCAACCCGGACCAGCCGGACGGCGTCGTGTTCGCGGCGCTGCTGGGCGGCCTGTTCGCGCCGCTGCTCGACCGGGCCCTCGCGTGGCGGCCGCGCCATGGCTAGCGCCAATCCGCTGGCCTGGTGGCGCGGCTTCCTCGCGCTGCCCAACGAAAGCCCGGGCAAGACCGTCGGGGTCGCCCTGCTGGTGGCGCTGGTCTGCTCCCTGGTGGTGTCGGTGACCGCGGTGACGCTGCGCCCGCTGCAGGACGCCAACCGGCTGGCGGCGAGCGCGGCGCAGCTGGCGGGCATGATGGACGTCCTCGGCGGCGGCGTGCCCGAGGCGCGCCTCGTCGACCTTGCCAGCGGCGCCTATGCCGAGCGCGACCCCGGCACGCGCACCGAGCTGCCGGCCGCCCGCGACGGTGCCGGGCTGGGCAGCCGCGAGGACGTGGCCACGGTGTTCGAGATCCGCGAGAACGGCGACCTGCGGCTGGTGGTCCTGCCGGTGCGCGGCACCGGCTACCAGTCGACGCTGAAGGCCTACCTCGCCCTCGAGAGCGACCTCAACACGATCGCGGCGCTGACGGTCTACGAGCAGGACGAGACCCCAGGGCTCGGCGCCCGAGTCGCGGACGAGTCCTGGCATAGCCTGTGGCGAGGCAAGGAGCTTGCCGATGCCGGCGGCACGCTGCGTATCGAGGTGGTCAAGGGCGCGGCGGCCGACCCGCACCAGGTTGACGGCATCTCGGGCGCGACGCGCACCGGCACCGGCATGACCAACCTGTTGCGGTTCTGGCTCGGCCCCGACGGCTACGGGCCGTATCTCGACCGGCTGCGGCGCGAGGCGCAACCATGAGCGACCGGACGCGCACCCTGGTCGACCCGATCCTCGTCAACAATCCGGTGACGCTCCAGGTGCTGGGCATCTGCTCGGCGCTGGCGGTGACGACCTCGCTGTCCACCGCCCTGGTGATGAGCGCCGCGCTGATCGCCGTTCTCACCCTGTCGAACTTCATCATCAGCCTGATCCGCAACCACGTTCCCAGATCGATCCGCCTGATCGTCCAGATCACCATCATCGCGTCCCTCGTCATCGTCGTCGACCAGGTGCTGCAGGCCTACATGTTCGAGATGAGCAGGCGCCTCAGCGTGTTCGTCGGCCTCATCGTCACCAACTGCATCGTGCTCGGCCGCGCCGAGGGCTTCGCCATGAAGAACCCGCCGGCGGCGAGCCTGCTGGACGGCATCGGCAACGGCCTGGGCTACGCCCTGATCCTGGTCGTGATCGGCGCGGTTCGCGAACTGCTCGGCGCCGGGACCCTTCTGGGCGCGACCGTCCTGCCGACCGCCGCGGAGGGCGGCTGGTTCACGCCGCTCGGCCTGATGGCCCTGCCGCCCAGCGCATTCTTCCTGCTCGGGCTGCTGGTCTGGGTCATCCGCACGATACGGCCGGAACAGCAGGCGGAGGCGCCGCCGCACGATCACGGCGGCGGGGCGCGGCGATGACGGAGCTCCTGTTGCGTGCGATCTTCGCCGACAACCTGGCGCTCGCCTACTTCCTCGGCATGTGCACCTTCCTGGCTGTCTCGCGGCACCTCGAGACGGCGTTCGGCCTCGGCCTCGCCATGATCGTGGTCGAGACGATCACGGTGCCGGTCAATAACCTGCTGTTCGGCGGCCTGCTCGGCCCCGGGGCGCTGGCGTGGCTGGGCCTCGGCGACGTCGACCTCAGCTTCCTGGTCCTCATCGCCTCGATCGGCGTCATCGCCGCCACGGTGCAGATCCTCGAGATGATCCTCGACCGCCAGTTCCCCCGCCTTTACCGCTCGCTGGGAATCTTCCTGCCGCTGATCACCGTGAACTGCGCCATCCTCGGCGCCAGCCTGTTCATGGTCGAGCGGCGTTACGATTTCGCCGAGAGCGTGACCTACGGGTTCGGCTCCGGGGTCGGCTGGGCGCTGGCCATCTGGGCCCTGGCCGCACTGCGCGAGCGGATCGACGAGAGCCGCGTACCGGCCGGCCTGCGCGGCCTCGGCCTCGCCTTCATCCTGACCGGCTTCATGTCGATGGGGTTCGCCGTGTTCGCAGGGCTCGACTTCGGATGAGGCGGCGATTGCTTTATCCATTGACATGGAGTCGGCACCGGCCCACTCCCCCACCCGGCCACCCAACGGTATCGTACGCTGTGGGTGGCCGG